>JAEEJA010000076.1 GCA_016281605.1 Lachnospiraceae bacterium
GCAAGAATCCCTTCCACTCCATCCGTCTTAGCTTCTTTCTCTATTATATCCCAATTATATCCCGTAAGCATAATAACAGCAGTTTCATTATTATCAAAGTTACGTAAAGCTCTAACAAGCTCTAATCCGTTCATTTGCGGCATCTTATAATCCGAAAGAAGCAATCCATATGCATTATTGCTGTCGTAGGCCTCCTTAAGAAGCTTTATAGCTACATTTCCATCTTTAACAGTGTCAGACTCTATACCTATGGCACGAAGCACAAGCTGTGTATGCTCACAAGCAATCTCATCATCATCGACCACTAGAGCTTTAAATCCTTCAGGTAAATGCAGACCGCCCTCTTCCCTTATACTACGACTCGATACTCCAAGAGTAACTACTACAGTAAATGTAGAGCCTACACCCTTTTCACTCTCAACAGTGATTTCTCCATTCATCATTTCCACAAAGCTCTTTGTTATAGCCATACCAAGACCACTTCCACCATACTTGTTAGTCATGGTAGCATCTTCTTGTGAAAATGTTTCAAATATTTTGGGTATATATTCCTTATCCATTCCGACACCGGTATCCCGCATAGTGAATTTGAGAGTACAATGACCTTCAAATTCCTGTAGCTGTTCAACCGAAAAAGTTACACTTCCGGGTGTATTGGTAAACTTAACTGAATTACCAAGAATATTAATCATCACCTGCTTAAGCTTCATATCATCGCCATAATAATACTCATTTATGGCTCCTTTGATATTACATTCATAATGAAGACCTTTATCCTGACATTGTCCGTTTATAATAATATTAATCTGGTCCAAAAATTCCCTAAATGAGAACTCTTCATTTTTAAGTACCATACGTCCTGATTCTATACGACTCATGTCAAGTATATCATTAATAAGCCCCAGCAAATGGTTTGCACTTGCTCCAATCTTTTCAAGATGTTCTCTTGTTCGAGGTGTAAGATCAGGGTCCCTTAAAGCTATATTATCCAGTCCGATTATAGCATTCATAGGCGTCCTTATCTCATGGCTCATGTTAGATAAAAAGCTTGTCTTTGCTCTACTGCTTTCTTCTGCCAAAGCTTTTTCAAGCTCAACCTCCTGCTCTCTTTTTTGTAATATACCATATATCTGAAGAAGAATAAGTAATGATATAATTATTAAGCCTATTTGAATAAGACTTGTTATATTAATCGTCTCTCTTACGTTCTCTATCTCATGTATAAGATTAGTGCTTTCACCCGCTTCTAAAATACTGTCATCATCGATATTATATTGTTTATCTATATTATTCTTCGATTTTTCCAAAGCATTATCTGTAGTCTGACGCATCCAGACGCTTGAAGTAAATATAATAAGACCAAGAAGTACCATCCACGCGAGGATAGATCTTCCCATTCTTTTCTTTTTATCTCTTCTTAAGAATAAACGGAAATATAAAAACCCTCCCATACTCCAAAGAGTTAATATCAGATATGATTCTGTAGATAATGTCTTTATGGAAACAATGTTCGGAATTAAAAACTCTAACGCAAAAAGGACAGAAATAATGAGTCCTATTATTCCTATAAATACATTTTTATAATCTTTATTTTCTTTAGCCGTTTTCCATGCAGAAGCTGATGCCAATGCATAAGCAACTGTCGCACCTACTGTAGTAACATCCACAATCCAGCTTATAGCAGTTCGTCCCAAAAAAGGAAGAATAACAGATATCAAAAGAATAGAAATAATCGCATTTTTCGGTACATATTTCTTCTCTTTATTTCCAATCCACTCAGGAAAAAGACCATCTTCAGAAAGTGACACTAAGAGTCTGCTTAAAGCTATATAATTACCTATTAATCCGGTAAATATAGCGCCAAGAGCAGCGATTCCAAGTATTATTCTACCAGCATCTCCCAAAGATTCCTGCGCTCCAAAAAAAGTAGGATAGGTTTCTATACCTGTATGACTTCCGAGATTAAATATATAATCAACCCAAGATACATTCCCCTTCGGAACAAACGAGACCGCTAGAAAAACTAAAAGAATATAAGCTATAGTTGCAGTTATAAGAGCAACAGTCATGATTTTAAAAGAATGCTTCAAGGAAAACTTTGATTCAGCAGCAGAATGTGTTATAGACTCAAAGCCAACAAATGCCCATGGTGCTAAAGCAAATATGGCAAATACGCCTCCTACCTGATTTTTATCAGGCGAATATGTCGGTTTAAATGATAAGCTACCACTCTTACTTACTGCAAACACAAAGCAAATAACAACACCTACAAAAAGTAAAATTGCCATAACAATCTGTACATATGAAGCACTTTTACGATAGAGACATACAAATGCAGCTATTACAAGTGCAGCTACAGATAACAATACTTCACCAAAATATATCTCATATCCCGCGATAGTGTAGAGGTGTGCAAATCTAAATGTATCTCCAATTACAGCTCTTGCTATCAAAGGTAATGCTGTAGCATTTGCCCAAATGATAGCAATATAAGTAAGTATTAAAAACCATGCACTTAAGAAACCATGATCATAACCAAAAACTCTCTTTGTATAAGTATATATACCTCCACAATCCGGATATTTATTCATTAGGTAATTAAAGTTATATGCGAGAATAAGCATCACCAAAGCACCCAGTCCAAGCCCTAAAGCACTTCCAACCGGTCCTGCTATAGGTAAAAATGTAGTTCCGGGCATGACAAAAGAGCCCCAGCCAACACTGCAGCCAAAAGCCAGTGCCCATGCACCTACAACACCCAGATATTTTTTTGAATCAGATGATGCCTCTATCTTCATAATCAGTTACCTTCCTCATATTTTTGTATTCCCTCCACTGTCTTCTCGTACAACTCAGCTATATATGCTAGCTTCTCATCCACTTCTTCATCTGTCATACCTCTTTTGTTTCCCTGACGAAACTCTTCAGATATTTCAGAAGCTGCATCCGAAAGAACTGTAAGTCCAAGATTAGCACATACTCCCTTCATGGCATGAGCCTTTTCAAAAAGTTCATTGGCATCCTTACTCTCTCCTGCCTTAATCAAGTCTTCAACTACTCCGTTTTTTGTCAATTTACGTATATGCTTATCAATTAATTTTTCCACTCTGAGAACTTTCAAAGCCTGTTCATAATCACCGTTTATTGAATCGTATAATTCCTTTAATTGCATAAGTAACCTCCATTTCTTCTATTAATCCGTTATATTTAGCTCATTTTTAATAAGTTTTTCAAATTCATCTGCAGGTACAGGCCTTGAAAGATTTACGGATACAGGCAGTGTATAATTATACTTTTCTTTCCATATTGCAACCTGCTTAGCCGTTTCTTCCCACACATACCTATCAACAAGACTAATAAGACCGTTTCCTTCAAAAAGTGGTATAAACGCTCCCGGTGATATCATACCAAGCTCCGGATGATCCCATCTGATTAGCGCTTCTGCACTTTTTAGTTTTGGCGGATTGGCCTGTATATCATATTTGGGTTGATAATATACACTTAGGTTTTTCAATATTCTTCGATTTAATCATGAGATCTACCCCCTTTAGTTTTTTCTATCTGTATCTTTAGTACTTTATATAAGGCATCTGCGTCCACCGGCTTTACCAAATGTACATCCATACCTGCTTCTTTCGAATTTTTAATATCATTATCAAATGCATTGGCTGTTAGAGCGATTATCGGAATCAGTTTACTATCCTCTCTTTCTGTGCTTCTTATCTTCTTTGCTGCCTCTAGTCCATCCATAACCGGCATTCTTAAATCCATCAGTATAGCATCATAGAAGAAGTTCTCTGAAGCTTTAAACATTTCTAAAGCTATTAATCCATTCTGAGCGTGATAGACTTCAGCACTCTCAAGTTCAAGTAAATCTGTTACAATTTCTGCATTTTCCAAAACATCCTCTACAACTAAAATCTTATATTCTTCAAGTACATCACCTTCATCGGATGATAAAGTATTATCACTTATTTGATCTCTATTATTCTCATCTTCTTTATCATTTTCAAAAGACGAAGCACGACAAAAACAAATATACTTCCTCCAAATAAAATCCCTGCCATTATCAGATCAGGAGAACCTATCAATCCAACTAAAATATATCCCAACAAAAACATGCAAAGCAGTACGATTGGTATGTATA
>JAEEJA010000077.1 GCA_016281605.1 Lachnospiraceae bacterium
AAATCTTAAAATACTACTTTAAGATTTTTCATTTGTTGGTAAAATCCTAAAATACTACTGTCAAGACTCGCTTGCGAGTCTTGCGCGCCGTGATTCAAAGAGATGTTTTACATCTCTTGGCTGCATTTAGCTGACATTTACCTATCCGAATCCAATAGTTAGAGAATCTAACTATTAGCGTCGCTCGCGGAGCTTTTGTAGAGTTGCGAAGCAACTCTTGCAGTCAGGAGCTCGAACCCCGACTGAGTATAATTTGTCAATACCCCCACCTACGATCTAGCTTAGAGGTGGGGGATTTCTCCGACTGAGTTAAAATTTTTCAAAAATGATAATATTTTAAATTAGAAATATCAAAACTATACAAGACCATCACATTATTTACTATCACCTAATTTACCCTAACACCAATGTCCCTCAACAGCAAAACAGCCGGAAGTGCTACTTTTAGCACTTCCGGCTGTAATAATCTTTATTAACTTATCTATAATAATTCTTTCGAATTACAATCACTTCAGTCAATATATTATCAGACTTCACTTCGTTGAAATCATCAATCTTTTCAAACGAAAAAACTCTGATTAAGCCTTAGGACCTGCTGCAACGAGTGCCTTACCGGCTTCATTTCCTTCATACTTCTTGAAGTTCTTTACAAATCTTCCTGCGAGATCAGCTGCCTTAGCATCCCACTCAGAAGCATCTGCATATGTATCACGAGGATCAAGTATACCTGTATCAACACCCGGAAGCTCTGTAGGTACTTCGAAATTGAATACAGGAATCTTCTTTGTAGGAGCATTGTTGATATCTCCGTTAAGGATTGCATCGATGATTCCACGAGTATCCTTAATTGTGATTCTCTTTCCTGTTCCGTTCCAACCTGTATTTACAAGGTAAGCCTTAGCTCCGCTCTTTTCCATCTTCTTAACAAGCTCTTCAGCGTACTTTGTAGGATGAAGCTCTAAGAATGCCTGTCCGAAGCAAGCTGAGAATGTAGGTGTAGGTTCTGTGATTCCACGCTCAGTACCTGCAAGCTTAGCTGTGAAACCAGAGAGGAAGTAGTACTTTGTCTGCTCAGGAGTAAGAATTGATACAGGAGGAAGTACTCCAAATGCATCAGCTGAAAGGAAGATAACATCCTTAGCATCAGGACCTGAAGAAATCTTGTTGACCTTCTGTGCTATATTCTCAATGTGCTCTATAGGATATGAAACACGAGTATTTTCTGTTACGCTCTTATCTGCGAAATCAATCTTTCCATCTGCATCAACTGTAACATTCTCAAGAAGAGCATTACGTGTGATAGCATTGTAGATGTCTGGCTCTGACTCTTTATCAAGGTCGATAACCTTAGCATAGCATCCACCTTCAAAGTTAAATACTCCGTTATCATCCCAACCATGCTCGTCATCACCGATGAGAAGACGCTTAGGATCTGTAGAAAGTGTTGTCTTACCAGTTCCTGAAAGACCGAAGAAGATTGCTGTGTTCTTTCCATCCATATCAGTATTAGCTGAGCAGTGCATGGAAGCCATACCCTGAAGTGGGAGGTAGTAGTTCATCATAGAGAACATACCCTTCTTCATCTCTCCACCATACCATGTATTTAAGATAACCTGTTCACGGCTTGTGATATTAAATACAACTGCTGTCTCTGAGTTAAGGCCTAACTCCTTGAAGTTTTCAACCTTAGCTTTAGAAGCTGTGTATACAGTAAAGTTTGGCTCGAAATCAGCTAACTCTTCCTCAGTTGGGCGGATGAACATGTTCTTAACAAAATGAGCCTGCCAAGCAACTTCCATTATGAAACGAACAGCCATACGAGAATCTTTATTAGCACCACAAAATGCATCAACTACGAAAAGTCTCTTGTTTGAAAGTTCCTTGATGGCAAGATCCTTAACTGCAGCCCATGTTTCCTCTGAAGCTTTGTGATTATCGTTAGGATACTCTTCAGATGTCCACCATACTGTATCCTTTGAGTTCTCATCCTCTACGATAAACTTATCTTTAGGAGAACGACCTGTATAAATACCTGTCATAACATTAACAGCATCTAACTCTGTTAACTGTCCTTTTTCGAATCCCTCAAGACCTTCCTTCATTTCCTCTTCGTAGAGTAACTCATAGGATGGATTGTAAACGATGTCTGTAACACCTGTAATACCGTACTTTTCTAAATTCACATTAGCCATGATACTTTTACCTCTTTTCTTTTTATTTAATGTCTTGTTAAATGTAAACACACGTCATGGAATATAATAATATTGATGTGCGTTAGCATAGATTAACTAGTTCCGGAACAGCACGAATGTGCCTTAAAACCACAACAAAGTCGATTATACAACAGGCTATAAAAAAAATCAATCTTAATTTACTCTAAAGTTTCCTCTTCTGTTGTGATTTCATCATTATTACTGTTTTCGATTGTAGTTGTATTCTCCGCAGGCGCCTGAGTCTGGGCAGGTGCAACGGTCACAGTAGTATCCTGAGCAGGAGTCTGGGTTACCGCCTCTGTCTGAGGAGTCTGAGTTGCATTAGCAGACTCTGTTGACTCAACGTCCGTTTTACCAGGAGACACAGAAGGTGAAGGTGTAGCTGAAGCATAATAATTCGTGCTTGTACTTGTTTCTTCCTCATCCTCGTAGAGCTCAAATTTTGTCTCGGGCATACCTGTATGAAGATTTGTCATAAACTCATACCAGATATTTAAAGGATAACTTCCACCTGTCAGACCTGAGAGTGTCTGAGGCTGATCATAACCAACCCATACAGCTGTTGTATAGTATGGAGTATATCCACAGAACCAGCCATCCTTATAATCACTTGTAGTACCGGTCTTTCCTGCTGCTTCAACATTAGCAAGTGTGTGTCCTGCCGCTGTTCCCCTGACTAGTACACCCTTAAGTATATCAGTCATAATGGAAGCTGTCTTTTCTTCATAGATTCTCTTTGTCTTAGAAAGAGTTTTCTTCGGAACTATTGAGTTATTATTCGCATCATCTATCTTTACTATACATGTTGGATCACAGAATTCTCCGCCATTTGCAAGAGTCGCATAGGCAGAAGCCATCTCTGTTGTGGTGGCGCCATTGGTTAGACCTCCAAGAGAAGCTGCAGGTATGTAATCGTCGCTTGTAATATGAGAAAAGTCCATATTTAGAATATAATCAAGTCCTACCTCAGGAGTAATATCCTCAAATACTCTCCAAGCAACAACATTCTTTGATTTCTCAACTGCAGTTCTAAGCGGAATCTTTCCAAGATACGTACCATCCGCATTTTTAGGTCCTTCACTAAAATATGTATCATCTACAATGGTATCGGCTGAATAATCCTTTTCATTGATTGCCGGAGCATAAACTGCTATTGGCTTAAAGCATGAACCCGGCTGTCTTGGACTCTGGAAAGCCCTATTCAGAGTGTATCCCTCTAAGCTCTTCTGGCTTCTTCCTCCCACTATGGCAACAACCTTTCCGGTTTCGTTATTTATACAGGTTGCCGCTCCCTGGAAGGTGTAAACCTTGTTTTTCTTTTCTGTAAAAGCCTTTAACTGCTTATTTACTGTAGCCTGAAGTGCCTTCTGAACCTTTTTGTTAAGTGAAGTGTAAATCCTGTACCCCTTGGTATAAAGCTCTGAATGGCAATTATCATAATACTCGTTGAAGCTCTCATCATAGCTTTCCTTATCGGAATCAGACTTGAATTTATAACGGAACTTAAATCCCTTAGCACTCATAAGCGCCTTGGTTGCACAGTTAATAGCATAAGTAGTTTCAAAATTCTGTGTTTTAAGCTCTTTCTGCGGCTTTAAAACTATTTCTTCAGCTAAAGCTTTATCATACATCTCCTGATCGATATCCTTCATATCAAGCATTTCAGAGAGTATGAGTTTCTGCCTGGTTTTGGTATGTTCCATGTGCTCAAGAGGATTATAGTAAGTCGGTCCATTGGGTATGGCACATAAAAATGCAGTTTCTGCGAGAGTAAGCTTCGAAGAACTCTTAGAGAAATACCCTCTGGAAGCTGCCTCTATACCATAATAACCATTTGCAAAAAATACATTATTTATATAAAACTCCAATATTTCTTCTTTTGAGAACTTCTTCTCTAACTCTGAAGAAATAAATATTTCCTTTATTTTACGTTCCAGACTCTGTTCGGAACTAAGATACGTAAGCTTCGCAATCTGCTGTGTGATGGTACTTCCACCTCTGGTGATATCCCTCTTAAGTATCTTACTCTTTATAAGCTGTATGCTCGCACTGGCTATCGCCTTTATATCATAACCACTATGCTTATAAAACTTCTGGTCCTCAACATCCACAAAAGCGTGTATAACATCCTTTGGAATCTGGTTGTACTCTAAGTAATAAGTATCCTTATCACCCTTTAACTCTACTATTTCCTTTCCATCACTATCATAAATAATTGAAGTCTGAGAGGTTTTAAATGTGTCTGCAGTAGTATCGGCAACAAGTGCCTCTGCCTCCTTCTTCCAATTCATAATAGTAGGCCCGTACTTAACAGAGAATATAATAAGCAATACAAGAATTATAAAAAGTATGATAAGAGGAATAAGCTTAAAGATCAGCCTCTTCTTGCTCTTTTTCTTACTACGTTTATTCTTGCCCTTTGGTGAAGCACCCCTGCTCGATTTAGCTGAGCCTTTATTTGTATTAGCTGCTGTACTTCTTTTCTTTGTATTACCCGATGATGAGTTTCGTCTCTTTCTTCCACCCGAAGACCCCGACTGCGAACCGCTGCCTGATGGACGTCTCTTAGAAGCATTTCCCGCAGTACTACCACTTGTACTTCTTCCCGAAGAAGAGCTTCTTCTAGTCTTAGGAATTTCGTTAGTAGATGCATTTAGAGTTTCTGAAACATTCAAATCTCTTGTGTCAGATGAACCCGTTTTTCTGTTATTTGCGGAAGTTCTTCTCCTGCCCTGTCTGGGATTATGGTTTACATTGGTCTGCCCGTACTCGCGACGCAGATTTCTCTCTATCTCATCGGCTATCTCGTCTTCACGGCTTCTGTTTATATCCATATCCCTAAAATCATATCTTTTATCTGACATAGTATTCACCTTACCGAACACATAGTGTGAGGCATCGCACGAAAATGAACATCGTCAAGACTCACCTTCGTGTCGAAGCAATCGGGTGCATCGGTTCTTAAGTAACCGAAACTATTATTATTTCTTACCCTTATCATCGGATGACTTTGAAGCAATCTGTCCACTTAAGCTCTTTGCCTTAGCAGAAATCTTTTCTCTAAATGTAAGCTTTTTACCCTTAGCTTCAAGACTAGATCTTATACCCTTAACTTCTAAGATATAAAGACCACTTACACTTGCTCTTACTTCCTTCTTAACAGGAATAAGATCAAATATATTTTCATCACAAATAAGAGATGTAATCTGAGGTCCAACCTTTGCTTTTACGATTGGAAGCTTCTGATTTCTAAATCTTTTTGGTGTCTGATCAAGCACTGCCTGAGGAAGTCCTGCATCCTTCAGCTTCATGCGTTTCTTATCTATAACCAGAAGCTTTACACTCTGCTTTGCTGCTTCAAGCTGCTGTCTGGATTCATCCTGCTGCTTCTGAAGCTTCTTTCCCCATATAGCAAGTGCTATAGTAGCTGCCAAAAGAAGGACAATAACAACTATCATTATTATTATGCCGGTATTCACGGCCATAAACGGTAAAATCATATTCAACCTTTAACCTCTCATTCATAAAATAAAATCTTTATTAATCAAATTAAGAAAAAACCACCAAGTCTTGCACATTGTAACAAAAAGATGCTTTAAATGCAACTTTTTTCAGCATTTCCATCAATCTATGTACTCTATTTTCCCAAATAATCTCTTTTTTCCGTCATTATAGACTTCCAGATTCTCATAAACCTTACTCTGTATAAGCTTTTGAGTAGCCGCTCCGATGTGCTTCTGTTCGCTTCTTTCCAACTCATGAGCATATATTGGCTCCAGATACTCATAAACCATATGTGTACTTCTTACGAAAGGAAGGTGATCCTCAAATACTCTGGATGAATTAGTAATTGCAACAGGTACTATAGGTTTTTTTGCTTTAAGAGCCAGTCTAAATGAGGCTTCGTGGAACTCAAGCATCTCATCAGTCTTACTTCTTGTTCCCTCAGGTGCGATATAGCAGCTCTTTCCCTCTTTCAGAAGCTCTATTCCCTTATTAATGGTTTCCATTCCCTGTTTTATGTTGCCTCTGTCAAGAAAAAGGCAATCCATATATCTCATCCAACGACTTATAAGAGGAATGTGCATAAGCTCTTTTTTAGCTACGAAAAAGCTTAAGCTTGGTGCAAGTACATATCCGCAAATGATATCAAAAAAACCTCTGTGATTATATACAAAAAGTGCCGAATCTCCATCAGGACAATTTTTCTTTCCCTTCACAGTAAGGGTTATACCTCCTAAAAATATGATAACCCTGAATCCTGTACAGCTCATGGTTTGTGCTAATCTATGCTTTAAAACAGGATTCTTTAAACCTATGAAAAAACCTGCAATCCAAAAAGGAATGCTTATAAAATAATATATAATCAAAAATAAAAATATAATCAAAATTCTCATTACTTATTCCTCAAAAATCAAGCATTGTACTCTGATATGATTGCTTCAAGCTCCTCTATAAGTGTCTTCATTTCACTGTCAGTTCCAACCGTTATTCTCAGATTATTATCAATTCCCTTTGTTTTAAAATATCTGACAAAGATATGCTTCTCTTTTAATTTTTCAAATAAAAGAATAGCAGGTACACTCTTATGAGAAGCAAAGATAAAGTTTGTTTTTGAATCAGGGAAGGAAAATCCCAAGCGCTCTAATTCACCCTTAGTCCACTCTCTTGTCTTTATTATTTTTTCAACTGTAGTCCTAAAATACTCTTCATCCTCTAATGATGCAACCCCGGCCTCAATAGAAACTCTTGTCATAGGATAACTGTTAATAGAATATCTTATATCATTCATAGCATGTATAAGCTCTTCGTCCGCCACAGCGTAGCCTATTCTCATACCTGCCATACTTCTGGATTTAGAGTAAGTTCTGACAACTATAACATTGGAATACTGAGTCGCAAATTCCATCATGGTTTCAATATTAAAGTCTGCATATGCTTCATCTATAATGACTACAGAATCCTGATTTCGCTCTATAATTTCTTTTATATTACTCTTATCCAAGGCCACACCCGTAGGAGCATTGGGATTTGCAATTACAATTCCACCATTATCCTTAAAAAAATCATCAGGATTTACACTAAAATCCTCATTTAACTCAAAAGATGCAACAGGGATTTTGTAAAGCTCTGCCCATACATCGTAAAATGAATAGGTGATTCTTGGATAAAGAATAGGTTTTTGGGAATTAAAAAATGTCATAAATGCTATAGAAAGAACATCATCAGAACCAACACCTACAAAAACATTTTTTGCATTTACACCATGATACTCAGAAATTTTTTCTGTAAGGCGCGCTGAATCAGGACTCGGATAAAGCCTTAAATCTTTAGAGTCGTAAGTCTTAAGCACCTCCAAAACCTTAGGTGAAGGCGGATACGGATTTTCATTGGTATTTAACTTTATCATGTCCTTAAAGTCCGGCTGATCGCCCGGTGTGTATGGTGTAACTTTTCTTATGTTTGAAAAAATATTATTATTCATGACATTTTCTATCCCTTTATAATCTGTATTAATTCAAAATCAACTATTTATAGCACTCTGCAAGCTTTCCGAATGCAGGTAATGATCTCTTTATCATGTCCTCAGATACACAGTAAGCTATACGCACATAACCAGGTCCGAAGAATGTAGAACCGGGAACTACTAAAAGGTTAAACTCCTTTGCCTTAGCAGCAAAGGCTTTATCATCCCCATCAGGAGCCTTAACCCACATGTAAAATGCGCCTTCCGGCTTTACACATTCAAAACCAAGTGATGTAAGTCCATCGTATAAAAGCTTTCTGTTATTATCATAGGCTTTAACATTGGTCTTTTCTTCAAGGCAATCCTTAACAGCAAGCTGCATAAGAGAAGGAGCATTAACAAAGCCTAAAATTCTGTTTGCAACATTGGCTGCAGCCTTGATATTCTCTGCATCATCAAGCTCATCCGGCATTACAAGATAACCTATACGCTCTCCCGGAAGTGATAATGATTTACTGTAAGAATAGCCTACAACAGTATTATGATAGTACTTTGTAAGATATACAACCTCTGCTCCGTCGTAAGCAAGCTCTCTGTAAGGCTCATCTGCAATAAGATAGATAGATGTGCCAAATTCCTTTTCCTTAGCAACAAGAATTTCTGCCATCTTCTTTATAGTTTCTTCACTGTATATAACACCTGTAGGATTGTTTGGTGTATTTACGATAACAGCCTTAGTCTTAGCAGTAATGCGGGCCTCGAAATCTGCAAGGTTTGGCTGGAATGTAGGTGGATTAGGATCTACCTTTACCACTACACCGTCAAAGTTTGCGATATAGTTGTTATATTCACCAAAGTAAGGAGCTATAACCATAACTTCATCACCCGGATCGATAAGTGATTTTAATATTACATTGAGTCCACCTGCAGCACCGACAGTCATAAGTATGTTACTCATATTGAAGTTGGTGCCGTGAAGCTTATTTAAGTGATTAGCTATAGCCTCTCTTACCTCTTCATAACCTGAATTACTCATGTAACCATGAACAAAATTCGGACTGCTGTTATCAAGAACGCTTTTTATTACCTCTTTAACCTTCACAGGTGGCTCTACACTTGGATTTCCAAGGCTAAAGTCATAAACATTCTCAGGACCAAACTCCTTTGCAAGCTTCTTTCCTTCTTCAAACATAGCTCTTATGACAGAGCTTCCTTCCACATAACTAACCATTTTCTTAGCTATCATTTGTTTTATTTCCTTCCTGTTAATTGTATATTTTTTTTAAACACCCATCTTAAAGACTCCTTACAAGTGGGCTTTTTTCTGACTGACCAAAAAATTAATTACAATACCACAAGTCTTACCTTCTTATCCAGCTCACCATTGATATAAAGCTCACAACTCGTAGTTTCAGCCTTCTTTGCAAATAAGTGAAGTGTCAGATAACCATTTCCCTTTTTCATACGGTTTTTCAGCACATATTTTGAACCGAACTTAATCTTTATCATACGCTTATCAGTCAAAAGATCAATGTTATCAGACGGTATCCTTATGGTTCCGTTTTTATTGAGGGGTAACGAACATGAATAATCGTAATCCTTATCTATCATTTCATTTACCATGGAAAGACCATGACCTTGACCATAAATCTCATCAAAGAAGCCAAGCTCACTCATCCTCTTATAGATAAGCTTTCCTACAAGGCTATAACCTATCTCATTAAAATGTACCGTTCCATGAAGTACACTGGGTGGAGTCATGCCTTTTGTCATGTAATTCAGATCCTCTTCGCTAGGTGTAATCCCTGCATCCTTAAGGGCTTGAGTAGACATGTACTCTCTTAAGTTGATGTAATGCTTTCCATACTCATTTTCCATAGCACTCTCAAGTTCTTTCCTCTCCTCCGGAGTACCGGAATGAAGCCCTACTATTATGTACTTATTATGGTTGACGGCCTGATTGTTTATGATTGCTCTTTGATATGCAATCAATTCGCGAACATTTTCATATCCGCCGTTCTGACCAATAAATATAATCGGAATAAACTCTCTGTACCGAAGTGCAGTCTCGAATATTATTTGTGTGCCCTTCTTAACTTCAACCGGGTACTTTTCTCCCTCTACTTCCATATCACGCTTGAAGTAGTAAATATTATCTTCTTTGTTGATTCTGGAAGCATTTGTCGAGTAGAGTTTACCGTATACGCCATTTATATAAACATTGGTATTGTGAATGAAGGCTGTAAGCTTATCTGATGCAGATCTAAACTCTATCTCAACTCTACCGTCATCGGCCGGAATAGTGAATTTCTTAGTGGTGAGAACTCTTATAGAGCCTGTGTGGGCAGCTATCGATATAGCATCCTCACCGGAAAATCCCATGTTTACTACATTGTCATAAGGTCTGGTCTCTAAATCACCACCCGAAAGACGGTCATATATACACTGCTGAAGCACATCAGGATAAGTAATTCCGTAACCTCCGGTACCGTTCGTAAGTGAGTCTCCCCAGCATACAACTCCCGTATGTCCAACTTCTTCATTAAAGCCTTCAAGGTAAATACCATTTTTTTCGTAATAATCTATAATATCATCCGTAGTTTCTGTGTGTTCCTCGGGTTCTATCAGGTTACTGTAACCTCCATGATCCCCGGCAACAGGCTCCGGATGGGTTAAAACATAACTTTTTGTAAATATATTCTCCTCAGGCATAGAGGCTAATACAATCTCACTCGATTCTTCTTCGTAATTATCCCCATAAAGCAACTTATTGGCTTCATGATTACTTGTATCAAATATGGAAACATCAGAAAGGCTGTTACTGCCATATATATAAGAATCATCTAAATCCGCTTCGATGCATTTGATATCGGTGGTAAAAATACTTACCTCTATAGGACGCGTGCCACCCGCATGAGCGGATGGCAGCACGATTGCGATACAAAGCACTATAAATAATAATATGAACATAAATCTGTTATTAATCTAATCTCTTTAAAAGCTCTTCCCTCTGTGCCTCAAATCCAGGCTTACCAAGGAGTGCAAACATATTTTTCTTGTAAGATTCAACTCCCGGCTGATTAAACGGATTAACTCCAAGTGTATAACCACTTACACCACAGGCAAACTCGAAGAAGTAGAAAAGCTCTCCGAGAGCAAACTCAGTCTGATCAGGTACGATAACTCTAAGGTTTGGTACATTTCCATCAGTATGAGCAAGCTGTGTACCCTTGCAAGCACTCTTGTTTATGAAATCCATAGTCTTTCCTGCCAAATAATTAAGGCCGTCAAGATCAACATCTTCCTTCTCTATCTCTATATCAAATGTAGGAGTAGAAAGCTCTATAACTGTCTCGAACATAAGACGACTTCCGTCCTGGATATACTGACCCATGGAATGAAGATCTGTAGTAAAGTCACAAGCTGCAGGGAAGATACCCTTTTGATCCTTACCTTCACTCTCGCCGTAAAGCTGCTTCCACCACTCAGCAACGAAGTGCATACACGGCTCGTAGTTAGCTAATATCTCAACAGACTTACCCTTTCTGTGAAGTATATTTCTGATAGCAGCATACTTAAGAGCATCATTCTCTTCAAACTCAGCATTGAGACAGATGCTTCTCATAGTTTTAGCACCTTCCATAAGCTTATCTATATCAGCTCCGCTGACAGCTATAGGAAGAAGACCAACTGCTGTAAGCACAGAAAAACGTCCTCCTACATCATCCGGAACAACAAATGTCTCGTAACCCTCTGCATTGGAAAGATTCTTGAGAGCTCCCTTTTCCTTATCTGTTGTAGCATAGATTCTCTTAGCTGCTCCATCTTTGCCATAACGCTCTTCGAGGATTTTTTTGAATACTCTAAATGCAACTGCAGGCTCTGTAGTTGTACCTGACTTACTGATGATATTAACCGAGAAATCTCTGTCTCCAATAACCTCAAGAAGCTGTTTAAGGTAAGTTCCGCTTAAATTGTTTCCACAATAATAAATTTCCGGAGTCTTGCGGATTTCCTTAGATACACTGTTGTAAAAACCATGGCGTAAAAATTCGATAGCTGCTCTCGCTCCAAGGTAAGAACCACCTATACCAATAACTACAAGCACTTCAGAGTCTGACTTAATCTTCTCTGCCGCTGCCTTGATTCTGGCGAATTCCTCTTTGTCATAATTTTCAGGAAGATCAATCCAACCAAGGAAATCCTTTCCTGCACCTGTACCCTCTACGAGTACCTTTTTTGCATCGAGAATTATCTTCTCCATGGCCTTCACTTCATCTGCTGATATACAGTTTACAAGTGAGTAATCAAATTTTACATTTGCTGACATTTTTTTAACCCTTTCCTTCTACTTTGAAATAAGTATAAAACACTGCTAACATAGGTCTAAACTGTAGTTTTGGCCACTTGCCATTCTTAGCCCAAGTATATATTAGCATACCTATTTTATACATTCATACATCATAAATCAAGTACAGATTTCTTAACTTTTTAAAAAAATTGTGAAATCCTTAAAATAAGGGCTTTCTAACATTTGTATTTTTATTGATTTTAGTGTATAATACTCATTTAGATAACAGAATTAGACAAAGAAAAGACTGGAGGAAGAAAAATGAGTTTTCAGGAACATACCTTCGAATATGCTCTTGAAATGGTGAATGAATGCCAGAAGAGCGATTATATTGATAATGAATTGTTTGAAAAATTAGGCGTTAACAGAGGCCTTCGCGATCTAAACGGAAAAGGCGTAGTAACAGGTCTAACCAATATTTCTAAAATCGTTTCATTTAAAGAAACAAACGGAGAACGTATACCTTGCGACGGTGAATTATGGTATAGAGGCTATAATGTCCAGGATTTGGTAAAAAATCACTCTTATGATGGATTTGGCTTTGAAAGATCTACATTTTTACTATTATTCGGCAGACTTCCGGATGATAAAGAGTTCGATGAATTTAAGCAAATACTCTCAGAGAACCGAGACCTCCCTACAAACTTTACAAGAGATATAATCATGAAAGCTCCATCCAAAGATATCATGAATTCAATGACAAGAAGTATCCTTACTTTGGCGTCTTACGATTCATCTGCCATGATGACAGATGTATCAAATTGTATCAGACAGAGTATATCTCTTATATCCACCTTCCCTATGCTGGCAGTTTATGCTTATCACGCTTATAATCATTATGAAAACATGGAAAGCATGTACATCCACAGACCGGATCCAAAGCTTTCTACAGCGGCCAATATACTCAAGATGCTTCGTGCAGACGAAAAGTACACTTCAACAGAGGAAAATGTGCTGGACGTGGCTCTCATGCTTCATATGGAGCACGGTGGCGGTAATAACTCTACATTTACTACAAGAGTAGTAACTTCATCAGGATCTGACACTTACTCTTCCATAGCAGCCGGTATGTGTTCCCTTAAGGGCCCTAAGCACGGCGGAGCAAACATAAAGGTCATGAAAATGATGGACAATATTCGCTCAAATGTTTCCGATTGGGAAGATAAAGAGGAGATTAAAGCCTACCTTACAAAGATGCTAAATAAAGAGGTATTTGATAAAAAGGGTCTTATCTACGGTATGGGACATGCAGTTTACTCTATATCAGATCCTCGTGAACGTATCTTTAAGGATTATGTGCTAAAGCTTGTTAAAGAGAAGGGACGAGAGAAAGACCTTGCCCTATATCAAAACATAGAGGACATCGCACCTGAAGTAATAGCCGAAAAACGTAAGATATATAAGGGCGTTAGTCCTAACGTAGATTTTTACAGTGGTTTTGTTTATGAGATGCTTGGCATACCTACAGAGCTCTACACTCCTCTCTTTGCTATTGCACGTATCTCCGGCTGGAGTGCACATCGTATAGAAGAGATAATAGGTGCAGGAAAGATAATAAGACCTTCTTATATAAGTATCATGGAAGCTAATGACATTTATAATAAATAATTATAAAATAAGATTACTCCTAGAGAGGATTTACTTCTTTAGGAGTAATCTTTTTTCTTATATAGTGCCAATTAAGAATAATAATTAATGATTCCCTCGAACTATCCAAATCCTCATCAGTTGGAAAGTGCCGGTATGATAACTGTTGCGGTGTACGTCTTTCCTTTGTAAACCGCATAAACAGTTACATCCACAGTATAGAAGGATTCTGTCAGATAGTCATAGGTTGGCGTGATAGCGCAATGTCCTAAACCATTCTCATTAACCGGATAATAATCACTGTTACTTGACCACTTTACATTTGCCTGTTCTGAATCATCTATGCCTGAAAGTGAAAATTGAATTGTTGACCAGTCAAGACCGGATACCATAAATATTTCATCAAACCTCTCATAGCTTGGTACTACAGATATTTCACTTACGTTTATCTTACACGTAAACTCTTCTCCCATCCACCATGCTCTCAGTATCGTTTCTCCATTCTTTAAGCCTTTTATGGTACATACATTTCCATTTTGTGTTATGCTTGCTATCTCTGTACTATCCAGTCCGAATTCAACTTCTTTGTTATGGATTCCTTCTAGTGTTATCGTCTTTTCTACATCCTTACCAAGACTAACTGACGTTAATGACAATCTTGGATTAACAACATATACTATACATGATGAAGCTAGTTCTCCAACCTTTGCGGTTATGATTGCTTTACCTTCACTTATGGCAGTTACATATCCACCTGCACTTACGGTTGCTACACCGGGTGCAGAAGACTCCCATGTAACCGTTCCCACAGCATCTTCCGGATAAAGAGCATCTTCAGCACCTATGTACATAACAAGCTCGCTATTATTAAGCTTAAATGCTCCATTTCCAACCATTATTGGCAACTTATAATTCTTTGATCCGTAGGTGATTATTACAGAAGTAAGACCATCAAGTAATCCTGTAGCTACACCCTTATTATCGATACTGCATACATTAGTGTCTGAACTTGTAAACTTTAACTCTGATGTATTTACCAAACCATTTAGATTAGATACTTCAAATGTGATACTTGTACCAACTGCAACCGATGCCTCTGTGGGTGTAATGGTTACTCCAATACCATACTCCCTGGCTATATATTCAACTACCTTATATCTTGCTTCTACGCTGTTTTGACCCGGTCCCCACGCATTTTCTACCCAAAGACCAACAAGCTGTGCATATCTTTTATTATTTTCAGCAGTTATTGCTCCACTATCACTTGTTAGATTTGTATAACCCGATGCTTCAGCAGGTGAACTCTTACCAAACATTGTTTTTATGGAATTATAAACCGTCATAAGACGCGTAAGTCTAAGTCCCTCATCTTCATCCTTACTAAACCAATAACCTTCATCATAGGACATAAGTCCTTGATCGATAAATGCTTCCATTATCTTTTCATTTTCAAGTGCCTTTGCCTCTATCAACATACGATTTTCATATCTTTGCTCAAACTGAGCTTTTAGCTTAGAATCAGCCAGAGAACGAAGTTTTTCCTTCAGTTCCGTATTATTATCAAATTCACTGTTGGATAAGCCCATAGCCTCACGATAAGTATCTAACTCCTTGATAATATAATCTCTGTAAACAAATTTCATGGAAGACCTGAAAGAATCCCACTCTTCATCTGTTGATGGGTGAGTACCCTCATAACCAAAGACTCCCTTGTCATTTCCGCAATATGCCTCAAATGCATTTTCCATTCCCTTATCAACCCAGTCCTGAACTTGTGCTTCCCAAATCTGATCAAAAAACTGAGTTGTTTTTACTATAGGAATATTGGACGCAACCGCTTTCATAATTGATGTTCCTGCATCAGCGTAATTACCGTCACATATATGTGTAATGGTTTCCGGAACCGCACCTGCAACAGATGTAGCATATCCAAACCACTTTTGTTTATCTATATTCTCACATAGGGTTTTTGAGATAATTTCTGTTGCTTTTGATGTAAATCCTGCTTCATCTCCCGCATACCCCGACTTCAAAAGACTTATAAAATCACTACTCTTTCCCAGCTGCTCTTCTATTTGCTCTCTTATATCTCCCCAACCTCTGTCTTCTGTAAGTCCCATGTCGTCCAGGACAAAGCCTGCGAAGCTTTCAACCACCTTACCTGCAAGCTCCACCTGTTGGTCTGCAGTATAATCCTTTATAGCTTCGATCTTGGCTGCATTTTGTACAAGATGCTTCTTAGCCACTTTAAGTGCCTTAAAGTCTGAAAAATGATCTGTCTTAAATGTCATAATGCCCGCAGAAAGATCGTAAACATCCGGTGTTATGTAATAAGTTTTACCATTAAATATATAAGCCGCACGATAATTATAAAGTTCACTTGCCGATACGCTGTTCTTTAGATTAATCCTTATGGTTACTTCTTTATTGAGTCTTACATGCTCCATACCATCTACGGTAATACTTAGTACTTCTCCGTCAGAACTAACATTTACCTTAGTAGATACATCAAATGCGCCTGCCGGAATCTTTACTTCATAATTATCCCCTGAAAGCGTTCCGATAGTCGTAATGGCACCTGCACTGACATCACCTGTTTTCTTGGTTTTTGTAAATGTTTGATTGACACTTTCATCATTTTCATTGTCGTTATAAGATGGATTGGTTGTAGGTGCCGGTGTCTTTGCAGGTGATGGTGATTTGGATGGCGTAGGTGTAGCAGAAGTAGTTTTTTTAGTTGTATTGTAATTCGTTTTATTGATTACATTTACATTGCAACGATACTTTTTCTTTTTAACTTTTCCTATTATTTTTGTAGAGCCTATGCTCATAGCATAAAGGGTACACTTGTTTTTCTTTCCGGAAATCCTGGTTATAGCAGAGCTTTTTACCTTCCACTTTACTTTCTTTCTGAGTTTCTTCTTCATGTTGATAATCTTTAATGTATGACTATCACCCTTTATGATATTTACGGTTCTGGAATTGATAAATGTCTTCTTTGTTTTGATAACATTCATTACATATACATATTTATGATTCTGATAAGTGGCATAAACATTGGTTTTACCAACTTTATTTGCCATTATAAAACCGTAATTGTTTATACTTTTTACATTTCCTATACTATAATCCTCAACCGACCAGCTTACTTCACCTCCACTAGCAGCAGAGAGTTTGATATATCCGGTCTGTCCCTTATATATGTTAAATGAACCGACCTGTGTAGTTGACGGTGTCGGGGAAGGGGTCACGGTAGGTGAAGCAGAAGGCGATACCGACGGTGACGGTGTCAAAGTATAAGTGTAAGTATTGGTGGTAGTAGTTGTGGTCGTAGTTGTTGTAGTCGTTGTGCTTGAAGATGATGAAGACTCACCCGCATGAAAATCTGAGTATATTATCTTAATCTCTCCATCCTTAAACTCACTTTCATTCTCCGGTATAATGGCAGCCAAAGTGTAGGATCCCCTAAGAGAAACCAATAAAACTATAA
Organism: Lachnospiraceae bacterium; assembly: GCA_016281605.1. Lineage (GTDB taxonomy): Bacteria > Bacillota > Clostridia > Lachnospirales > Lachnospiraceae > JAEEJA01. Next base: position 17,109 of record JAEEJA010000077.1, read on the forward strand.
CAATTCCGAAAACAAGATATAATAAACTTTTACTTACATGACTTTTATCATTTGCCTTTTCCATACATCTACCTCTCTTTCTCATTTTAATCATTTGAATACAATATGATAAGCGAATCTTATCGAAAGTCACCTAAAAAATTTCTGCATAATCAAACGATCTTTTTGTCAAGACTCGCTTGCGAGTCTTGACAAAATTTCCTGTATGTTATATTAATTATATTAATTCTGCTGCTCTCCGAACGATCTGATATATATGCATATATTATATACTACAAATTAATAATTAGAAATGTATTATAGTAAATCGTCAATGACAAAAAGAAGTTTATCGTGGTTTTGACCAAACACCGGACCATTTAAAAAAATCTGATATAGATATAAGTATTATAAATAATAAAAAACGCTACTATTCTCAGATATAACCCCTGTGAACAGTAACGTTTTTTCAATAAATGATATTCTTTTAAATTATCAATTCGCCACTAAAATATTAGAAAGTTTTTACATTGTTATTATGATTATAATTTGCCATCTTCTGACTTATGGAATCAGCCATTTCTTTATACTTTTTATACATCTTATCATTTAACTTTCCTGATTCCTTAAGTTCTTCAAGTCTTCTAAGATAAGTCTGATAATCTTCCTGAGCAGCATCCTTGTAATTATTTCTGCAATTCATGTTCACAGAATCAAAGAGTGCTTCAAGCTCTGCATTTTTCTTATCCCAAAACATCGCTAAATCCCTTTCCTTAAATCGAGCAGCGAAGGGTAACGTGTACCCTGCTCCCATGCGAGTGGTCGGTCAGCTATTCTGAAATCTTCCTTTCGACAACTCTGCGATAGTAAAACCAGCCAAGTCACTTTTAGACCTGGCCGGTAATAATTTCAAATATTAAAAGTAAAAATTACTTTATTACTCTGACTCTGATAACACCATCGATAGCCTTTACTTCATCTACGATAGCGCCTGTCGTAGCTGAATCAATATCAATAATTGAATAAGCATAATCTCCGCGGCTCTTATCTGTGATATGAGCGATGTTTACATTTTCCTTAGCAAAGAGTGATGTAAACTGAGCAATCATATTTGGCGTGTTTTTATGAACGATTGTAATTCTTCCTGCTGAATCGCACTTTCCTGCGTCACAGTTTGGCATATTAACTGAATTCTTGATATTACCGTCCTCTAAGTAAGCTCTAAGCTCTTCTGCAGCCATCATAGCGCAGTTATCTTCGGACTCTTCTGTCGAAGCACCTAAGTGAGGTGTAGCTATAACGTTAGGGAATGTTACAACCTTTGCATTTGGAAAATCAGTTACATACTTACCAACTTTTCCGCTCTTTAAAGCCTCTCCCATATCATCATCATTTACAAGCGTATCTCTTGAGAAGTTAAGGATTACGATTCCTTCCTTCATCTTATCAAATGCATCTTTATTAAGCATGCCCTTTGTGCTGTCAAGTAAAGGTACATGAATTGTGATAAAATCACACATCTTATAAAGTTCATCATATGATTTTAAGATAGTTACATCTCTGTTAAGCGAAACTGCATTAGCAACCGAAAGATACGGATCCACTCCATAAACCTGCATACCAAGACGGTTAGCAATGTTAGCAACCTGAACTCCGATGGCTCCAAGTCCGATAACACCGAGTTTCTTGCCCTTTACTTCTGATCCTGCAAAGTTTTTCTTTGCCTTTTCCATGTCCTTGTTGATTTCAGCATCTTCCTTGTTTTCCTCAACCCACTTCATACCACCGTATATATCACGGCAAGCAAGAAGCATACCAGCCACAACAAGTTCCTTAACACCATTTGCATTAGCACCGGGAGTGTTGAAAACCACGATTCCCTTTTCTGCACAGGCATCAAGAGGAATATTATTAACTCCTGCACCTGCTCTTGCTACTGCAAGAAGTGATTCAGGAAGATCCATGTCATGCATGGAAGCGCTTCTTACAAGCACTGCTTCTGCTTCGTTTATGTCCTCTGTCATTGCATAATTATCATCAAATATGTCTAATCCAACCTGAGCGATAGGATTGAGTGTTTTATACTTAAACATTATTTATTCTCCTTTTCATAGCTTTCCATAAATTCTACTAACTTTTCTACACCTTCCTGTGGCATAGCATTGTAGATGCTGGCTCTCATACCGCCTACGCTTCTGTGTCCTTTTAAGTTCTCAAATCCCTTAGCCTTAGCTTCAGCTATGAACTTAGCATCCTTCTCAGCATCTCCCGTGATGAAAGGAACATTCATAAGAGAACGATCCTCAGGTACTACGGTACCCTTGAAAAGTTCACTGTTATCAAGGAAATCGTAAAGAATCTTAGCCTTAGCTTCATTTCTCTTCTTCATCTCTTCGAGACCGCCCATGTTCTTGAGCCACTTAAATACAAGTCCGCAAACATAGATTGTCCAGCATGGTGGAGTATTGTAAAGAGAATCATTATCAGCCTGAGTCTTCCACTTAAGCATGGTAGGTGTTCCGGGAAGGCACTCATCTGTGATAAGGTCTTCTCTGATGATTGAAATAACCATGCCTGCAGGTCCTACGTTCTTCTGAACTCCGCCGTAGATAACACCATACTTAGAAACGTCTACAGGCTCTGAAAGGAAGCATGATGAAACGTCTGAAACAAGGATTTTACCCTTTGTATTGGGAAGAGTTTTAAACTTTGTTCCATAGATTGTATTATTCTCACAGATGTATACATAATCTGCATCTTCTCTGATAGGAAGATCAGAACAATCAGGAATATAAGAAAATGTCTTATCTTCTGATGATGCAACTGCTACTACATCTCCGTAATTCTTTGCTTCCTGAAAAGCTTTTTTTGCCCACTGTCCTGTTACGATATAATCAGCTTTCTTGTTCTTCATAAGGTTAAGAGGAACAGCTGAAAACTGCTGTGAAGCTCCACCCTGTAAGAAGAGAACCTTATAATTATCCGGAATATTCATAAGCTCTCTGATATCTGCCTCTGCAGTCTTGATGATGTCATCAAATACCTTTGAACGGTGACTCATCTCCATAACTGACATGCCACAGCCCTTGTAATCCATCATATCTGCTGCTGCTTCTTTAAGTACTTCTTCCGGTAATACCGCCGGACCGGCGCTGAAATTGTATACTCTGCTCATTTTCTTAATCTCCCTTAGGTATTAATATTTTCATGAGTGACTGTTTTTGTCACTTATGCCTGATTTTTTTACAGACAACCGTTATGTAGTATAGCTTAATTTTTGGTTTTTGTAAATGAGAAGTTGAGATTTCCTTTTTCAAAAAAATCTAATTTATAACCTCATTATTTGTTTTTAAGATCTTCCGCATCAAATGCATCGCTTATGTTTGCTCCCGGAGCAACCATAGGGAATACCTTATCATCCTTCTCGATAACACAGTCTATGATTACAGGCTGATCCTTAGTATTAAGTGCTTCTGTAAGAACAGGAATAACATCTTCCTTCTTCTCTATACGAAGTCCCTTAGCACCGAGACTCTCAGCTAGCTTTACATAATCTACAGGATCATCCAGAATTGTATTGGAGTATCTCTGGCCATAGAAAAGTGTCTGCCACTGACGAACCATACCGAGAACAGAGTTATTTATAATAAGCTCTATAACCGGAGCCTTTGCACGAACTGCAGTGATAATCTCGTTAAAGTTCATACGGAAGCAACCGTCTCCCGCTATATTGACAACTGTTTTATCAGGGAATGCAGTCTTAGCACCTATAGAAGCGCCAAGTCCGTAACCCATGGTTCCGAGTCCGCCTGATGAGATAAACTGACGTGATCTGTTGTACTTATAATACTGAGCAGCCCACATCTGATGCTGACCTACCTCTGTAGTAATAATCGCATCTCCCTTTGTAAGCTCGAAAAGCTTCTCGATAACATAAGGACCAGTAACACCACTCTCATCATAGTTAAGAGGCATCTCCTCCTTACGGTTTTTAACAGTTTCAAGCCACTCTGAATGGTTCTGTTTCTCAAGCTTTGAATTAAGTATCTCTAATACCGACTTTGCATCTCCAACTATATCAATATCCACAATAATATTTTTATTAATTTCAGACGCATCTACATCTATCTGGATGATGGTCGCGTCCTTTGCAAATGTGGCGGAATTTCCGATAACTCTATCAGAGAATCTGGAACCAACAACCACAAGTACGTCAGCCTCGCAAACACTGAAGTTTGATGTCTTGGTACCATGCATACCAAGCATACCCATGTACTTATCGTCATTTCCGTCAAATACACCCTTACCCATAAGAGAATCGGTTACAGGCGCATCACACTTCTCTACAAATTCTCTAAGTTCCTTATCAGCACCTGCTATAGCAGCACCTCCACCAACGAAGATTACCGGCTTTTTAGCATTTCTTATAACCTTAAGTGCTTCCTCGATTTTATTCTGATCGATTTTTTCAACACTTCTTGGAATAATCTCAGGAACTTCCTTTTCATACTCGGTTGACTCTGCTGTTGCATTCTTAGCAATATCGATAAGTACAGGGCCCGGACGACCTGTCTGTGCAATCTTAAATGCACGTCTTAAGGCAGGAGCAACCTCCTCGGCGGAGCGGACTAAGTGGCTGTACTTTGTAATTGGCATAGCAACCCCTGCGATATCAACCTCCTGGAAAGAATCCTTACCAAGTAAGTTAACACCTACGTTACAGGTGATTGCTACAAGTGGAACCGAATCCATGTAAGCTGTAGCTATACCTGTTATAAGGTTTGTAGCACCCGGACCACTGGTTGCCATACATACACCAACCTTACCGGTAGCTCTTGCATAGCCGTCAGCTGCATGAGCTGCGCCCTGCTCGTGAGATGTAAGGACATGTCTTATCTCATCGCTATGTTTATATAATTCATCATATACATTGAGAATTGTGCCTCCCGGGTAACCGAATACTGTATCAACACCCTGCTCCTTAAGACACTCAATAACTATTTCTGATCCTGTTAACTGCATGTTTTCCTCCTATAATGCGGTTCTTAAATACCCGCGTTTTAAGATTTTTTTGTTACTTTTTTACAATTCAAGACTTGAAGGCAAGTTGAGACTTGCTTTCAAGTCAAGATTTTTTTCGAGTCAAGATTTTTTTCGAGTCAAGATTTTTTTCGAGTCAAGATTTTTTTTCGAGTCAAGTTTTTTTTTCGAGTCAAGACTTGAAAGCAAGTCTTGCGCCCTTGTCAGCTGAAGTAACGAGGGATGCGTATCTTGCAAGATATCCTGTCTTTACCTTAGGTTCTCTAGGCACCCATGCTTCCTTTCTCTTCTGAAGCTCTTCATCGGAAACCTTAACATTTATAGTATTTGCAGGAATGTCAATTGCGATGATATCGCCTTCCTCAACAAATGCGATTGGTCCGCCAAGTGCTGCTTCAGGTGAAACATGTCCGATAGATGCTCCTCTTGAAGCTCCTGAGAAACGTCCGTCAGTAATAAGTGCTACACTTGATCCAAGTCCCATACCTTCGATAACCGATGTAGGATTAAGCATCTCTCTCATACCAGGACCACCCTTAGGTCCTTCGTATCTGATTACAACTACATCTCCCGGAACAATCTTTCCACCCTTGATAGCTGTGATTGCATCCTCTTCTGAATCAAATACTCTGGCAGGTCCTTCGTGTACGAGCATCTCGGGAAGTACAGCTGAACGCTTAACAACACAGGTGTCAGGTGCTATATTTCCCTTAAGCACCGCTATACCGCCTTCCTTGGTATATGGATTATCGATAGGTCTGATAATCTCAGGATTTTTATTTACATGACCCTTTATATTTTCTCCCATTGTATTACCTGTACAGGTCATAACATCGAGATTTAGTAAATTCTTCTTTGAAAGCTCATTCATGACCGCATAAACTCCGCCAGCTTCCTCTAACTCCTCCATGTAAGCATTACCTGCAGGTGCCAAATGACAAAGGTTTGGAGTCTTGTCGCTTATCTCATTGGCAATATCCGGAGTAACTAAAACTCCTGCTTCATGAGCAATAGCCGGTATATGAAGCATGGTATTGGTTGAGCAACCAAGTGCCATATCTACTGTAAGAGCATTCATAAATGCTTCTTTTGTCATGATATCTCTAGGCTTGATATCCTTTCTGTAAAGCTCCATAACCTGCATACCAGCGTGCTTTGCGAGCTGAAGTCTGGATGAGTAAACAGCAGGGATTGAGCCGTTACCCGAAAGACCCATACCAATTGCCTCTGTAAGACAGTTCATACTATTTGCGGTAAACATACCGGAACATGAACCACAGGTAGGACATGCATGACATACATAATCATCTACCTCTTCTTCTGAAAGCTTTCCTGCTGCGTGAGCTCCTACTGCCTCGAACATGGTTGAAAGACTTGTCTTCTTTCCCTTTACATGTCCTGCAAGCATTGGACCACCGCTAACAAATATAGTAGGTACATTAACTCTTGCTGCTGCCATCAAAAGTCCCGGTACATTTTTATCACAGTTTGGAACCATGACGAGCGCATCAAACTGGTGTGCGAGAGCCATACACTCGGTTGAATCACAGATTAAATCTCTGGTTACGAGAGAATACTTCATACCTGTATGTCCCATGGCAATTCCATCACAGACAGCTATTGCCGGGAACACTATAGGAGTTCCTCCTCCCATAATTACACCCTTTTTTACTGCTTCGACTATCTTATCGATATTCATGTGTCCGGGAACTATCTCATTGTAGGAGCTTACGATACCTACCAATGGACGTTCCAGCTCTTCCTTAGTCAATCCAAGTGCATTGAATAAGGATCTCTGTGGCGCAGTCGCCATACCTTTTTTTACAGCATCACTTTTCATAGTTATCATACCCTTTCTGTTATATATTTATGTTTACTTAAGCCTCTCCACAACCAAATCACCCATTTCTGTTGTGGATGTTTTCTTTGTTCCTTCAGTGTATATATCTACGGTTCTGTAACCATCCTTAAGTACCTGACTTATGGCATCCTCTATAGCTTTTGACTCTTCTTCCATATCAAATGAATACTTAAGCATGAGTGCCGCAGATGCAATAGTCGCAAGAGGATTAGCAATATTCTTTCCTGCTATATCCGGTGCTGAACCGTGGCTAGGCTCGTAAAGTCCAAGCTTTGTAGCTCCAAGACTTGCACTTGAAAGCATACCTATAGAACCTGTTACCATACTTGCTTCATCAGAAAGTATATCGCCAAACATGTTCTCAGTAAGTATTACGTCAAACTGCTTAGGATCTCTTACAATCTGCATAGCACAATTATCTACAAGCATGTCTTCAAGCTCTACATCCTGATAATCAGCATGCACTTCATGAACCACCTCTCTCCAAAGTCTGGAGGAATCCAGCACATTTGCCTTATCTACACTTGTAACCTTTTTACCTCTCTTACGTGCTATCTCAAATGCCCATTTTGCGATACGTCTTATCTCTTCTTCATTATATGAAAGAGTATCTACGGCAGTTCTAAGTCCATCGATAGTCTTAGTATATCTGTCTCCGAAGTAAAGACCGCCTGTAAGCTCTCTCATAATAACAAAATCAAATCCGCCCTCTGTAAGCTCTGATTTAATAGGACAAGCACCTGAAAGCTCATCATAGAGAAGTGCGGGACGCATGTTGGTGAAAAGTCCAAGTCCCTTTCTTATTTTAAGAAGACCTGCTTCAGGTCGCTTAGAAGGCTCAATCTCATACCAGTTTGAATGACCAACATTTCCTCCCACTGCTCCAAGAAGCACTGAATCGTAGGTTTTTATCTCCTCTAATGTTTCGTCTGTAAGGCTTTCTCCGTAAACATCTATAGAGCAGCCTCCCATGAGAAACTTCTTATAATTAAATGTATGTCCGTACTTTTCTGCCACTGCATCAAGTACCTTGACAGCCTCTGCAACTATCTCAGGGCCTATTCCGTCGCCCGGAATAAGGGCTATATTGTATTCCATTATATCTCCTCCTACTGGTTCTTTATTGAATGGTTATTAGGAAATAATCATTCAATACATATTCGAGGCACTTAACACTTAAAAAAAAGAGAGATGTGCCTTGAACAGTAAACTATAGTTTATACTTAATTATGAACTATGTCAAGTTTCACAAATTAAAATAACTTAACTTCAAAATGAATATAATTCATGATAACTAGCAATCGAGTAGTCGGTCAGCTCTGCTGACATTTTCCTTTCGAGGACTCTGCGATAATAAAGAAGGGACTATGCGTAAATCCACATAGTCCCTAAAAGAATAATACTATATATAACAATTAAAAATGAATATTTCTCTTATATGTTACTCTACCTCACCTTGAAGTGCATCGTAACCTGTTTCTCCTGTACGAACCTTTACTACATCTTCAACATCGTATATAAACATCTTTCCATCTCCGATGCTTCCTGTGTAAAGTGCTGATTTTGCAGCCTCTACCATATCCTCAACAGGAACCTTTGAAACTACCGCTTCCACCTTCATCTTAGGCCTAAGTGTGGTTTCATCGCTCTTTACACCTCTGTAGTAAGATACACGCCCCTTCTGAGTTCCATATCCCATAACCTGAGTTACAGTTATACCGAGAACTCCGATTTTACTCCATGCATACTGTAATTCCTGAAGTTTTTCCGGCTTACAGATAACTGAAATCTTAGTAAGCTTGTGTCCATCGCTTCCTGTGGTAGTTCTAACCTGAACAGGTTTAGCCACATAAGTACTACTTCCTTCAGTAGTTTTCTGAGGAGTATGTACTCCGTCTCCCGTATCCACGATAGCTGCTGTTTTGATTTCAGGCATATCCGATCCTGATACATCTAAGCCTACTTTATCGGAATAGTAAAGAGTTTTCTGGATAGACTTTACAGATGGCATAAAGTCAGAGTATGAGGTAAGTAAGTTATGCTCAGTTATATCAAGACCAAGGATTTCTTCTTCCTCAGTTGCTCTTAATCCAAGAGTTTTATTAATTATAACAAATGTAATTGTTATAGTAACAGCTGTCCATGCTATTACTGCTAAAAGACCTATTACCTGAATACCTAAGAGCTTAAATCCTCCGCCATAAAAAAGACCGTTAACTGTGTTTTCAGGTGCTGTATCAGTTGCAAAGAGTCCAACTGCCAGTGTTCCCCATATACCATTGAGAAGATGCACTGCACAAGCACCTACCGGATCGTCTATATGAAGTTTATTATCTAAGAACCATACCCCAAAAGGAACTAAAAGTCCCGCAACAACTCCTGTAACTAAGGCACCGGTAGCATCCATTGCATGACACCCTGCTGTGATTGCAACAAGTCCTGCTAATGAAGCATTTAGACACATGGAAACATCCGGCTTTCCAAATTTTATCCAAGTAAAAATCAGACAGACAAATGTAGCTACAGCAGGCGCGATAGTTGTTGTTACAAAGATAGATCCGAGCTGATCTAAGCTGGTTGCAGCAGCTCCGTTAAATCCATACCATCCAAACCAAAGAATGAAACAACCAAGTGCTCCAAGCGGGAGCGAATGACCAAGAATTGCATGAACTTTAGTAACCTTCCCCTTTTCATCGTAGGAAAATTTACCAATTCTAGGGCCTTCAATTTTAGCTCCGATTAAAGCGCACACACCACCGACAGTGTGGATACAGCAGGATCCTGCAAAATCTATAAAACCCTTATTTACGAGCCATCCATCGCCCCATACCCAGTGAGCTTCTATAGGATAGATAACTGCCGAAATAACTGCTGAGTAGATACAGTATGATAAAAATCTTGTTCTTTCAGCCATGGCTCCTGATACGATAGTTGCAGCTGTAGCACAGAACACAAGGTTAAATACAAACGCAGACCAATCATAATTACTGAAGTTGGTAAAAATCTGAAAATTAGGCTTACCAAGAAAACCAAAAAAAGCATTTTCACCAAGTAATAATCCACCGCCAATCAATATAAAACATACGGTTCCTATACAAAAATCCATAAGGTTTTTCATGATGATATTACCGGCATTTTTTGCTCTTGTAAATCCGGATTCAACCATAGCAAAACCACATTGCATAAAGAAAACCAAAGCAGCTCCAATTAAAAACCACACTCCAAATACGACTGAGTTAACTTCTGATATGTTCATAATTATTTCCTCCTATTCTGTCTAATCATTATGATTGTTAATAGTTAATATTTATCTAAATTATCAACCTCCTTTTTCGTAAAAATTTGTTCCGTATTTCAAAAAAAATTCACAGAACAATTATCACTTTTTTTAATCTTTTAATTGAGAGATGCGCCTATTATATAAGGAGTTTTTTTTTGACACTCATGCGAGTAAAAGCGCACCTCTCCAAGGCAAAAAAGGGGCTGTGGATAATCATCTTATCCACAGCCCCTTCGCTGTCTATGTCGGGTATTTTATTCTCTTTTTTATCAAATGTCAAGTGTTTTTTTAAATTTTTTTTTAAAGTTTTTTGAATTGTATTTATTAATATTTTTGCTCTAATTTGGAATTGAATTAAGATAATCCATAAAGTTTATCTTGTTTTCAAGAGCAGTAGTGGTTGGTCTTCCAAGATCTGCTCTTGAGCCAATTGCACATGTAACCTCTATAAAGCAAAGCTCATTTAAACTTTTAGCTTCCTCGAGTGCTTTGTCAAGATTATCGTAGTTTTCTACTTTTTTTACATTCACATAACCACAGGCCTTTGCTATCGAAATCATATCGATGCTTTCAGCCACTGTAGGCATACCACCGACTGTCTCGTGAGCACCATTATTGATTACTATATGTATCAGATTCTTTGGTTTCTGTGCTCCTATAACAGCCATTGCGCCCATATGCATAAGAGCCGCTCCGTCACCATCTATACACCACACCTTTACACCGGGCTTATGGATTGCTACTCCAAGGGCTATGGATGAGCTGTGCCCCATGGAACCGACTGTAAGAAAGTCATACTTATGACTTTTTTTATCAGCCTCTCTTATCTCAAAAAGCTCGCGACTTGCCTTTCCTGTGGTACTTATTATAGGATCCTTACCACTTATCTTTGTTATGTGACGTATAATCTCCTCACGAAGCATGGTATGATTATTCTTATATTCGATACTATAGTTTTCATTTGTCGAATCTACTGTTAGCGCTCCTTTACGTACTACAAAAGCAACGTTCTTTCCTTTAGAAAGAAGTTCTTTAAACTCTTCCATCTTCGTAAAGACTTCCTCATCGGTTGTTTCTTTTCCAATTACATAAGAATCTATGTCCATGTCATCAAGAAGTTTTATAGTCACTTCTCCCTGATATATATGCTGCGGCTCATCATGTACGCCCGGTTCACCTCTCCATCCGATTATAAATATCATGGGAATAGCATAAACCTTTTGACTTAGAAGAGATGCAACAGGGTTTATAATATTTCCTTCGCCTGAATTCTGCATATATACTACAGGTACCTTTCCGGTGGAAAGATGGTAACCTGCCGCCAACGCGGTACAATTACCCTCGTTGGCAGCTATTATATGATGTTTTGAATCTATGCCGTACCTAGCCATAAGATAATTGCATAGTTCCTTTAGCTGTGAATCCGGCACACCCGTATAAAAGTCCGCTCCTATTATTTCAATTAATTTTTCTACGTTCACAGTTTATCTCCTTTTATCACTTGACCTTTAGCATGAATACAAGCTCTTTTGCCTTGCAGGTTTCATTAGTTGCAACGCTTACTCTTTGCTTTAAATGTGAACTGCATAGCCTTTACTTCATCAAGACCTTAATTTTTGAAGACCATGTAGAGTAAATATTGGTTCCGTTATAATCCACGTAAGCTCTTACACGCACAAAATACTTTGGTTTTTTCAGATTTTTTACAACTACTTTTGTCTTCTTTACATCCTTAGTTGTCTTACTCTTCATACCCTTATAAGGTGAATACTGAATCTCATAGCGAACTTCATAACCTGTTACAGTGACAGGTGAGTAAGTAATTCTTATTCTCTTTTTCTTCGGACAAACTACTGAAAGCGAATCAACTGCACTGACTACAGGCTGAGCTTTAACTGTAGGTACAGGTGTAGCAGTGGCAACAGGCTTAGCAGGTGCCTGTGTAGGAACCACAACCGGCTCAGGAGTATAAATAGAGCCACCTGATGCAGGATTTACATACGCATAAGTTCTTCTTATAGACTTAAGAACCGGATATGTGTAGGTTGTGTATCCCATATACCATGTATTCTGAAAGTCAAAGCCTTCAAAATTCTTTAAGTCGCTCATTTCAGCTGATGTAAGGATCTTGACACCTTCAAGCGGTGAATCCTTATCAATGTTATTGTCAAGTGCATAACACTTCTCCACGAGACTTGAGCTGTTAGAAAATGCATAGATACTGCCTGCTTTTGTTTCTGTCTGAGCATCAATCTTTCCTGTATTATAGCTTGTTATGATATCTCCTCCTGCATTTCCGCCGGAGATTCCGCCTACATAAGCATAGGTATTGGTTGTTGAAATATTCACATTACTGTAGCAGTTTTTTACGTAACCGTTGTTTCTGCCGCAGACACCACCTATTCTTACTCTGTCGCTTGCCTTTATCGAGTCATCTACTTCATCCTCATCTAACTGCTCCTGAGTAACATTGCAGGTGATACTACCTGAAACAGAGCAGTTTTCGATAGTTCCATCATTATAGCCACATATAGCTCCGAACTTATCAACAGTTGTAGAACTCTTGTTGATATTTACGCTTATATCGAGGTTCTTAACTACAGCATCTGCCTCTATACTTTTAAAAAGACCAAGATTGTACTCTTCGCTTCCATCAAGATCATTATAAGAATAGATATTTAAATTTTTTATACTGTAACCATTGCCATCAAATATAGCGTTAAAGTGATCAAGTGGCACCCATCCACCCTCTGCAGTGTGAACACCTCCTGATACGGTATCGGAAAGATCAATGTCGTTCATAAGCTTAAACGTTACATTTTCCTTTCCTCCAACCTTTCTTAGGTCATCAGCTGTCCTTATCTCTATGATTGCATTATCCGCAGTCGCATAGGTAAATAAAGGAAAGCTTGAAACAGTAAGTGCAAGTGAAAGTAATAATCCGATTTTTTTCTTCATAGTTGATTTCCTCCCTAATTGTTTTTTTAACTATATAAATGTCAAGACTCCACAAAGGAGCCTTGACCGGTATGTATTTATTGTGACATATATATTATGGTTCTACAATGTTAAAGTCTCTTGTCCAAACTTTGATGTACTTTCCAAATCTGTCGAGAACTGTATCATCGCCTTCGATCTTTACTTTATCCTTTATGCTATCCAGGCTTCCTCCCATAATTCCAAGAAGTGCCTGCTTAGGACAGGTAAGAGTAGCATCCACGTCATCCTCTGTTCTTTCTTTATAAACAAGAACTACGCCTGAAGACCTCTTGATATAGTACTTTTCACCTGTATCGGAAATATTTAAGTTAAATGAAAGATCATCATCCTGAGCTGCAAGAGCATCCGTTGCGATGCCAATATAATCGAGCATCATGTCTGCTGTCATAGCTGCACGAACATCATTGCTTCCGCCTGCATTCTTCTTTCCTATTGACTGATTGCCGTTTCTAAGCTCATTAGCACCTGTGAGATAGATATTTCTCCATGTTCCACTCTCTGCCTGATAACCAAGCTGCTCAAGAGCGTCAGCGTAAAGCTGTCTTGCCTTTGTATTGGATGGATCTGCAAATACTATTTCCTTCATAACTTGCGCAACCCACTGATACTCGCCCTTATCAAAGTCAGCCTTTGCCATCTTTATAACCTTGTCAATATCTCCAAGGTACTCAACCCACTTTTTAGCTGTTTCCTCAGGTGGAAGCGGATCAAGATTTACAGGATTTGCATCATACCATCCAAGATACTTCTGGTAAACTGCCTTTATGTTGTGCTTTAATGTACCGTAATACTGTCTTGTGTACCAAACCCTATCAAGCTTATCAGGTAATTTGAGCATGTTTGAAATCTCATTTGGAGTATATCCATCATTTGCATAATATAATGTCTGATCGTGGATAAACTGGTAAACTGCCGCTGTATTTTCCATGTAAGTCTTTATGTTTTCAGTATCCCAATGTGGCCAGTTATGCGACTGGAAGACAACATCAGTCTTGTCTCCAAACATCTGCTCTGCCTCAAGTATATAAGTTGCCCAGTCAGCTGCATCTCTAACTTCAGCACCACGAAGTGTGTAAACATTGTGCATGGTTCCGGTACAGTTTTCTGCAAGCCATAAACCTCTGTACTTAGGGAAGTACGCATTCATCTCAGCCGGAGCTTCTGTACCAGGTGTAAGCTGTATCTGAACCTCAAGTCCGTCTATTACTATTGTTTCGTTCTTTGTTACATCATAAGTTGGAGCAAGTAAGCCTGTATTTCCTACAGACTGTCCAAGTCCGATACCCATTGCAAGGCGGCCCTTCTCGCCAACACCAAGAGTAACACCGTACTGATACTGTGCTCTACGTGACATAGCGCTACCTGCATAGATATTCTCTGATACAGCATGCTCTAAAAATCCTTCCGGAGCAATTACTGATATCTTTCCTTCATCTATCTGATCACTTTGCGAATCCCAATCATCTGTCTTCTTTGCAACAGTCTCACTTACTGTACTCTGATCTAGGAGACCGTAGATTCCACCGTAATGATCTACATGTGAATGGCTGTATAAAACTGCCTTTATATCGAGTGATTCAAGACCTAACTCTTTCTTTGCATATGCCTCCATAAGAGCCTTTGCTTCTGCCATATCCTGCTTGCACATGAGAACATCGAAGACAATCCAGCCATTATCTGTTCTGATAAATGTAGCATTGGACATATCGTAACCACGTACCTGATATATACCGTCGCAAACCTCAAAAAGACCTGCGTAGCTGTTATATAAGGTGTTTCTGAAAAGACTTGGATTAATGGTTCCCGGAAGTTTAGATTCAGGAAGTTCTGCCATCTCTTTAATGAAATCATATACAGATACATCCCAAACTATATTTCCATCTACATCCTTAATAACAGGTGCTTCCGGTGCTTCTATAAGACCTCTCTTTGCATTTTCCTCTTCTGACTTGTCATCAAAATCAAGTCTATCGAGCCATGCAGCGTTTTTAGCCTTTGTAATATCGGTTGCATCCTTCTTCTCACTGTTAAGAACCACGCTGTTATCAGGTGTAGGACTGCTCTTTGGAGTCACTGTAGCTGCGGGTGCTACGCTGGCACGCGTTGACGGATTGGCACCTGTTGCTGCTGCTACTGAAACATCTATCTTAGACTTAAATGTCTTAGCTTTATCAGATTTCTTAGAAGACTTCACAGCCTTTATCTTAACTGTTAAAGTAGCCTTTCCTGCCGACACACCCTTAACTTTAATCTTTTTCTTAGAGGCTGTAGCGGTTGCAACATCCTTCTTACTGCTTGAAACCTTTACCGACTTCACTTTGTAGCCATTAGCATTTACCTTAAGTTTCTCTGTTTCACCTACAGTTACCTTTGCTGTCACCTTTACAGATGGAGTTTCTTTTGCACTGGTATCTGTGTCTGTCATGGTCACAGATGTAAGTGCAAGTGCTGCCGCCATAGTCGTTGCCAGTACTCTCTTAAGTGTGAATTTCTTTTTCATTTGAATCTTTCCTCCTGTTTTGTATTATTTTATACTTTCCAAAGTCCATGAAGATTACAATACTCATAAACCTCAAGAACTTCATCTCCCTCAACAAGTGCAAATGTAGCCTTCGGCTCATCTTGCGGATTCAAAATCTTTCTCTGATTACCATTCTTTGTCTTAATAGCAATCCACTGTATATAATGATTTTCTAGCATTGGATGCTCTACACTTCCCACGGTTACTGTAACTGTATTACCGTTTACTTCATATACGGGTACATGTTTTTCAAGTGCAGCATCTACAGTTCCCGGAACAAGCTCCTCCATAGCTTCACCGCAACACATGGTAGGAACAGCCGTTTCATTTACCATAGCAATTATCTTTCCACATTTTTTACAACGATAAAATTTCATAGTCGTATACCTCCTTAAAAAATTATAAATATTTACTATTACTTACTTCACTAAAGTGCTCTGCAACCTCTCTAACCTTATCCTCTGCGTGCTTAAATGCTTCGGAAATCTTAGGGTCAAAATGAGTTCCTGCGTCTTCCTGTATAATTCCCATTGCTTTTTCAAATGGAAATGCCTTCTTATAACATCTCTCCGACACAAGAGCATCAAAAACATCAGCAACTGCCATAATTCTTGCGGATAAAGGAATATCCTCTCCTGAAAGCCCCTTAGGATAACCGTTTCCATTCCACTTTTCATGATGATACTCAGCAAGATTTTTCGCTTCTAAAAGATAACCCGAATCCGGTACTTTTTCAATAACCTGCGAAAGAATCTGAGCACCTGCAGTTGTATGGGTCTTCATAATTTCAAATTCTTCATCGGTAAGTTTACCCGGTTTATTTAAAATAACATCAGAAACCGCAATTTTACCGATATCATGAAGAGGTGCGGAGTGCTCAACATCATACATGAATTTTTCAGTTAACTGATCTGTGTAGTATCCAAGTTCCATCAGAGATTCCATGATTATTCTTGTATATGCTGCTGTTTTTCTGATATGGTCTCCCGTCTCCTCATCTCTGTTTTCAACCATATCTGCAAGAACAATGATAAGCGCATCCTGCATCTGAGCTATGGTTTCGGTCTTCTCATTCAGTACATTTACATACCGGACGTTGTTTTCCGTAGTTTTTGTAAATGCATTGTAAAGATTTTCTATTTCGTCTCCGGTCATTATTTTCAGCTTTTCGATACGTGATACGTTTTCTTCAAGTGACTCCTCATTATCATATGCAAATGCACTTGCACTTAAAGCCATAGTATTAACCGGAAATACAATATTATACTCTGATATCCACAAACCTACTGCTAGGATAAGAGAAAAGAATCCCAAAAATAGTGAAAGTAACTTAGCAAGGAAACTGTATTCGTTGGACTTAACTACATCCATGGAGATGTCAGCCGCCGCATAGCAAACACACTCTCCTGCCTTATTGTAGATAGGCTTATATACAGTAACAAGCCATCCATAGGTATCATCAGTAATGATAGGGTCAATTTCCTTTCCTGCAAGAAGAGCATCGATTTTTTTTTCAAATGACTTATCAAACTCGACTACAGCTCCCGGCTCTTCACCCTCTACATCTTCAGTATCCAAGTCAAATACTACATGACATCCGTCTTCTAATATTTTGTAAACATAGATATAATTAATATCCTTTGAGCTTTCTTTAATACTATAAAGTCTTCTCTCAACCTCTCTGTACTCCTGAGAGCTATCACCTTTTTCGATGTACTCATCGATTTTCTCCGGATCTATAACTCCTATTTCAAGATTAACAGTACTTTCTGCCGTCCTGTAATAATCATCTATAGAATAGTTTCTGTAAAGAATCATGCTGATTATCATAGCAACGGCACCAATCGAGACGCAGGCAACCACCAAAAGCAAAAGAATCTTGGTCCGAAGCGATACTCTTCTGTTTTTACTTTTTCTCACAGCTTTTACTTCTTCTTTGGTAAGAGGAGTCTGTTGCCAACCGGTAATCTCAAACATATTTGTAATTGATTTAGGAAATACATATATAGCTAAAAATGTAATAAAAACAGACAGTGCCTTATCTATTACCTCTACAGGAAGCTTGTCCATAAACATAGCCATAAACGATTCATCCGTACCATACATTCCGTTAAGAAAATAATCCAAAGTATTGGATAATAGCAGACTTGATATAGCAAGAATCACAAAAACTATAATTCCACCATAAAAGTGCTTTAATACCCCTTTTCTCGAACAATAAGAAACCACCACTGCTATCAATATATTTATTATGGCATAATAAATATATGATGACGACGTAAAGGACATAATAATATTAGTTGTTATTCCCACGATAATAGCAGGAAGATAACCACTTAAAACTCCTATAAACATCGTACCGATAGAGTCGAGAAATATCGGTAAATGAAAAAATTGTACAATTACGTAACCCAACAGATTTATTATAATTCCAGGTATACAAACAAGGATAATCTTAATAAACCTTTTATTATCAAATAATCGGTATCTATCCATCCGAAATAATCTCCTTTAAAATGTAGATGCGTTTTAATCATTAGTAATAAGATTATAACGCTTATAAAAAGAAGATACAAGGGAAAATTTATGTTCGTGTCAAGTTTGTTGAATAAAAAAACATAACCCGGGTCAGTGGAATTAATCTTTTCACTCAGGCATACAAAAATATAAGAAAACAAAAAATGACGGAGTAGGGATGAAAATTTCCATTCCACACTCCGTCTTTTTATGGGAATTGTAATTATATGTACCTTGAAAGTTTATTTTATACGGAATCAGACTTACTTGATGAACTCGATGAGTCTGTCTTGCTTGAGGAGCCTGATTTGCTCGAAGAACTTGAAGAATCTGACTTGCTTGATGGTTTGCTGTCCGGTTTATGGGACGGCTTTCCGTGTCTTTCATGTTCTGAAGAAGAGCTGCTTTCCGACGAGTTTGAATCGGAAGATTTCTTCTCCGACGAGCTTGCCCCTGAAGAAGAGTTGCTATCCGATGAACTTGAGTCAGAGGAACTGTGACTATGATGACTTCCGGGTCTATTATGGCTATGTGAACCGGAGCCGTCTGAAGAATTACTCTTATCCGAACTTTCTTTTCCTGAACTATTGCTCTTGTCGGAGTTGCTACTCTTACCGGAACTGTTTTTATCCAAGCTACTCTTATCAGACTTATTATCCTTACCGGAATTACTGTTTTTATCAGAACTGCTCTTCGATGAGTTATTCTTGTCTGAATTACTGTTTTTCTTGGTACTCTCCTTACCTGATGAAGAATCACTTGACAGCTTAACTGATTTTCCTGTAGATGCGCTTCCCTCTTTATACTCTTTACCGTTTACATAAAGCTTATGTCCATTTAGATTAATGCTGTTTTTCTCGCATGTAAGACTTGTTACATATGAATCAGACGTAAGAGTCCATGTAGAATTGCCTGAAATCTCTACATATACTTCACCATTACTTTTTTCGCTGTTTACAGCACCCTTAAAGGTTGAATTCTTTTTAAGATAAAGGTTAAGTGCAGAGTCACTGTCTACAACTATATCACCCTTAATTTTCTGATTAGTAGCCTTTAAGTTAACCTTTCCTCCGTTTGAACCCTCATTTCCCCAACCGGCCGCAGCTGCACGAAGAAATACGCCATCAGAATCCTTATTTGTAATCTTTACATTTTTTAGATTTATATTTGCAACAGTATTATTTACAAAAAATATATCGCCGTTTTTGTTTGTGATAGTGCCGCCCTTCATTGTATACGAAGCAGTTCCGTTATCAGCATCTCCAGACATGGATTGGTAAATCATTACTGCTTGATAGTAGCTTGATTTGTCACTGTTTTTCTTATTGTTGTCAGCAGTAAGATTTACATTCTTGAGAGTGACGGAATTCTTTCCTTCTACTACAATCCCTTGAGAAGCCTTTGATACAAAAGTACTGTCAGATACTGTTATGTCGGCAGTTGAGTAAATCACCGGAGATCCTGTGCCACTAGTCTCATAATACCCTTTATTCACATTTACCGTTCCGCCACCTCTGTCGGAGCGAATAGCTGCAGATGAATTGCCTGATGTAATTATAGTGAGGTTCTCAGCATTTGTAGTTCCTCCGCCGGTTGTCATTAGACCACCTGAACAATTTCCCTTGGTCTCTATAACAGAGTCACTTATATTAACTGTAGTTCCTTCACCATAGGAAAATACACCGTTAGCATGTTCGCCATCACTTTCAATCAAGACATTCTTTAAGTTAAGAGTTGCCTTGTTAGTTGCAAAAACAGTTGCATTTTCACCGTAAAAATCAGCTTCATCACCACCGGAATCTCCTGTTTTTTCAATCTTTACATTACTGTAATCAGCATTTTCTCCATCAGCTAATACAGCATGTTCTCCATCAGCATCATTGGATATGGTATCACTTATATCAATGTCATTTTTTGAAAGAAAATCACCGGAAACTGATGCAGTAGTATCCTTAGAATTATTATCAGAAGAATCTTCAGAATTTTTATCTGAATCTGTACCGGATTCTGTATCAGTTTCATTACTATCACCTGTCTTGTCAGATGATGTATCTTCCTTCGAAGCACTAGCTTCCTGAGTAGATGTAGTCTTTGCAGTTTCGGTGCAGCCTGTAAATGTCAGACAAAGACTAAATATAGAAAGAGTACCCGTAATTATATAAAGTTTATTTAAAAAATGTTTTCTCATAGTATACCTCCCTTCTTTAGTACTAAAATATGGTTTTCTTAACTTCAAAGAGAAATATATACCTAATAAATGTCAAATTGCCGTTAATATTGTGGCAAAACTAGACCGATGTTGTGGAATAAATATGAACAGAATCACTCGAAAAAAGAGCCGCTCCTTAGAGCGACTCAATATTTTTTATCGATTATCTACAACCTCCGGATACATATCATGCTTCATAAGTCTTTCTGCAGCCATGGTTTCCCACTTAGTTCCGGGTCTTCCGTAATTACAATAAGGATCTATGGAGATACCACCTCTTGGCAAAAACTTTCCCCACACCTCGATATACTTCGGATCCATAAGCTTTATAAGATCCTTCATAATCATATTTACACAATCCTCATGAAAATCACCATGATTTCTGAAGCTGAATAAGTATAGCTTCAAAGATTTACTCTCAACCATTTTTACATCCGGTATGTAGCTAATGGTGATGGTTGCAAAGTCAGGCTGTCCTGTAATGGGGCAAAGACTGGTAAACTCGGGACAATTAAACTTTACGAAATAATCATTGTCAGGATGCTTATTATCAAAGGTTTCTAAAACCTCAGGAGCATAATCATCCTTGTAAACTACATTTTTTTCACCTAAAAGCTCTAAACCGGTATTCTCTTTATTGCGACCTAAATTAATATTTTCCACGTTATTTCCTCCATGTTATCTGTTGTGAACCAATGCGTGAGTAAATTGCAAAATAAGTAATAGGGGATTTCTCCGACTGAATATAGTTTATCATAATCCCCACTTTCGCTTCGCTTAGAAGTGGAGGATTCTCCGACTGAGTTAAATCAAAGGAGCAAACTCTATACCGCTCCCCTCTATGGCTTCACCTATTTTTTCTTCATTATCCATATGCATGATATAAACCTTTATACCATTCTCTGTTAGCCCCTTTAAAAACTCCAATCTCTCGCTTATGCAAAGGTGTACCGGTGATTTGTTGTAGGCCATCTCCACGTAAAACTCAGCGTCCTTCGTATTATTTAAATATGCTTCATAAGGTTTAAGTGTACAGGTGTCTCCGGAAAATATGACATCTTTCCCGTGTATCATAAGCTTGTAACCAAAGCACCTGCCGGCCAGCTCAGGCGAGTGAGTTGTGGAAATCGCTTCCAACCCCCACTTATCCAGTTCCTCCGCCATTATTATGGAATACGCATCATCTGCACAGCCTTCAAGACGCTTGAGAAGGTATATAAGATCCTGCTTCACTTCATCAGAAGGCGTAATTACATACACCGGAAGCTTCCATACGTAGTAACAAAAGTGAATGAGCATAGCAATACCACTGACGTGATCTCCGTGAGTATGGGTTACAATCACATAAAACTTTACTCCTTCACTTCCCTCGGATATCGAACTTTTGGGGGTATCGTCAGAAAACTGATTAGCTCTATATTTACTATTGTATGCATGTATCAAACCATCAGGCCCCATTTTTCTGATTTTGTGAAAAGAAGACATGGGACAGTCCAGCAAAATAATGTCTTTTTTGTCTACAAAGAAGGCACTGTTCTGATCATCAGTAAATGCAGCGCCCCTTCCCAAAAATTCAAGCATATCTACTTTGTAACTCCTTTTGATTATTGAATAACTAAAGATATTGTATCACATTTTGGTTTGAAGGTAAAGGAACAGTTAGGGCATTTCGAGGTCTTTGTTTTGCAGAAGATGATAATAAAATCCTTATGTAAAAGGTAAAAAGAAACAAATCACAATAAATATTGATGAAGTAACAATTGAATATTTTAAGGATAAAGCAGAACATACCGGTATCCCATATCAATTATTGATTAATCTTTATTTATCTGATTGTGCAAAAAAACAACCGAGAATTACAGATATCATGGAAGTGATAAATTCGAAAAAACTCTCTGAAGTAATAATAACATTACTACAGAGAGTTTTCTTTATTTACAATGCATGCCAAATAAGCAATTATTATCTTGTTTTAAATCTAACGGTTATTTTATTGTTTTGTTTATCCATTACTACTAATGAATTCCATTTTCCTTTATTAAGCTTATTTGAAACTTTATTAAGTATAAAGATGTATTTTCTAGAGCCATTTTTTACTGAAAGTCTTTTTCTATTTAGTTTAATTATCTTTATACCCTGAGCAGATCTAATTATAACCTTTTTATTTAACGTATAGGTTTTCTTGACAGAGCAACCGAAGGTGATTACGTAATAGACGGCGTTAATGTAAATGAAGCGAATGATAATGAACTATCCCTTATAAGAAATCAAAAAATCGGCTTCTTATTTCAAACCTATAATCTGGTGGCAAAAACTTCTGCACTAAAAAATGCTGAGCTTCCCATGCTGTATGCCGGTGTCCCGAAAAATGAAAGGCGAGAAAAAGCTGCAGATATGTTAAAGCTTGTTGGCATGGGCGAAAGTTGGTATCGCACTGGGCATCGGAGCATCCTCACTTTTGGGATACGTCGCAAGCCCATCTGTAATCAGTATAGTTGGATCACTCCTTTTCTCACTGGCAATCGGACTCTTCTTCGGTTATTACCCTGCCAATAAGGCAGCTAAGATGAATCCTATAGATACATTGAGATATGAGTAATTAAAGTGAAACGTGAGCGAATTTTTAAGTCACTTATTCACAAAGCCTTTTTATAAGACTAACTATTTCACGATTATAGGGACAATTATCAATCAGTTTTTTGGGTATTGGCATTTTGCCTTTTTCACCATTTTTAAAATATGTTATAAGAGTATTGATAAGTGTTTCCGTATCGCTATGAATGATAGCCTCAATTTCCGGTGTGATTTCTGACTTATCCTCAGGAGTCACAAAAAGAGGCTCATCAGAGTGCATAAGTTTAGGATAATTTTCTTCTATATGCATCAAAAATTCAAAATCTTTTTTTGTTACTTTATCATCATCATGAACGAGGTATATGCACCCGGTTTCAGTTTCAAGATCAACGGTCTCGTGAATAGTATCAGTCTGACCTGCATTTGTTACCCACCCGGAATGGAAGCTTTTCATCCCCATCAGAATCGGAATAATACCGGAAGAAGAAATGTGCTGATCGGTTTCTGATGAAAAGTCTTTCGAGTAGCCTTTTCTGATTGGCTTGTACGGGCGGTTTCTAAACTCTTTATGAAACTCCTTATTTAGCATACTATCCAGTATTATATCTGTTTCATGATATCCAAATACCTTATCAAGAAAGTCTGAGGGCGCACTGCCACCCAGTACCCTGCAATTAGCTTCTATAAGAACCGGTCCGTCTTTATCTATCATGTATTCGCCGTGAACAGGTCCATCTGTTATTCCGATGGCCTGCACGGCCTTAAAAGCATAATCAACAAGTTCATTTTCTTTCATCCCAAGTTCATTAATAGTTTCATAGCCTTGATAAATCATAGCTCCTGCGGAAGTACGTTTTTTGAAATATCTAAAAATTGAGGTTAGCGCAGGGACACCATCTCTACTGATAGTATTTACTATATACTCATCTCCAAAAATACGCTCCTGAATCATCAGACGATTGACAGCTTCGCCAAACATATTTTCCGCTTTACTCTCTTGGTCAAATGCTTTGATAAGCTCATCTTTACCGTGAACAAGATGAACACCTACCGATGCCACACCGTGTACTTGTTTTATAACTGCATCTTCCACACATGTTTCCTCGATAAAAGATATACAATCCTCTCGGGAAGACACTTCTTTACCCCTTATATATCTCAATCCTGCCGCCTTTAAGCATCTTTGCATTTCATCTTTTTCAGTCATAGCTTTGATATTTGAGTAAGGATTTCCCACCAAACCGAGACTGTCCGCAAGTCTTGTCCCAATTATAACTCCTTCCTCTCCACCCGGAAGAATAAGGCGCGGATTAAGTGCTTTGATTTCTTGCAAAGTAATCTCATAATTTAGATTTTCTTTTATTATGGTTATGGGATAATCAATTCTTCGGTATTTTACCCGGCGCTCTTCGTCCATTAACTTACGGGCATATCCTTCAGGGATATATGCCTCCAATATCACGGGGTTATACCCTCTCTGACGTATATCTTCAAGATAATTAAATGCAGTTGACATCGCTTCAGCGATAATTATATTTTCCTTCATGAGATATCACCTATTGTGAGACTTGTGGAATTCAAACCTAATATATATTCATGTTTTATTCTGAAATATTTTGTAAGCATAAGCTCATTTGCAGTCAAATCGGTACTATTTGTATTTATGGGATAAAAAGCCTTACCGGGACTTCGAAATATAATACAATAGCTATTTTCATCAGAGCATATCATAATATCAGCTGATATATCGGAATCATTATTTTTTTGAATATAAGTAAACATTTCTTCAACAGCAAGGCATATTTTATATAAAACTCCTTTATCAATGTCATACTCTTTCATACTTTCTGAAATAATACTTCCTGCTTCAGCCGGACTTCTCATACCATCCAATGAAAAGCTACATAATGCTTTCAGTGGATACTCTTCATCAAGAAGTAATATGGGCGAGTACCTTCCCTTCGACTTTTTTACTATTCTGTGATTTACAATAACAATAATAATCGCTATCACAATCATACTTACAGGAAAAGCTAATATAATTCCATATCCACCAATCAAAAGATACATTATCCCTCCTATCAGGGGTATGGATACTGCTTTATCAAGAACACCGAGTACTGATGCATAGGTTGTTCTATCAAGGGTATTGTAGACATCTCTTAGCAATAATACAATACTGCGGAGAGGATAATAAAAAACATATAAAGGAGTGAGCGTCGCAATAAGTTCAAGCGATGCTTTTTCCCGTATATTAAAGAATGCAGCGACATTATTTGAAAAAAGCAAAAATATAACGGATATAACAGTACATACAGAAAATATCACTATAGCAACACGCTTTGTAAGAGTGCGAATACCAAAATAATCCCCCTCACCTTTAAGGATAGCAGTAAAGGAAGCATTGTTATCAACTATTCCGGAAAGAGCTATGGAAATAAATGAATCCATTTGATAAAACAGCGACATGGTAACTAAACCCGATGTTCCAAATGCAGCATTCATGAAATAATTGCAAAATACTGTTGTAATCGCATATCCGGCCTGCCCTATGCCCGAAGGAAACCCCTTACTTACTATATTCAAAATGGTTTTTTTGATTTTTTCGGGTTTTTCCATGGAAAAGGGCACTTTAGATTTGATGCAAATAATAACAACAAAAAATAATACTACAGTATAAGATAATAAAGTAGCAAGGGCAGCACCCTCACACCTCATGCCAAATCCTTGGATCAAAACTATATCAAGAATTATATTTAAAACGTTAACAACAACCACAATTATTGTTGACAAAAACGGCTTCCCTATGATAGGCAGAAAAAAACTAAGATGCATAAGTACTATACCTACTGGAACAAACAAACTTAATATCTTAATATATTTATCAAAGTCAGCTCTCAATTCCGCAGGGCAGCCAAATATATCTCCAATAAATGTATGAAATACAAGCAGAAACACCAATAATAGCATTCCCGTAAATACAGCTAATAAGGCAGATGTTGTAAAATATTCATCTGCCTTTTTATTATGTTTTTTTCCGAGATTTTCTGCATAAAGAATAGAACCGCCCATCCCGGTGATGGTATATATCATGCAGACCAAAAAAACAATTGGCGTCCCGAGATTTACTATTGCAAATGACTCTGAATTTAAAAGCTGTCCTACTATGAGGCTGTCTGCAAATTCACTCAGAGATATCCCGACTGCCGTCAGCGTAGCAGGCACCATGTACTTCCCATAGGTGCGACTTAGGATATCTCCCGATCTTCTTAATTTTTTATACATTTTCATTTACTTATAAACAAATTGTCATATAGGGTGGAATACAAATCACCTCATCCTTCACATTATCCTTAATTGAAATCAGCGATCCTGTCTCAATATAATCATATCTCCCATCAGCCACAAGATACTTTATCATCTCTCTGGCTGTCGGATATCTTTGAACTTCATCAAATATAATCAAGCTTTTTCTTTCTTTCAGTTCTACACCATAAATATTTTGAAGCATCATAAATAATGTGTCTATATCATTATTGAATTTAATAAAATACTTTTTTATTTCTTCTGAAGTTCTGGCAAAATCTATCAAGAGAAAGCTTTCATACTCATTTCGTGCAAATTCTTGTACTATTGTTGATTTTCCGACTCGTCTGGCACCCTCAATCAGAAGTGCTTCTTTACCATTCGTTTTTTTCCATTCCAAAAGCCTATTATATATTTTTCTTTCAAAAATCATTCTCGCATACCTCCGGAAAGTATCTTTACTCTATAATACTACCAATATAAAAAAGCACAATATAAAAACACTTTAATCTTTGGTGTATGCGCAGTTTTATTTCAAAACAATGAATGGCGTATACGCACTTTTAGCATTCCTTAACTCTTTAAATCGCTAATACATTTTTTTAATTCTTCTATTTCTTTTTGCTCAGCTTTAATCTTAGCAATTTCATCGGAGAATTCGTTTTCTTCGTCATCCTTATGTTTAGAAAAATACTCCTTTCCGATTCTGTTATAAGTATCATCTACATTTTTCTGATGAGAGCGAAGCTTCGCCTTAAGTGCAGTCACATCTCTTGCTTCTTTAATCTTATCTCCTACTGTCTGACCTGCCTCAGCGAGGGCATCTGCCATTTCATCAAAAATATTACTCATATCATTATCCGTCCTTTCTTTGTTATTTGTTATTTGTTATTTATTATCTTTATTGTTTCTTTGAAGGATTATCTCCGGGAAAACAATTCTTCATAGACAGCTTCAGAAACAAATTGCATCATTTCCGAATCGCTTTCAAACTCCCTATCCGGTATTCCTTTTTGTTTGCAATAATCTGAAATTACAGCTTTTACCTCATTAATATCAGGTGAATCCTTATCTCCTAAGCCAAATCTTGCTGTTTGAGTCATAATACTTGACAATTTAAGCAAAGTTTTTGAATCTACCATTTTAAAAATCTCCTTAAAAGCGCAGCCATTGGTTTTTATTATTATATAATAAATCAAAACTGACGTCTATACAACATTTTTGCTTTCTAAAATGTTGATTTACGGACATTTTTCAAGAAAATAATAATCAACAACAAAAGCATGGGCAAATATACACCCCAAAAAATGAGCCTTGAGTTATTCAATAACGAAACAACACAGGGCTCATATAATATTTTTTAATATCAATATACTTTTATCGTCGGGCTAATCCATAGTACTTTCCTTTGCCTATAAGATAGAAATATTTTTTACGGTTTTGTTTAATGATCTTAATTGTGTAATCTCGGCCATACTTTATGTACGCTCCTTAATAGTGCTACCATCATTAACAAAACTTATAATTCTATGCTATCATAGGCATAACTATCCCGATAAACTGTTTCCGGGGCTATGTCGATTTCGCCATTGTTCCATGTGATAACTCCATGAAACAGAACAGGGTTACTGAATATTTTTTCATCTGCAAGAGAATCAAAAGCAGAACCTTTAAGCATTGTTGTATCAAAAATGTGCTTTTCTCCTGTGGAAAACGTTACAATCATCATGCCGCCACATAAAGGCTTGACATCAATAATCTTCTGAAAATTGTTGCAAAGTAGAAACCATTTTTCACAACAAGACCGAATATCTATATTAATTTGATTATTATTTCAGTAGAAAAATCAGCTCATAGCTCTACATTTAAAAAATGTGGTGATTATATTCATATCTTTCTTATTTTCATTCCGGTTATCTTGTAACCATATGATGATTCGTCATTTAAAGCTAATGTATATTTTATTTTATAATTAGGTTTTCCGTTATCGCGCCCCCAATAGCCATAATATATTTTTTTCGTAACATCAATAAAATCACTTCCTGAAGAAAATCTGTACCCTGTTGCACTATATGACGTTTCTCCCTCGTTACTTGCTTTATAAATAACAATCTCGCCTTTACTCTTAAAAACATCATAAGTCCAGCTTACCTGTTTTGTTGAGCTAACATCTTCTTTACCAAGCATTCTGCCGAACATTTCTAAAGAAGTATTATTAAGATCGTCATCTGAAAAGCTAAAAGTTTCATAACCGAATTCTCCCATTCGAATACCATTATCATCATCTACATTAATTGAAAGAGCTGAAAAGCGTGCCATATTGTTATTACTTAATTTGATATTCCATTTTTTCTTATTACGAGTTGATTTCTCGGTTAAAATACTTATTTCAGCCTTCTCCATATTCTTTAGTAACTTTTTAATACTTACTTTATTTATTTCAATATTTTTACTTTTAACATCAGCTATTGGAGAAACGCATAGTGAAAGTGCTGTTACGAATACAACAGCTACTTTTTTGATACTATTTTTTCTGTAATTATTAAATATTGTTTTCATTCTATAATCTCCATTCTTGTTATTTAATTACAAGTCTATTTGATAATTCATAGTCTACACTCAATAATCTACTTCGTTTATTCTTTTAAGTCGGTCTGATTACCAAACAAAATAATATTCTCCAAGATGACAGAGAAACAATTTTTCTAAATCTATTTTGCTATGATTTACACTAATTTGCTATGTGTAGTATACCAGCAACTATCGAATTTTAAATTTCACACTTTTTTTGTTACCATCATTATCAACGATAGTTATTCTATTAAAACGTGAAGATTTTCTCAATAGCTTATTATATTTCGATAATCTAAACTTTATTTTTTTTGCATTCTTCTTAATCTTTATTGACTTTCCGTTGATTTTAAATGTTTTAATTTTTTTAGTAGCCTTAATGATAACAACCTTAGATTTTTTATATGTTTTTTTATTTTTAATATTAATTCTTATTATTCCGTTACTTTTATCTATATTTACCGGCTGTACACTCGATATTGTGGCGGGCTTAGCACTTGGATTTGCACTAGGCTTTATGCTTGGCTCTGTGCTTGGTTTGACACTTGGAATAACTGTTGGTTTAACACTATCTTCTTTTTTTAGAATGCTAAAACTGCACGTTGTAATTCCCGCATAGTACTCTTCTGTTTCTTCAACACTTACTTTCAAATAATATCTTCCCACTTCTGTTGGCTTAGTTTCGCTATATGGTCCATCAACTTCTGAAGCATATTCATATGTAACGTTTCCATTACCTATATTTCCACTTAATACAGGTGTCGAAGCTGTATCGCCCACTGTCCAGTCGTCCATGATTACCGATAGTGTTAGAGGCTTTTTATTTAAAACCTCTTCATCTTTTTTAAGAATATTAAAAGTGCATGTAGTTATTCCACCATAATACTCTTCTGTTTCTTCAACACTTACTTTAAGGTAATATTTCCCCACTTCTGTTGGTTTAGCTTCACTATATGTTCCGTTAATGTCTGAATCGTACTCATATTTTACTTTTCCATTACCTAGATTTCCATTTAATACAGGTGTTGAAGCTATATCTCCCTCAGTCCAATCATTCATGATTACTGATAATGTAAGCTGCTTTTTATTTATAATCTCTTCTGCTTTTTTTAAGATTTCAAAAGTAGTTGTTGTTACACCACCATAATATTCATCTGTTTCTTCAACTGTTGCTTTTAAGTAATATTTGCCAACTTCAGTAGGTAAATCAGAACTATAATTACCTAAAAGAGAATCAGAATATTCGTATTTTACATTTGCACCACCCGTATTGCCTTGTAAATCAGGTACTGATGGTGTATCTCCATATGTCCAATCATCCATAAAGACGGCTAAAGATAGTTGTTCCTTTTCAACAGTTGGTGTATCTACTCTTAAGGTTGTTCCGGTTATAGATATATCTTCATATTTATCATTGTAAGTATCATCCGAATTGACCGTAAATTTTATATTAGTATATCCCGTCTCCGATGGATTGATTAATCTAAATTTAACATTAAACAGTACACCATCATCTGTTATATTTTCAGAACCAGCCCATTTAATGTTGAATGAATTACTCGATGAGGTCTCGATACTGTCATTAACTGTTTCATTTTCTAAAAGACTTCCAGGTATTACTTCCACAGCATTTACTAATTCTCTGTCATATTC
The DNA here is from genome assembly GCA_016281605.1 of Lachnospiraceae bacterium. Taxonomy (GTDB): domain Bacteria; phylum Bacillota; class Clostridia; order Lachnospirales; family Lachnospiraceae; genus JAEEJA01. Next base: position 47,620 of record JAEEJA010000077.1, read on the forward strand.
AACATTTATATCCATCCCCATTATACCCGGGTTATTCTGAATACTCACCGGAATCGTAAATGTATCTGCTACAACTGCGGAAATAGTATCTTCTTTCAAAACTAACTTTGCAGTTCCTACTGCTTCTGCAACTCCCGGTAAGCATGTTATTAAAAGGGAGAAAACTATAATAAATGATATTAGCTTTTTCTTAATTCTCATTGCCATCCTCCATCTTCTTCTTTTTTAATTTCAAAAAAATAATTATAACAACCGATACAAATACCGAAATAACTATGATAATACCAATCATTATTAGATTATTTTTTTTACTTCCAGTATTCTTCGTGTCTAAATCTTTGATACTTATATCTTCTAAACCATCTCTAATAAACTGTTCGTCGACATCTATCCCATCTGACAATAGTGAATCTTTAATGCTTTTTATTATTTTATCTTTCTTATCATCCGGAACTTCGACTAGGTTTTTATAGCCATTGGTATTTAATTCATCTACTACATGATTTTTGAAATTCTCAATTGCCATATTATCCGAAAGCAAAGGGTTTTTGCTATTCGCAGCATATTCACTGATTGCTCCCCTTCTTGCTTCTTCCTCTGATTTGATAGATGTTGAATCTACATTGTTATCGATATTTATATCAGTGTTATTTGTTATTTTATCATTTGTATTATTTCCCGAATCTTCTATTGTATCCTCCTTTATCTCCAAAGCATCCTCTTTAAAATCATTTAAATTAATCTCAATATCCTTACATTCAAGATAAACATCCTGATATTTTTCATTGAAGGTGTCTTCCTTACTATATGACATCTTTATAGTACAATTATTAGAGTTTGTTTTTGCAACAATATAAAATAAACTTCCCTTGTCATCAGTTATTTGAGATACATTATTCCATATTGCTTCTGATTTTCCGACTTTATTATCAATATCACTCATAAAGTTACCTTTTGCTGTTATAAGCCCCTTTGATATTGAAATAATGGAAACATCTTTTTTGTCATACTCTAAATTAATGCGAAAACCCATTATACCTTTATTCTTTTTGATTATAATAGGAATAAGATATTGATTATCAGACATAACTTCTGAATTTGAGATGTCGGCTGATACCAAAAAGGTATCAGCCGCATATGCTTTATCAGTTTGGACAATTAATCCAAATATTATTCCGGTTAACAATACGGTTAATAATGTTAATATTTTTATTCTTCCAATCACTATAGTTCCTCTTTGCCTACTAGATATCTTCCGAGCATGGCTGCGTCTCTGTTATTGACATATCCATCTCCATTTACGTCTACTGCGAGTAATTGGATATCATTCGGTGTTTCTTTTCCCAAAAGAGTTCTAAGCACACCTGATACGTCTTTATTACTTATCTTTCCATCTCCGGTATAGTCACCTGTTATGATAATGAACACTTCATCTATTGCAGCACCATTTTCGCCATCCATTCTGATTCTTGTTCCTGTTCCGACTTTCGCATCAGAAGAAAGTAATTCATTGTTGTTATTATAGAACTTAATCGAATCAGAATCTATCTGCTTCATCACTTCCGAAACAATATTTTTATCAGCAGGTATATTTCTTAAAACACCATCAACAAGCTTATATTCCGAATTGCTTAATAAGCATATTGATGTTTCAGGATTTCCGATTACTTTTACGGTACATTCTGCTGTCTCTCCTGTTGATGTAAGTGTTGCTTTTATTGTTACCGTTCCTTTTTGAAGACCATTTACAACACCATTCTCATCAACTGTTGCAATCGATTGATCACTGCTTGTCCACTGAATCATCTCATCCTTTGCAGTTTCACCGGATTGCTCATATATAACCTTTGCATTAATGTTGTAAGATGAATCTGCCATTATTGAGTATGATTTTCTTCTAAAAGAAATTGTTGTATAATCTTCTGCTTTTACGTACTGAGGCTTAAGAGTCATTTCCTTTGTTACTGAATTAACATCCTCATCTCCTGTCACATTATCACCTTTCTCATCAAGTATCCAAGTAGTAAATTTGTATCCTTCCTTTTCAGGAGCAATGCTCTTATCCTGGGCGGAACTACCGTATTTAATCATCTTTTCAATTACTTTATCACCATTTTCATCAAGATAAGTAACAGCATATTTTTTAGCATCATATACTGCATATAATGTCATACTTTCCGTTACTGTTTCAGTGTTTGACTTCCACTCATCTGTTAAGTCTTCATCATAATATATTTTATCCAATTCCACTGATGTATAAACACCTGTAAATATCTTTGATAAATCTAGCTTACTTCCATCTTTTACAAATTCTTTGTAATTTTCAATAGGTGTATTATCATACTGGTTAATGGATATAACATTAACTACATGTGTAGGAGTATTTCCTGTTGTATTGATAGAATACCACTCATCTACAACATCACTGTCATTCATACCCATCTTGGTAGCATAAAATTTAAGAACCGTTTTATCCGATACCGTAATAGGATTACTGTAAATTTTTACGTTCTTATTATTTATATCCCTAGGATCTGATTCATCTGTAGTATAATAAATAATTGCATCTTCAGTATCTGTCGAAATTGTAACCTTTTGTTCTGTATCATATTCTCCAGTTTTTACAGATGCCTCAGGTAATTCAACTGTTTCGTCAAATGCATACAAAGCACCGACGGTAATGTTAGAAGTAATATTACTTAAATCAACATCCTCACCCCAGCAGATAAATCTCTTATTATCAATATTTTCAGGGACAATACCATCTGTATGTTCTTCTTTATTAGCAACAACAGTTTTTGTGATTTCACTTGAAACATCCGGTTCTATAGCACTTTCACCTGCTTCAACTTCTTGTTCATCAACAACTTTACCGAAGTTATCTACAAATGTGACTGTAAATGTCTCTTTAGCAAATTCCGCTTCAATTAGACAATCGTTAGGGTTGCCATGAAGTTCATACGTTCCATCTCCGATATCAGCAGTCTTTGATTTCCAGCCCTTAAATACCATTCCTTCAGGAGCTTTTGGATTATCAGGTAATTCTTGAACACCTTCACAATCAACATGTTTTTGTTCAATCACCCTGTTTTCCCAATCAACAAAAGTTACATTTACCTTCTTCAACTCATATTTCGCTGATATGTCCATATCAGAAGTTATATTAGTAACATTCTTATCCCAACCTGTAAATGTAAATTTATCACTTAGTTTAAATTCTGTTGGAACTACTGCATCTTCTCCTTCTTCAACAAGCTGAGTCTCACTCCATCCACTTTGACCTACTCTAAATGTAACTTTATGTTCTGGTTTTTTAGCTTTAATCTTTCCGACATTTATGTAGTTGGTTGTTCCCTTGACACCTATAGCCACTGTATAATCACCGGTTCCACTGTAAGATATTTCCTCTCTAGGAATAAATGAAAGATCTATCTTTCCATCTTCTCCTATCTTAGTATCTCCAATATACTCAACATTATCTTCTGATATTTGACTAACTTTATTTTTAAATATAATAGCTACAGCATTCTTTCCAGCAAGACTCATAGCTTCTTCCGGAAGTTCAAATGTAGGAGTATGCTTCGTACCACTATTATCTGCTTCAAAATCTTTATATCTATACTGCTTGCCAGATTCATACAAAAGCTTTGTCGTTCCTGCTTTGAGCGAAGTATCTCCATTAGGCTTATCTTCAACCCAACCAGACCAGTTTTCATCTACTTTGTAAAACTTATATGTATAAACAGGTGTTTTTGTTCTAGTATAATATCTCCATCGATGTATAGAGTTATATCTTCTTAACAATGCATCCTTGGTTGATGGGCCAACAATTCCATCTGCTGCTAAGCCCTCATATGCCTGAAACGCCTTTACATTGCTCTCAGTTTCCGAACCAAATGTTCCATCCATTGTCAAATTATGAGCAGTATTTAATAACAAAGCTTGTAAAGCACAAACCTGTGCACCAGTCTGCCCTTTCCTGATGTATGTTACAGAATTAAATGCTGCCATCCAATTCTCACCTCCGCCGTTTGGATCAGGATTTGGAGCTATATACTCAGACTTAGTAAGTTCGTTATTTTGATTTGTGGTTCCAGTACCTGCATACGTCCAATTGCCATAACTATAATTTGTATCTGTTCCATAATTAGTCCAACCTTCAAGTGTTGTGTTCGATGATGTTGTATAGTTAACAGCTTTGGTTCTGTATACCTCTCTTTCAAGAGGATTAACATCTGTTTCAGTAGGTACTCTGTCAGTCCATTTTCCATAACCGGCTGCTTCTACAGCCACATCTTTTATTTCAGCAAGTGGAACAGCTGATTCATAATCATCTAGTACTAGTATCCTAGCTTTATCCGCAACTTCTTTACAAGAAATGACCATGTCCTCAACATATTTAGCTCCATCTGTATCTCCTTTTCTAGCTGGAACTCTTAAGGTTCTTGTTTCTCCCTGAGCTACAAGCTTGCCTTCATTAGTAGACATATATGTCATTATCTTAACATTTCTTGCATTTTCAGAATGATTTTTCACTGTAAAGCTTAATGTATATATACCTTCATCATGATTTTCCTGACATGAATCTTTATCTGCAGAAACAACCATTGGAAGTTCAGGATCAGCCCACTCAAATACAGGATATACTGTAAGATTAGAGGATACATGACCAAATTCATCACTCCATCCATTAAACTTATATCCAGCCGGTATATTCAATTCCTCTTCTTTAGGTGCAGTCGCAGGATCGTCATAAAGAATTGTCTGGGTATCAATAATCTTTTTACCATCTGAATATTTAAAATCTACTTTGTATTTATTTCTTGTATAAGTAGCTATTACTTCTGAATTACCAGTAACTCCCTGATATTTTCCGTTCCATCCGGAAAATGTATGTCCAACCTTTGATGGAGCTACAGGAGCATTAGCTGATCCTCCATATGGCACTTTCTGTTCAGATATAAGTGAGCCATCATCATTTACAAAACGAACTACACATGGATCATGAACAGTGATAGTTCTAGTTGTTTTCTTGTCATTATGCGTACTTGCTGTTATAGTAACACTACCGGCCTTAACAGCTCTTACGGTTCCATTACTTACTGTTGCAACACCGTTGTTAGAACTTGACCAAGTAACATTTTTATTTGTAGCATTTCCAGGTTGCACATTAGCAGATAATTGCATAGTGTATCCTACCGTTAAGTCATTTGAACCACCACCTATTGATATGGAAGTTGGATAAATAACCTTAGTACTATTCCACCACTCAATCATCTTTGCTCGTGTATATTGTCCTACTATACCATCAACAGCTAATCCATAAGCACTCTGAAACGATCTAACAGCATTTTTGGTTGCATTACCAAAAACTCCATCAACAGAAAGACCACTGTTTAATCGCCTATTACAAATAGCCTGAACCCATCGAACATCATTTCCTGAGTAACCAGTTCTAAGTAATCTAGTTGGAACCGGATGCATGTCAGGATTATTGTAATCAATAGGTTGTGGAGGTGGAACAGGACCGTTTATAACTCTAATAATATACTTTACTGGAAGACCTGCTCCCATATTATATGATGCTTCAATTACCTTGCCACGTGATGAACTTGCATGAATAACTCTACCATTTCCTATGTAAAGTGCAACATGTGTACCGTAATGAATTATATCTCCAGGATGTGCAGCATTAATATTGGTTCCAATATTTCTTCCAGCATTTACAAGCCATGTTCTATTTGGCCATAAATTTATTCCAAAATGCTCATAAACACTACATATTAATCCTGAACAATCAATACCTTTATGTATTGTATTGCCACCATATACATAAGGAGTACCAATATAGTTTCTTGCATAGGCAACTATATCATTACCTGTAGCCGCCTTTGCTTCCTTCTCCATTCCTGGCATAACAGGCGTTAATGTTACAACCATGGTTAAAACCATCAAAAAACTCAAAATTCTTTTCCCTATCAGGATTTTTAACTTTCTTTTAATTCTTTCCATATTCCACCTCCATAAATTACATTTCATCAGTTAATAATACTCAATAATTACTCCCTGACATACCAATAAATTACTATGTTTTTGTCAAACAAATCTTTTGAGTGTACTTAAAAATCGACTGTTGATTTATTTCTGATAATAATACTGATATAATTGCATAGTATGATAATGCAACCATTGAAGTTCATTGAATCTGTTGACTATCCATTAATATTTATTATCAACTGTACGTCTTTTAACTACTATTAATTAATAAAGCTTCGCAAATATCAATAAATATGCGTAACAAATCAATTCGTTAGAATTACACAAATTATATCATAACGATAATAAATGGATTTTATAATCGCAAAACTTACGTGTTTATTATCAAAACTCTAAAAAAAGCTTGAAAATCAAACGAAATATAAATAAATATTTAAAACATGAATAAATCAATAATCTCTCTGTTATGAATTTATGCTTAACTTATCTACAAATCCTTTATAATTCACTCTTATAAAAAAAGCCAAGCCATTATAACAATGAGCTAATTCAAGAAATTCTTTTTTATTTAAGGTATCCGAGCTTTCACCACTATATGACATCATTTTACAATTCGGCGTCATTCTAAACGTATATTTTCTTTGTTTTAACAGCTTATATTCATTTTCATATCTGTTTTTTTCAATTCTTTCAGTTAATCTTCCTTTTAATGTCAATTTGTTATTTTTTATTTTAACATAATAAATATAGCCTTTGTACGCCATATCTATATCCTTTTTAGGAATTAATGCTCCTACATAAGTACCCGGTTTTTTCATTAAATCATTGTTTGCTATTTTCAGTTTGTTTTTTTCATTAATAAAACTAGTTTCAGCATATATTGAGGGGATGTGCATATTACTGAAGACTAAGCATATAGAACTTATCGAAATAAATAAGGTCCTGATTATTTTTCTTTTCCAATACTGATATTTCATATTTCTCCTTTCTCTACAGTCACAAAAAAGTGTTAATCACAGATATAAATTTAAAAGTATATAAATTGTATATCATAATCATATAAATTTACTTATAAAAATTATTTATAATCATCTTTGCAATTTGATAAGGTGCAACGAATATTCCAACAAAAAATGATATAACTCCTTTTATAATAAAATACCAAATCCAATGTCCAATTGGCATAATCAAAAATAAATTTGGAGTTATCATATTCAATGCTCTCCAGCCGAAGTATGCCATTACTAAAGCTATTACCGCAAATACTTCTCTCGTACCGCCAAAAGCTCTGATTAGTGCATACTCAATCCCAAAAATGATCATATATAATAATATTATTATTAATACTTTTCCTACAAAAGACTTTAGAAAAATCACAAAACCATTTTCCTTAGTATTATTGTAGTTATCATTTAAGTCATATTCAATCTGCTGTTGTGGTGGTGATTCATATACATATTGATTGTTAATATTTTGGTTAAATCTAGGATTAAAATTAGGTTTAACATTTAAAATATTATTTTGATTAATATATGGATTATTATTAGGGTAAATATGAAGATTATAATTTGTATTAGTGTATGAGTAGATATCTGGGTTTACATTCGGATTATTGTATGGGTTGATATCCGAGCTAACATTTGGATTAGCGTATGAGTTGATATCTTGGTTTACATTCGGATTATTGTATGGGATGATATTCGGGTTAACATTTGAATTAATATCCGTGGTATTACTGTAATTATGAATATGACTCTCACTCTTTCCAAATATCTTTCCACATGTAGAACATATTGTTGCATCATCTAAATTAGAACTTCCGCATTTTATGCAGTATTTACTCATATTTATTTTTCTCCTTCATTAATATATTATTTTAATCATTCTCTATTATTTGAAACACCCCCTCTAGTTGCTACATTTGAAGTATTTACATTTTTATTATGTACTTCACTCTTATCATTTTCTAATTTACGAATTCTTCCATTTATTCTTGATATTTTATAGTTGATTTCTTCTAGCTCTTGTTTGGATAATTTTAAATCTAATATATCTTTAATTTCTTTAACTTCATTAGTATTTACACCCACGATTTCTTTTATTTCATCATATTTACTATTGTCATTTCGACTCAATGATTTACTTAACGAAATCACTGTAAACACAGCTAATACTATCGTTAATATAACATTGATGATAATCATACCAATATTTTTCTTATTCAATCGTTTCTGCTTAGATATATTTTCATTATTTGTATTATTAATTATATTATTCTCCATAATCAATGAATTATTTTTATTTTCCAATTCCTTAATTCTATTTTCCAATTTCTTGTTATAATCAGAGTTCAGTGGATATTTAGAATTTTGAAAATAAGATGTATTATCTTCTCTTTTCACATTATCGCTTTTTAAATAATTATCTTCTTTTTCAACCCGCCAGCATATTCCGTTCTTTTCGTCATAAACAGGATTTCCTGCTACTATCTCAGGAATATCTCGATTATATAACAACGCATTGTATAAATTGGTTCTCCATTCCCAATCAGGTTCACGATAATAATTAATATTGTCTGATATTATCCTTTTATTATCGTTCATAATGCATAGTACTGTTTTATCATCCGTAATTTCATTTAATCCGGAAATAAAATTATAGTACTTATCGCATTCTTGTATTATCTTGTCAGCGATTTCTGGTTTAAAAATATTGTTATATGCATTTTTTAAACATGCTAAAAATAGCTTTTGATCATTAACATTTGTCCCATTTTTCACAAATTGCTTAATCAAATTATCACTATAATTAGCTTCAGCACACTTATAACTAGAATATGGATTCATAAAAAAAATTGCTGCAGATACATAAACATTATTCTTTTTAAAACTGTTATTATCCAACTCTTTTTTATTTAATGGAATGTTCAGTAAAACCGGAATAAACAATCCATCAAGCATTCCATCTGTAACCATCAAAACAGAGGCAATGTTTTCCTCCATTCCAAATTCCCATGTTTCCTCTCCACCCCTAAGTGGTATTACAGAAACGGAGTCTGAACCTTTTTGACGAGATGTAATTGAATAAAACGTTCCATCGTTTTTTTCTCCTATTATTCCTCCATCGCCAGAATGACCCCACAGCAATTTTTCACCATTATATAAAACAACATCAAGTGTAGTGTCAAATTCAGATATTGGCTTTTCCATTTTTTGTGAGACCTTAAAAACAGTATCTAATGAATATCTGTAACACAGTTTTAATAAACTAATAATTTCCTCATAAGAATCATTTTCGGTTATTCGGGTTTTAAAAAAATCAAATGCTGCTTCAACTGCATTTTGGGATCCTATGTTTGAATATATAGCACTCCCCACACCATCGGCGATTGCACCAAAATACCAATTATTATTCAATCTTTCAGATTTACTGTAGTCTTGGCATACAATTTCACTCTCTTTATGTGAAGTACCTTGCTCTGAAATGTTATAATATTTCATAAATAATGCTCCAATTAAATAATACTAATAATATCTAAAATATTATTATGTCCATCCCTCATCAATCTTCCTATTTATATCTGCTACTCTTGCATTTTCAGGCACATCATCAAGTCTTGTTTTCTCATTTACTCTGCTTTTAGAAATAAATATCATGCTTTTACTAAGCCAATCAAATATTGTTGAAAAATCCATATCACGGAGTTCTAATACCCTAGGAGTAAGCTTTTGCATTTGCTTTGGATCGTATTCATTAACACCTAATGCCCAAAACATCAAGTGGCCTGAACTCCCTTTTTGTTCTTCTTCTTTTATACGTCTTGCACATGCCTCCATTTCAATCTCAGTTGAAGTTGCAACACCATCTGTAATCATAAAAATCCAAGGCCTATAACAAGGCGTTCCAAGCTTATGATAAAAACTAATTCTTTGCTTAAGCAAATCTATAGAAGTTTGTATTCCTGCAGCCATATCAGTAAATCCATGTGCTTCTAAGTTTATTATAGGCATCTGCGTAATTGAGCAAAAATCTGATACAACCTCAACCTTAGAAGCAAAAGTAACGATCGCAATATCAATTTTCCTTTTTGCAATTGAATCCTGACAAATTTCCTCTTTGAACTTTTTTATTGCATTATTTAAATTTATTATTCCATTATCTTTTCTCATAGATGAGGATACATCAAGCAAAAGTACACACGCCAAATGTCCCTCTCCCATAGAGGAAATATTTAGATTACCAAAAATATCATTCATACTTTTTTCTTGTTTCACTATTCTTGCCTCCTATTGTTTATTTTTAATACAGGTCTTATTCCTGACAAGTACTGTCCGTATCTCACTGTAAGAACACCTACATTTCCACTAATTGCATCTATATAAGAGAACCCTGAACTCATCCAACATATCTCTGTTTCCTTTTGATATCCTTTTCTTTTTACTGCATCCGTTGGAGCTGCAACAAGATACTTAACGGAATAATACTTATTATCAATTCCGGTATCTTCAGATTTCTTACTAGATATCGTCTTCTCAGTAGATATTTGTATGTCTTCTTTTTCGCTCATTGCAGAAATAGGCGATTCTCTTTCCAAATCCATCAATAATATATGAAATAATATAATAACAAAAATCAGTAATATGAGAAATCTTATTAATTTCCCTTTTTGCTTTCTAGATTGTATGCTACTTTCATTTAATTCATTACTTGTTTTTTTATTACTACCATATGCATTTGAGCTTGTTTTTGAGCTTTGTTCATGTGTATTTTTAATATTATTATTTGTCGAGTTCGTATTTTTTACATATTTTATACGATAAGCGCCATAAACATTATGTTCACCAGTATTTGTATTATAATATGAAAACTTATCTTTAATTTTTTTTTCTTCGCTATAGTCATTTTCTTGTTTGTTCTCCTTATCAAGAAGGTTTGATAATCTCTTTTCTACTTCACAATATGGACATTCTGTATTGCATGCAAAATAATAATGCTTTTTATTATTACAAATTGTAAGTTCATTGCAATTTTTTAATAGTACCTCTTCCCATTCTTCAGCTATTGGTCTCAATTCAGGATTCTTAAATCCATCTACAAAAGCTCTAATAAATAATTTCTGAATGTCAAAAGGTAAACTATCAAAATCAGGCGTAAATACAGGTTGTTTAAATATATCATTCTTTTGATAAAATGGATAAAAACCATTTTTTATGTTATCATCAGGTTGTGGACAATCTACGGAATTGATTTCATCCTTGCAAGCGCAAGAAAATGCATGTGCCCCGTTCATAAGTAAAGAGAACAGGTGTAATGCTAAAGTAAACAAATCAGTTTCTTTCGTATAGGTTGGTAAAGTCGCATTTGATAAACCCACACCAGCAAATTCCCCCTGCAATTCCGGTGCAATATACTCTTGAACTCCTACATTACATCTGAATACTTTATTATTAAAAGTCAAATGATATGAATCCACATCAACCAATAAAACATTAAATTTTCTTTCAGGATCAAGCTCAACACATATATTTTCCGGATTTAAATCACCACACATATAACCCAAATCATGCATATTCTGAATTGCTATACACAGATTAATACCAACTAAAATTCTATGCCTTAAATCAAATTCTCCTTGATTTAGCACATCTCTGAAACTAATGCTTTTTAAAGCTTTCCTCATAATATATCCACAAAAGCCATTCTCATCATATATTACATCAAGTGGCCAAGCGACCTGTCCCATCTGCTCGAATGTAATCTTGTTTTCGTGCATATTGATTAATTTTTCTTCACAATCTTTTGTTCTTTTATTTTCAAAAAAAACCTTTGCTACATGTATCGGATAACCTGATATTTCACGAATCTCACCTTCTCCACCTTTGGCAAGACAATTGTCGGATAATTCGTATGTATTTCCAAATATACCCCGATATAATTTTGACATTGCCATTACCTCCAAAAATACTATTTTTTAGAAAAGTTAAAAATCTTTTTCATTTTTTTTAGCTTTTCACTAGCTATATTGTTTCCCAAGGCTTCTGCCTCTATATAGTATTTTTTTGCTTCTTCTTTGAACTGTTTTTTTTCTGTTTTATTCAATTTATCGGAAGCACTATCATAATAATCCCCTATCATTAAAAACACATTAGATCGTTCTACTGGATTCATATTTGGATTCTGACATATATCAATTAATACATTTATGTCTTCCATAATAATGCTTTCGTCAAAATTTTGTATTTTATGAGAAATAGTCCTCAAATAAACCGCATATGGATGTAGTGCAATAACGTTCGGTTTTTCTATATTCTCTTCTATCATACTATAATTGGCATTGCTAAATCCTATAAAAACCAATTTGTAATAGGCCTCTGCCTTTAGTTTATCCACCTCAACTTCATTTTTTTCCGTAATATAAACATCTCTATTTAAGATTTCTAAAGCTTTATTTATAGATGCAATAGACTTTTCATACTCTTCATTTAATCGGTACTCTTCGGACTTTAATAATAAGTATTCCGTTTTTTCAATCAAATCTTTATTATTAGCTGATTCTCCACTTATTGTATTAACATTATTTAATTCCTTTCTATTGTTATCAATTATAATATTTTCGTAATATTGGTTATTATTATAGTGATTTTCACTTTTATGGCTCTCGTAATTGTAATCTTGGGTATTTCCATTTACGTTAAATACATTCTTAATCTCATAATACTCATTACTGTTTACATCGATTAAACTTCTGATTTTCAATTCATATTTTTCAGCCTCTTCTAAATTTGCTATAAAAAAGACTCCATTTCTATACATATATTCTAATCCGGCAATACATATTAATTCATTATTTTTTTCACCCTTGTGAAACAATTGATATGCCCGTTGTTTATTCTGGTTTAATCCTTCAAGTCCGAACAGATTTCTTATTCCTAATTCTCCGTAAGCCCCTGTATCTCCATTTGAAACAAGTTTTTCTAATTCATCATTTGTTAGTTTTGTATATTTCCCCATTTTACATTCTCCATTTTTGCTCTTTATAATTACTATATCACTCTAATAATATCTGTTAATTTACCAAGACATATTATTATTAATTAATCAAGATAGAATATCATTTAAAAACTTTTTATATTTATACTCTCCACATATCATTTCATATTTTCCTTCTTTTTTTAAATACCTATCATATTCATTTTTTGTTACTTTCTTCATACCACCATCGGATGAATTGAAATGATAAAAGAATTTATAATTACCATCTCCTCCTTCTTCATACTCTTCATTTTCATAATCATACGTAGATTGTAATAATTGAAATCTTTGTTTCATTTCATAGTCTTGATATTCCCATACTGTTGTCCATACTGCAGCACCGGCAAAGTCGCTATTGATATTTGTCACCTTACCTTCTCTCTCCTCAAAATAGTAACCGTGATTTCCACCTACTCCATATCCCCATTTATCCATGATACAATATGCCATATCATCTTTAATTGTATATACATCTATATAATAACCATCTAATTCGCAAACAAGCTCAGGAATGTCATCATCATCAAGGTATATTAATGAGTATTTCAATTCGCCTAAGTCTGAACGATGATCAGAATCCCACGATTTTATCAAATTAGCATATTCTTCCTTCCATTTTTCATTTATAATATTAACATCGTTTCGATTTTCATATTCTGTATTGCTATCATTTTTAACATCGTCGTTATACGGATAAAATAGACGCAATTTTATGTCTGAAATACAATTATTTGGGTCAAAATGTATATTAACATCAACTACCATTTTTTTATCATAAAACCAAAAACCAAAAAATTCCTGACCAATAAGCATTTCATTATTAAAAACACATTCACCACCATCATAAAAAGCATATTTTATCTTTTTTTCAAAAATAGGTTCAAGTTTATCTTTGCTTAAACCAACCTTTAATCCAAATAATTCATATTCATTACTTTTAAATGCACATTCAGTTTCTAAAAAGCTTTCATCACCATCTTCAAATACATCTACAAGCCCATTCCGATAGTCTGCAATTAAAACATCGAAATTCATATCATTTTCACTTATGTATTTATAAAAGCATATATCTTCGAAATCATCACCCCAATCATATTTTTTTGCTTTTACATCTTGATTACCAAAGAATTCTGACATTATATCGTAATTATATGTAGAAGCATTTTTGTTTTTCACCAAAAAGCATCCGAAATCCTTTGAAATATCATCAGTATTATTCTCTAGATTATCAATAAAACATCCGGTTAAATCACCAAAATCCCCTAATGCCTCGGAATAATTGAATTCTTCAACATCTTGTATCTTCCTATTTTTCGGAAGACTATCTACTATATTACTCTTCCAATTATTATAATCAGACAAAGGCATCATTCGAGCAAATACCTGATTTTTTCCTTTTGATTCAAAATCATATACTATTGCAGATTCTTCTCCATAGCCATTATCTTGTAATGTAACTATTAATTCTTCATCATTATCTTCATCGAAGTCGTAAATGATATACTTATATTTTCCTTTGATATTTTCTATATCTATTGCATTAGACTTGCCATAATTTGCGTCATCTGGCAAAGTTCCGTCCATTTTCAAATCTCGTAGATAATTATAAAACCTATCTCTTCTATAGATTTTTTCCCATTTTTCCTCTGTTAATTTATCACCTTCCTTTAATAAAACCATATCATCGACTACTGTCTTACTATTATTGGATGATTTAATCTCTTTTTTGTTTAAATTATTTACAAGAATTACAATCATTGTTGCCACTAGAGCAACCACTCCAATAGAAACAACCGGCAACAGTATCCTATTTTTTTTATGATTATTGGTATTATTGTTTTTATTATAATTGTATAAAGGATCTTTTATTATTTTTTTACAATTAACACAAATCAACGTATCTGATTTGTTTAATGCTCCACAATATTTACAATATGTATCCATATTATTCCTCTCTCTAAGAAAAACATCATAAACGGAATTAAACCTATGAATAATGAAAAGTTTTTTTCTAGTTTAAATAATTATTCGCTCTTATAAACATATCACCCAATTGTGATTGTATTATTTTGATGTCAACATTTTATCATAAGTACTTTTATTTATAATTGTGATCGCAAAACTGACGGTTTTATTTGCAAAACTAATTTCTACAGATCGGTACACCTTTTATTAGTCAATTACGGCATACAAAAGAAGACGCTGCACCCCTTAATATATTGCTGAACCTGTAGCAATATACTTTGTTAAAGTTATTGTTTTTTCTTTTTCATCTAAAGTATATCAAATTGGTTTGAAATTTCAGGTATAATTTGTTTTTCAACTATTTCGTGATTTGACTCATTTTCAGTTTCTTTTAAGTTACTCTTAAAAAAAGAACCAAAACCACGCGAACTCTTTTTTTTAACATCTGTATTTTTCTGCTTATTTGGTATAGTATCTTCCTGACTCCACGGAATAAGTATTTCATCAATTTTATCTTTTCTTAATTGTATATTGTTTAAATCTTTATTGTTTTGATCGTTAATTTTATTCTTATTGCTTGGAATATTATTATTTATATTATTCTTTATATCATTACTATTAAAACTTCTTCCTTCGGAAAAAATATTGGATATTTCATTTGCTGCATTTTTACCGACCTGAATGGCTTTATTATTTACATTTGTTGATTGACTTGATACCATTGCATTCTTATTGCTTAAATCAACATTATTGTTTATCTCTATCTCCTAATCACAATTCTAAGTCATAACCACCACTTCAAGTGGTGGTTTATAATAAGTTTGTAGCCCAACGAAATCCGGTTACAAACCTTTCTTTTTTTAGTACAGATGTGTGGACATTCCAATCTATCAGTAGATTTTTCCTCGAGTACTGGTCGTCCTTCTCTCATCTAAACAGTTAACCGTTACATTGCACATAGTACACTCTCCCTTCCAATCATTCTAATAAAAATAATATTCAATTTAACTCGCTAGCTATATTCTGCCCATGTAGTTTATTTGATTATAAACCCATTACCTTTAAAATGCAAATAGATTTTTTAATGGCAACTGCCTAAACCTCATCCAATCATCACTTACATTGTTTAATTATGCGTTTTATTTGCATAACTCAAAATAGTTAAGTAATAAAAGACCAAAAAAATAATTTACTACTAAAAAATAATTGTTTAATATATAGGTGTAGGTAGCAGACTTCCCATTATAAGTGATGTATATATGTTTTGGCATTAAATCCATTGTATAGGAGGCTTATATGAATACCACGAGGAGCGGCAATAATTCTGATAATTATTATGAGAAAATTGACTACGAATTTGATTTAGATTATAAGAAAATCGGCGAACGCATAAGAAAATTCAGAAGAGCTTCCAACATAACCCAGGAGCACCTTGCAGAAATGGTTGACATAAGTGTTACTCATATGAGTCATATAGAAACAGGGAACACAAAACTTAGTCTTCCGGTTTGTGTAAAAATTGCAAAAGCCCTTAATATTAGTATTGATGATATTATTACTGATAGTTCCGATATAAATCAAGGGCAGGTTGACAGAAAGTGGTCAACACTTTTAGAAGAAATAGATATTCGGGATTCGGATTATCTTTATAATATTACTGATTATGTATATGGAAAATTGAAGGAG
Organism: Lachnospiraceae bacterium; assembly: GCA_016281605.1. Classification (GTDB taxonomy): domain Bacteria; phylum Bacillota; class Clostridia; order Lachnospirales; family Lachnospiraceae; genus JAEEJA01. The sequence continues at coordinate 64,300 of JAEEJA010000077.1, forward strand.
TATACTTCTTTAAAATCATAAGGTTGAAGTCAAGGGGCTGTCGCACTAACAATTAAAAAATTGTTAGTGCGACAGCCCCTTATTGTTTTTTATTATAATTATATCTTTGCCATATATAATAGCAGTAAATATCTTCCATTCCAATTACATTTATATTATAATCATATTATAATCAACAAAAAATATAAGGGGGATTTCAGGGATGAATGCTAATTTATGTATATTGGTAACAAATGATGATGGTATAAATTCAGATGGTCTTAAAAGACTTGCACAAGCTGCTAAGTCCCACGGTGAAGTGTGGGTAGTTGCGCCGGATAGTCAGAGAAGTGCAAGCTCTCATAGCATAAATCTTCATGATACTATCGAAGTTAAGGAGATTCTTTCGTTTAGCGTGTCGGGTGTTCGAGCTTATTCTTGCAGTGGTTCGCCTGCCGACTGTGTACGTGTAGCTATACACGCAGTTATGGATAAAAAGCCTGATGTAGTTATATCGGGTATTAATTATGGTTACAATGCAGGAACTGACATACAGTACTCCGGAACCTTGGGAGCAGCTTTAGAAGGTGCTTTTCAGGGAATTCATGCCATTGCATTTTCCGAATCAGCTGACCCCTGCCATGAAACTGCTGATAATTATCTCGCAGACATGCTTGCAGAGGCACTAAATGTAAAACTTGGATACGGACAGGTTGTAAATATTAACTTCCCACATGGACCTTTGAGTGAGTGCAAGGGCGTCTTACGCGACAGAAGCATATCCAGAGGTATGTTTTTCTCTGACACTTATAAAAAAATAAGTGATAAGGACAACGGAACTAGTGAATATATGGTTGATGGTAAGTGGACTGCAATCGGCGAAGAGGGTTCCGATATTAAAGCTATTATGGATGGATATGTATCCGTAGGAATTGTATCTAATATACAGTAGCAGTCCCACTATTATTACTCTTCACTATGTATGGTAATCATTCTACTGTTATCACTCTCCTTCCTCCCTTCCCTTCACTATATATGCTAATTATTTTATACAAAAAACTGCATATAAAGGCACAGATTTTATATTATCTGCAATCCCAAAATTGTTTTCAGAAATTCTGATAGAATATTGGGGTTTAAAGTGTTTCATATAATTTTTCAAGCTTGTTGATTTTTTGTGTCTTCCGGATTTTATTTCAACAGGTATGACATCCGCTCCTATCATAGTTATAAGATCAATCTCCATGCTTTCATTTGGCTTATAATAGTACATTTCTTTATAATTTAACATCATTTGTTGAAATACATAATTTTCAACTATTGCTCCCTTGTATATATTGTGAGTATGAACACTCAGATCATTGGGATTTAAGCCACAGATTTTACAAAGTAAGCCGACATCTGATACATATATTTTAAAGCAATCTGTATTTTCATAGGCTTTTATTGGCTTTTCAATTGTCTCAAGTCTGTTAATCTTATATATCATACCGGAAGAATTAAGCCAATCTATAGGTGCATAATAGTCTCTTTTTATAGCAGTACTTTTAATTTCTTTATATTTAAATTTGGGATTAGCTTTTGCTAATTGCCTTGGTATGCTGTCATAAACTGCAGAAATCTTTGCTGTCTCAACAGCATTTGTTACATATTTGTTCATATCAGCCAAGTATGATAATCTCAAGTAATCCAATAAATCTCTATTAAAAAACATTACATTTTTTTCTGCCTTAATATAATCAACTACAATCTGAGGCATACCTCCAACTATCAAATAATCATGATAAATATCCAACGCTTTTTGATGAATCGCTTCAGGAAGCTGAGTCATGGTTTCATACGATTCTATAATCAGATTTCGTAAATCATTCTGCTCACATGCCAACAGGAATTCTTCAAAATCCATTGGATACATATTTTTTAAATATACTTTTCCTACCGGAAATGAACTCGAAAATCTTTTGATCTTTACTCCTAACAAACTACCTGCGGCAATTACTCTGTAATTATCTTTTGCTTCGCAAAAATACTTTAATGAAGTTATGGCTCTTTCACTTTGTTGTATCTCATCTATTACAATAGCTGTATGCTTATCAATCTTTTTTTCAAGTATTATACCTATGCTTCTGAGAATTGAATCAGGTGATAAATTACCCTCAAATATATCAGAAATTTCCGGACGTTCTTCAAGATTTATATATACATAGTTGTTATATGTATCTTCACAAAATTTTTTTATAATCCATGTCTTCCCAACCTGTCTGGCACCCATTATAAGTAATGGCTCTTTTATACTGTTTTTTTCCCATTCAGCTATCTCTTCATATATTTTTCTATACATTTGCATAGCCTCCTTTGCTTTTGTACCGGTATACTCTTGCAAATCTTAGTCCCCCTACACTTTTTCTAAAAGGTAAGACATCTCGTCTGGTATTTATAATTAATCAGAAAATATTGTAACATATTTATATATAATCTGCAATTAAAATGATATAATTCATTTTTTCCAGCGAAATAAAACGAATACTTTCAGTTTTTAAAAATGTATAAAAACGATAAAATATGTATCTGTCGCTCCTTTTCTTCTCTTCACCCTGTATGGTAATCATTCTACTGTTATCACTCTCTTCCTTCCCTTCACTTTATATAGTAATTATTTCCTGTTATAAAACTATATATTGTGTTTTATCTTCAAAAATCATTGACTTTTTTTAATATATATGCTATAATCCGTTTGTCGTGTTAATGATTGCTATGAACTAATCCCCCAAAACACATAGTTTATAACAATCCCGTATACAAGAAAGAGGTGCTTAAATGAGTCAATCAGACATTAGAAGAGTCAGGTTATCCGTTGATAAGAACATCGGGAGTAAGGTTAAGATTAAGGCTAACCGCGGCAGACATAAGATAGATGTTACCGAAGGTGTTATTAGCAAAACTTATCCAAGTATATTCCTTGTTGAAGTCAAGAATAAACTTGATTCAAGCATTCAGACTGTTTCATTTAGTTACACGGATGTATTAACAAAAGACGTAAGGATGCAACTTATCTGATGGTTGCATTTTCCCTATAGGGAACTAAAAAAACCTCCTGAGCGGAGGTTTTTTATTTTGCTTTTTAAGTTCAGGCACTCACTATTAGATTAATGCAGAACTTACTCCAATATATTTTTAGAATAAACCATTTTCTTCAAATGCCTTATAAAGCCCATCATTTGTAACCTTATCTGCTATATAATCAGCTATTTCCTTTATAGCTTCATCTCCATTCCCCATGGCTATTCCAAGTCCGGCAGCCTTTATCATTGTCATATCGTTAGCTCCGTCTCCAACTGCCACAGTATCCTCTATAGTGCATCCATAGTACTTAGCTACAATTTCCATTCCACGTGCCTTAGATACCTCTATATCTCCGATCTCACCATTTTCACTTTTTTGATTATTTATGGAGCTGGCTGTAATCGTAAAGTAATTCCCAAACATTTCTTCCATTTCCTTTAATGTAATATTCGAATCATAATAAAGGATTTTACGTGCCTGGGCTTCTTTCGATAAATCATCTGACTCTCGCATTATACCTACAAGTTCATTCGGTACGTCTCTCTTTACTCCGTGTGACTCCTGTATGCTTATAAAAAACTCCTTGGCATAATCAAGGTTTTCGCGACTTCCTACTATCTCATGCTGAGTTTCCAAAACATGTGGTATATGGTTTGTTTCCAGTAAATCATATACTTCCTTTACATGCTCTGACGGAAGAGGCTTATCAAACAGCACTTTCCCATCTGCCTCTATGTAAGCTCCCTGTGAAGTTACCATACCATCCATCTCTATTGCTTTTACAAAGACCGGAACCTCACCCACCGCTCTTCCAGTATTTATAAAGACTTTATTTCCGGCCACACGCGCCCTTCTGATTGCTTCCAGAGCAGACTCCGGCGCGGGAGTAAAGCTTTCATTCAGTGTTCCGTCTAAATCTAAAAAAATTATCTTCATGTATATTCCTCTCTTTAAAGATTATATCAGTGTTTTTATTCTATAAGCTACATTATAAATTTTCCTAGTCCTCTGCACCTCTTACATCAAAGAGCTCTATATCCATATCAACATCACCCTTTATGCCATCAACTTTACCATCACTGGCGTACTGCCACATTTTAAACGCGTATGGAGTCTGTGGTTTTTCTATGTAGTCTGCATACCACATCATGGTGTCCTTTAATTCGTACATGTTGAGCTTAAAAGCCTGCCAATTTAGATTAGCATATAGCCCCGCCTTGTAGCCTGCTTCTTCTATACACTTGCAAAATTCCAATGTGCAGTTAGTAAGAATTTTTCTGGACAGATCATCGGTTCTGGCTTCGTCCCAGTATATGGTCTCAGGATCATAAAACACCGGATACTGTAATTCTTCTCCGGCTAGATTGTCTATAACAAATTGAGCTTCCTCCCTGGCTTCTTTCTTGCTGATTGCCTGTGAAAATATATAGACTCCCACATCAATTCCGGCCGCCTTTGCTCCTGCTATATTTTCTTTAAATCTCGAATCAAGGCTTAAAACACCTTCAGAGTAACCTCGGTAACCAATCCTTATTATGGCAAAGTCTATTCCGTCCGCCTTGACCCTGTTCCAATCGATATTTCCCTGAAATTCAGAAATATCAATTCCGGATTTATACTTATACTTAGAGCTGTCAGTGTAGGTCATACGGTTATTGACAAGCTTAAACTTTTCTTTATCAAAGTTTGTCATGTTAGCTCTTTTCTCAACTCTAAATGTAAATATTTCCCTTGCTGCGTCAATAAATGTAACCTCAGCCGGAAGTTCGCCCTCGATATTCTTTGTTTCAACCGAAACATTTGGCATAACTTCTTCCACAAATTTTGTCTTAAATTTCGAGCCAAATGTATACATAATAACTATTATAAGAGAGAAGAGAACCATAACTCCTATTGCAGGAACCAAGTATTTCATGGCATTTACCTTCTTTTTTCTTCTCCGATAGTTTTTTGATGTTTTATTTTTGTGATTATTGTTCATCATAATCGCCCTTTTATCTTATCTGAGGTCTTGCTTTTTTATTACGCACCCAGATACTTCATAAACATATTTCTCGCAATCGGTACCGCGTACTGGCTGCCTGTTCCTGCTCCCTCCACCACTATTGCTACTGCAATCTTCGGATTATCTGCCGGTGCGTATCCGACAAACCATGCGTGAGACGTTCCACTGGAATCAATCTCTGCAGAACCTGTTTTTCCTGCAACCGGATACGAAAGAGCTGACAGCGCAGAAGCAGTTCCATATTCACAAACTGCCATCAAATATTTATTCAATTGCTTGGCAATTTTTTTGGGGCATTTTTCACCCAGGCTTTTAGCTTTATATTTGCTTACAGCCTTTCCCTGAGCCGACTCAACGTGGTCCACAAGCTGTGGAAGCATGAGTTTTCCTTTATTTGCAACCGATGAAACAATCATAAGATTTTGCAGGGGCGTCACAAGAGTTTCGCCCTGACCTATAGCTGTCTGTATAGTTTCATCTGTATTTGAATCTTCATCCAACTTAAAAGAACCCTTATTATGTGGAAAATTCACCGGCAAAAGTTTATTAAAATAGTAATTTTCGCAAAGCTTTTTCAGTGAATTATTATTTATCTCCATCCCTATATTTGCAAAGGATGTATTGCAGGAGTGAGCCATGGATTTTTCCAGACTTACAACTCCGTGAACTTCATGTGAAAAGCAATGTATGGGATTACCTTCAAAGCTATCCTCTCCCTTACAATCGTATGAGTAATCAGAGTATGTCTCATTTTCCTTTATGTACTCCATGGCTGTCAATATCTTAAAGGTCGATCCGGGTGGATATAAGCCCTGAGTTGCTCGATTAAGGTAAGCTGAGTTTTCTTCGTCGACTGTCCCAAGTGGCTTCCTGCTCTCAGTATTAGGATTAAAATCAGGTTTTGAAACCATCGCCAGAATCTTTCCGTTCCTGGGATTCATGGCAACTACAGCACCATTGTAATTTGCAAGGGATTCGTAAGCCGTTTTTTGAAGCTCATAATTAATTGTTGTTATACAATTATTACCCTCACTTTTCTTACTCTCAAAGTCATTCATTAATTTTTGAAGGGGATTTATATCCGATGCAAGCATAGAAAATCCGGCAGAAAGCTCAAGTCCCGTTCTTCCGTCCTCCACCTTTCCCACCACATGGCAAAACATGTTATCATAAGGATAATATCTATTATATCTGCCAACTTTGTCTTTCTCAGATGTAGCAAGCACCACACCGTCAGAGGATACTATATCGCCTCTTATCACCTTCTTTTCAAGTAAATACTGCCTTGTATTATAAGGATTGTTTATCTTATTTTCACTATCAATCACTACAAACTTTAGTAAATAAGCAATCATTAAAAATGCAACGATAATATAAAAGTATGTAATATAGAGAACATTTCGATTATATCGAGGACGTTTCAACCTGGCATCCTGCTTGTCCCTGTGATTCTCTACTTTTTTTCTTTCTTCTCGGGAGTATCTTTGTTCTTTTTCTCTCATGCCTCTTTCCTCCCTTCATTCTTCATTTCCTCCTCTTCCTGATCCATACTCAGGATATACATTCCCTGAACGATAAATATCATGAATATAGTACTTATAATGGAACTTCCGCCATAACTAATCAGTGGAAGCGTCACACCGGTAGACGGAAGAAACTTAGTTACACCACCCAGATTTAGAAGGGTCTGGGTTATATACTCTATGGATAATCCAAGTGCCACAAGCTTATAAAAAACCTTCCTCATGCTAAGAGAAATCCTTACAAACATCATAAACATGCATATCTCAAGAAGTATTAAGCATATCCCAAAAAATGTACCGAATTCCTCAGCAATGGCGGCAAATATAAAATCACTTGCAACTACAGGTATATCTTCAGGCGCTCCTTCCGAAAAGCCCATACCAAGGAGTCCTCCTGTTCCGATAGCAAATAGGGACTGTGTTACCTGATATCCTTCGTTATCTATGTGACTCCAAGGGTCTATAAAAGCCATCACCCTGATCCTTACATGTGAAAACATCTTATATGCAACAACAGAAGCAGCCGCACCTCCGCCAAAGCCTGCCAGTAGGTAGCGCTTCTTTCCCGTTGCAACAAAAAGCATGAATAAAAATGTAATGAAGAATAAAAGGGCACCACCCAGATCCTTCTCCAAAACAAGTATTCCTACATGCACTGCAGCCATAATTCCAATTATTACCACATGCTTAAAGTCCCTAAATTTGGACAAGAAGGATGCTAAAAAGAATACATAGATTATCTTTACAAACTCAGAGGGCTGAAATACAATTCCCTTAATCGAAATCCAGTTTTTAGCTCCATAGTTTTCTGTTCCAAAGACATAAACCGCAGCAAGCATAGCTATTCCCACAACTGCATATGCTATCCCTAATTTGGTGTAAAACTCGAAAAAATCTATAAATTGCGGTACCAGCAGACACAGTATACATGTTACGCTAGCAAATATTAATTGTCTTGTAGCGTAACCTGTATTTAATCTGCTTAATTCCACAAATCCTATCATCATCAGCATATTGGTCATGTTAAGCAAACTTCTGGATATATGCTTGTATGTAGCACGAAAAGTTAAATCCATCAAAAACAGAAACAGCATCTGTCCCAGGTACAACCACACATAAGCCGCTTTACTGTTATGAAGGAATAGTATTAGCATAGACAGAAAATGAATAATAAACATTATTCTAAGCTGCCTGTTATAGATTTTTTCTGCTTTTTCTTTACTTTTTAAGTAAGAAGAAAAGCTTCCGTAAACATAAAAAGCAAAAAGAAATATGATCAAATATCTCGATATTTGAACAATTATAGAATAGGTTAAATTTTGCATAAAATCTCCCTGACCTTTGCTGCTGACTCTGTGGTGAATTCAAGTCGGTATGAACCAATCCCCAAAGATTTATAAAAAGATATTTTCTTTAAATCAAAAATCGGTTTTTCCATATATATTTCATTATAACAAAATCTACAGAAATTTAAAGCGCACATCCTGCTTACTTCCGCTTCCATGTTATCCAAACAATTTAGCTTTATGATACCGGGTTCTTTTGTTTTTCCCACACAACCTGCTACATTCTTCTGGACACAGTTAGCTGATACCATAAGAGGTGCCTTACAGTATAATATCTTACACATGGCTTCTCTTAAGTCATTCGGTATCCTTTCTAAATCTTCATCCTTTAATTCATATGATATACTAAAGCTCTCTGCCCCTCTCTTTATATATGCTCTGCAAGCAGCACTGTTAAGAGTATAGGCAAATGGTCCTGTGATAATTATCTTTTCCGGTTTGATTTTCTTAAAGTAAAACGCTAAGCCAAATGCATCAAAGCAATTTACAAGATACCCCTTAATTCTATCATCTAAAAGAGCATCCCTGTAAACAGACTTAAGACAATCTAATGTATCATATCTTATAATTCTCGGAAGAGCTATGTAAATATCCTTTCCGGCCTTTACACCTTCTTCTGCAAGTTCTAATATTTCATCCGTACTAAAAAGCTCCAATCTTATGATTATTGTCCCTATCTTATCAAAGCCTAAAACAGCATCAAACTGCTCTCCGGTAAGTATTTGAGCCTGGTAGGATTCTTTAAATTCACTTTGCTTATAATCCTGTTTCTTATGCCTGTCATTCCTCTCCGTCTCATCCCTTTTTTCTATCCTTTTCTCTTGCAGTTCTCTCCTGTACTTAGCTAAAAGAACCTCTGTAAGCTTCTCAACACCCTTTCTTCTTATATCCTTTACCACAGACATCGGAATAAAGGCATCGCTCTCTACATCAATCTCTACCTCTGAAACCTCCATTATGGTATTTCCAAATTGACATAGTGCTTTCTTTATTTTTTCACTGTCCGGTTTTTGGGACTGCGATTTTTCTGTTTCATTATCTCCGTATACCGTTACATATGCTGAATCATTATTAAGAGTAAGGCTTGGCTTTTCTCCTTTATATGCTCTAAAGCAAAGCTTAATCGGTATCTTTTTATCCTGATTTATGTAAAGCTCATTTACTTTTTCTAGGAGAGACTCATTTCTGGTCCTATATACACTATCCCCTTTTCTTATACCGCACCCCTTCTTATATCTTGCATTTACATATCGCCCAATCTTAAAACCTTGAGCTGTAGTATATTCATACTTTACATTCATTTCCTCATCCCTAAAATCAAGGACATCATGAGGACCTAATTCTATTTCAGTTTTAAATGTACATTCATTCTTTTTTATATTTATATCTGTTACAGTTCCAACTCTTACACCACCGTGATTTGGACGCTTAAATGAAAGCATATCTGCAGGTGCTGTATAATGCCGTAAGTATGCTTGTTTTAATTCATCCTTTACATATTTCTCTTTATCTATCTTCTCTTTATCTGCACCCCTGGGAGGCCTTAAATAAGAACAGGTAAAGCCTGCTCTGTTATAGATATCAGACATATCAAATATATCTTTATCAAGCTCGCTCCTATGATTTTTCACATAATCCTTATATCCAGCATAACCAAGACTTTCATAAAGCTTTTTATATTTACTGTAAACTGATGTTATCATAGCAACATAAGAAGGCTTTTTCATGCGTCCCTCGATTTTATAAGAGTCAACACCTGCTTTCGCAAGTTCTCCGAAAAGCTCCAGTGCACAGTTTTCTTTAAGGCTCAGTATATGTCCCTTTCCTATGCAGTCAGTCAAAAAGGGCAATCTACAGCTTCCTGCACACTTACCTCTGTTTCCGCTTCTGTTGCCTCGTATGCTACTCATAATACACTGTCCTGAGTATGCATAACAAAGAGCTCCGTGAACAAATACCTCCACTTCCATGGATGTATCTTCACAAAGCTTCCTGATTTCTTCGATATTTAATTCTCTTGCAGGTACTACCCTTGTTACATTATTATCTTTAAAAAATGTATCGTTAAGCCCCGTAGTTATGGTAGTTTGGGTACTTAAATGTATGGGAAGATCAGGAAAAAGTCTGTGGATTTTCTCCAAGACTCCTAAGTCCTGAACTATAACTGCATCTAAACCCTGTTCGTAGTACTTACTCAGATAATCATAAATCAATCCTATCTCATGCTCATATAATAGGGTATTTACTGTCAGATACATCTTTTTGCCATACATGTGGACATAATCAATAGCCTTTAGCACCTCTTCGGAATCAAAGTTTCCTGCATAGGCTCTCGCTCCAAACCTGCTTCCACCCATATATATAGCGTCAGCACCTGCATTAATGGCGGCTTTCAAACATGTAAAGTCACCTGCAGGTGCCAAAATTTCTAAGTTATTATTTTTTTCCATTATTATTAAAATTCTTATTTTTATTATTCTTAGAATCGAATGAAACAAGCTTTCCGCTTTGCATAGATGCAATCTGACCGGACAGTGCTTCGGCTTCCTTTGTTTTATCCTGAAGCTTCTGCTTTAATTCCTTGATTTCGTCTTCATACTTCTTCTTAAGTGCTTCCATTTCCTTTTTCTTGGTTTCGTTGTTCTTTACAATCTCTGCCTCAGCCTGCTTCTTTATGTTGGCTATCTGGGAATTACCGGAATTTTTGAACTTTTCAAGTTGGAGCTCGTAGTCTGATTTCATTTTGTCCATCTCGACCTTGTGAGTCTTTGAGATATTATCTTTTTCTTTGCGATGCTCCTCATCCTTCTTTTCAAGGTCTTCCTTAAGTGAATCCTTTTCCTTTTCCTGCTCGGTTAGCTTATTCTTAACATCAAAAAAATCTTCCTGAAGCTTTTTTCTGGCTGTATCGGTTTCTTCGAAGTTCTTCTTTGCAGTAAAGTAATCATCTGCAATATTTATGCAGATAAGAACATTTTTCATGTCAGCATCAAGCTTTGAATAATATTTCTGAGAGCTTACCTCTTGAATCTTTTCATCTATGTATATAGCAACCTTCTGAAGATATTCTCCACTTGCCTGTCCTGATAGAGTATATTTTCTTCCGTCTATATAGACTCTCTGTTCACTAGCGCTCATAATTCTCCTTAATTATGCATCCTGCATATCATCATCCATAGGTGGTTCGTCGTAAGGTTCCTCATAATCATCATACTCTCCTACATAACCACCGCCATTAGTAACCTCTTCAAAGGTTGTTCTGTCAAGCTCTACTCTATCCTGTCTGATAGCTGAAAGCTGCTCATTTACCTGAGATTCGAAACTTCTCATACCGTCTGTTATGAAAAGCTGCATATCGTCAAACATGCGCTCGATGGCATCCATCTTATCTCTGGTATAGAAGGTTGTACCCTCATAAAGCTCATTGGCACGCTCTGTAGCATAAGCAATATTGTTATCAGCCTCAGCTTGAGCATTTTCTCTGATAATCTCAGCCTCAGCTTCAGCATCCTCGATTATATACTTAGCCTTCTGCTTAGCTTCGATTACAATATTGTTTTCCTCCAGAAGCATATCCTTCTTCCTGTTAGCCTCTTCTATGATTCGCTTCGCATCATTTTCCGCTCCGGCTAAAATCTTTGCTCTTCTGTCAATAACCTTACGGTAACGGTCAATCTCCTCAGGGATACAATTTCTGAGAGCATCAAGAAGATCGTAGAGGCCGTCGTATGGTACTATCAACTTTCCGGAATCAAACTTTCTAGTCTGACAATTAGATAAGAAATCCTCTATCTCATCAATCTTGTTTTCAATTTCAAACGTTTCCTTCTCGACTTCGTTTTGCATACTGTTCCTCCATTCATTTAATGTTATTTATATGATCAAATGTATCAGTTTTTATGTAGATAATTCATAACCTCTTTTGGTACATAAGCAGATATATCCGCTCCGAATGCCATAAGTTCTTTAAGTCCGGATGAACTTATATAAGAGTACTCCGGAGATGTCATCAGGAATACGGTGTCCGCTTTTTCGTACAGCTTTTTGTTGATAACAGCCATAGGATACTCATACTCAAAATCAGTAGAATTTCTAAGTCCTCTGACTATTGCCCGGGCACCTGTCTTTTTTACAAAATCTGCCAGAAGTCCGTCGTGTGTCTCAACTCTGACATTAGGTATACCTTTAAGAATACTTTCTAAAAGCTCCTTTCTTTCAGATACCTCAAACAAAGATTTTTTGTTTTTGTTAACAAGTATACCGATGATAAGCTCATCAAACATTCCGGATGCTCTCTTGATGATATCTATATGTCCAAGGGTTACCGGATCAAAACTTCCGGGGTATATCGCACAACCCATATCCTATCCTCCGTAATCACCCATATCATGAACTATACGTCATGAAAACATGCTTACTGTTTTTATACTCCTTAACTCTGTATATATCATATCCTAAAGAAGAAGCAAAGTCAAAATCTGTTTCAACGGCTGCTTCAACTATTATGATGGTATCCTCCCCTACAAGACGAGAATCCGAAAGACTCGATAAAACCTGTTCTTCATATCCCTTTGTGTAAGGTGGATCCATAAATATAATATCAAAGGGCTTAGATGCACTCTTCTTAATCTCTTCTAAGGCTCTAAGTACATCCTTACCTATGATGCTGCACTTATCAGTAAAGCCGGTATGTGCAATATTTTCCTTTATACAGGAAAGTGCTGCTCTGTCGCTGTCAACTAAGACCGCATACTCTGCCCCTCTGCTCAGTGCTTCGATGGCTATACCGCCGCTCCCACTGAAAAGGTCGAGGAAATGAGCTCCATAAACATCTGCCTGAATAATATTAAATAAAGTTTCTTTTATCTTATCACTTGTAGGTCTTGTATGCATCCCTTCGGGAGTTACAAGTTTTAATCTTCTGGCAGTGCCTGCAATTACTCTCATATCTTCCTCTTACTCCTGACTATACTCACAAATGTCGTTTAATTGTACCACATAGGACGTTTTATAGTCAAGTATTCATAATTATATATCTAAAGCTGTATATCTTCTGCCTTTATGCACATCATATCAGCTCTTTCAGGCATCTCTAAGTCTATGATTCTGTTGGCCTGATTAACCATAATCCTCTCAAAGACATTTCTTACTCCACGAGCATTGCCAAACTCTCTTTTCTCTGACGGACTCATGGTTACTATGTATCTCTTAACTTCCTCGAAAGCATCAGCCTCAAACTCATAACCAGCTTTCTCTGCCATAGAAGAAAGAATCTCTATAAGCTCATCATCAGTATAATCACGGAATTCTATGAACTTATTAAAACGAGACTTAAGTCCTGTATTTGCCTCAAGAAACTCTTGCATCTCAGCTGTATAACCCGCAACTATTACTACAAGATCGTCACGCCTGTCTTCCATGAGCTTAACCAGAGTGTCAATCGCTTCATTTCCAAAATCATTTGGCGTAGCTCCCTTAGCAGCAAGTGAATAAGCTTCGTCTATGAAAAGCACACCTCCCATGGCGCTGTCTACTGTTTTTCTTACATTGATAGCTGTCTGTCCCACATATCCAGCTACAAGTCCGGATCTGTCAGTCTCAACGAGATTTCCCTTTGACAGTATCCCAAGCTCCTTATAAACTCTTGCAACTATTCTTGCAACAGTTGTCTTACCTGTTCCAGGAGCACCTGTAAATACCATATGGTAGGACATATCCACAACCGGCATATCCATACGCCTTCGCATATTTCTTATCTTAATAAGATTTATAAGTGATCTGACCTCTTCCTTAACTTCTGAAAGTCCCGTAAGCCCTTTAAGCTCGGCTACAGCATTCTCTACTCTTTTATCGAGCTCAAGTCTCTCTTCTTTTTCACGCTCCATAAGTCTTTGCTTCATTTGTTCAAATGAAGCGCGAGCGTCTAAAGCGTCCTGAGCTTTCTCGGATTCCTTTGCAGTTTCAGCCTTCTCATCACTTATCTTCTCGGCGCTTTGAAAACTGTAACTCTGCGAAGCTTGACTCAATTGGCTTTTTTCTACTGTAATCGGTTGAATCTTATATGATCCCGGACTTATAAGCCACCTTACATCACTTTTAATATTTACGGAGTGAATCTTTCTGCTGACATAGGACGCATAGCCCTTTGCCTGCTCTTCAGAAAGCCATACAAAAGACTCTATTCTCTCACAATACTTTTCAATTTTAGCATTAATAAACTCGGAATTATCTTTATTCAAAAAAGACATGCACATAAGTATGTTTAGGTATGAATCCAGGAAATACTTAGTCATGTCATCATCTTCGGAATTATCATAAAGTCCACATAACTGGATAAGAATAGGCGGTAGAGAAGATACTCTTTTAGCATAGAGGTACATCTCGTCAGACAGACCATTCTCCTCTGTGATTGCGAGAGGATTGGTATCTGTCAAGCCTAATAAGAATTTTCTTTCTTTTTCAAGTATATCATCACAGCTGTCTGCAAGAGCAGCAAGCCCTGATTGAACGTATAAATCAAGGGTCTCTAAGCAACTCTGGTTGGTTATCTTTCTAACTCTTTCCCAGAATCCCTTATCTTCAAGCTTTTTACAGCATTCTACAAGTTTGGAATAATTATCACCTGATATCTTATGCAATTGTTCAAGTGTATATACATTTTCCATGACTAAAACCCTTTACATGAAATCCACATCATCTTGTGCCATTTCAAGATTATACACCAAGATTTATGTGATGTACAGAGTAATTACATGATTTTTTTTCACATTTTGTTGTTTTGATTTAATGGTATTTCAACGTAGGTCTTTGACCTGTATTTTACTGTAAATCTCAGGATTTATTACCACCTCATGAGCAATTTTTAAAAGCTCTTCATCCCTATATATATTTGCAAGCTTAAATTCCATCTCTCCACTTTGTCGCACTCCAAGTACATCTCCCGGACCTCTTAGTTTAAGGTCTTCATTTGCAATAAAAAATCCATCATTGGAGCTGTTTATAACACCAAGGCGCTCCTTTGCTTTCTCTGTTTCATGCCCCATCATAAATATACAGTAAGATTGTAAATCTGACCTTCCTACTCGTCCTCTAAGCTGGTGAAGTGTCGCAAGACCGAATCTTTCTGCGTTTTCTATAAGCATGACAGTTGCATTGGGAACATTTATACCCACTTCTATTACTGTAGTTGAAACAAGTATATCGATATTTCCTTCAGCAAAGCCGGTTAATCTTTCATCCTTTTCTGCACCTGTCATCCTGCCATGTACATAATCAATATTAACACTCTTCGAGAATACTTCTTTCAAGCTTTCCACATAATCAAGACAGTTTTCGGCTTCTATACTCTCAGACTCATCTACCATAGGGCAGATTACATATACCTGATGTCCGGCTTCTATTTCCTTTTGCATGAATTTATATGCCGAAGGCCTGTAGGATATTCCCACGACACAATTCTTAATTGGTTTTCTGTTAAGCGGAAGTGTTTTTATGACACTGATGTCCAAATCTCCGTACAGTAAAAGCGACAGAGTACGTGGTATGGGAGTTGCACTCATAACAAGCATGTGAGGTCTGTTACCCTTATTTGCAAGCTCATCTCTCTGCCTTACTCCAAATCTGTGCTGTTCATCGGTTATTACAAGCCCAAGATCAAAAAACTCTACACCCTCCTGTATGAGTGCATGTGTACCAACTATTATTTGGGCTTCTTTTGTTTTTATAAGAGCAAGAGTCTCTTCCCTGTCCTTCTTTTTCATGCTTCCATCCATGAGAACCACGTTTACATCAGTAAGTCCGGCTTTTAGTAAAGCTTCTCTTATAGATTCAAAATGCTGAGTAGCAAGAACCTGAGTAGGAACCATAATTGCAGCCTGACTTCCCGCTTCTACCGCTATAAGCATAGCAAGTAATGCAACTATAGTCTTTCCGCAGCCTACGTCACCCTGTACAAGTCTGTTCATACAATTACCGGAAGCCATATCCTCTTTTATAGTCCGGTAAGCATCTATCTGACCTTCTGTAAGCTCAAAGTCCAAGCTGTCCATAAGCCTTTGAGCCATTTCAGATTTTTTCCAAATGTAATAGGATATATACCTGGTGCGCTTGAGCTTTAGCTTTTCCACACCTTTTAAAAATTCATAAAGCTCATCAAAAACAAGCCTTCTTCTTGCTGCTTCGCAGGAAGCACTGTCGGAAGGCTCGTGAATATCTGTTATTGCTTTTTTTCGGGATATGAGAGCATTTTTCTTTAAGAAGCTATCCTTAAAGTACTCATCTTCAAAAGAAAAATCTGATAATACAGCTTTTACAGCCTTTTTTACTGCATTATTGGTAACACCTGCAGTTAGAGGATATATGGGTAAGAGCTTATACTTATCTCTATTATAATCCTTAAGAGTTATAACCTGCGGCTGTCTCATAACTCTCTTACCTGCCTTAAAGTCTACCTTTCCACGAAATATATACTGACCTCTTACTACAAAGCTCTGACTTATGTAGGGCGCATTGAACCATGTTAATTCAAGCCTTCCGGTGTTATCCTCCACAAGTGCTATGGTTATAGACTTTCCGCTAAAGCGCTTAAGGACAGGCTTTTTACAAAGAGTCACACTGATTACTGCAACTTCACCCACACTCAGATCTTTTATCCTTACGATATCTCCGTATCTGTCATAGGTTCTCGGATAATACTCCAAGAGGTCTCCCACTGTAAAAATCTCTAATTTGTTGAAGTTTTTTTCTGTTTTTTCACCTATACCTTTTATACAGGTAAGCGAAGAATATTTATCCATGGATTCTTCCCCGTTTTTTTCAAGTTTTTCGAAGTCTTAGTTTTAGCTCAGTCAAAATAAGATTTATCATATATAGTCTTTTCCGGATTTTTTGTTAAATCTTCGTTTTCCTTCACACCTGTCTCCTCCAATTTTTCAATTGCATTTAGAAATTCCTTAGGTGTAGGATTTTTAGTAACTGTGTTATCTTTTCTTTTACTCTCCATTTCATTTATATATCTTTGAAGGTCAGCAGGAGTAGCATTCTTATATTTTTCCATATCCTTCTTAAGATCCGTATACTTTCTTCCGTCCCTACTAAGTATCTGATCGGAGTGAACCATGTAAACAGCCAGGAAAACACTTACGGAAATCACTATAAATACAAGAAAAACAGACACTTCCGGTGCCTGGGCATCGCTTATAAAAAGAGAGGCAAAGTTATCCTTTGCATTAACGGCTGACCCGACAATTCCAAATCCGGGTTTTACCCCCCTTACTCCCAATCCAAATATAGGTCCTTGTACAGCCCCTATTGCATACCAAAAAGCAATAGGGGCAATTATGCTTTCACGATTTAAGTAAATCATGCATGAGAAAAATGATAATATAAATATGCAGAAAAATCCAAGTATACTTGAAATTCCAAATGTATAAATATAGTAAAATGATTCTAAAATCGAGCTTAAAATCACGGATGAAAACATGCTGTTTTTCTTAGAATAAGATACCAAAAATACACCTTTGAATAAAAATTCAAATGCAATACTTTGGATAAAAATTCCTATCATTATAAGATTTAAATCTAAAAGACTCATGTTTTCATTAACATATTGAATATCAATATTTCCGACATATAGGCTTATGAAATAATAAAGACAAAATATACCGACACCGTAAAAAATTCCAATAAAAAAGTTCACGATTATCTTCTTATCACCATAACCAACTGTCTTTATATTTCTTTTATCAAACTTTACGATATAAACAATCGACGCTATTATAAGACCCACAAATCCAATAAGATTTGAAGCAGATATGTATGCAGGCGGGTCTTCCACCAACCTTTTTGCTATTGGCATGAGCTTATTCATATCAGTACTTCCTGACTTAATAAGGCTACTTGCTTCACTGTCATTCATGAGAAATGCAATCATAAAAGGAACCTTTACAATTCCTCCGATTAGGTCTCCAATCAAATAAAGAACAACAGGAATCAATACATAGACGAAAGGACTTCTATCCTTTCCTTTCATAGCCTCATACATAAACTTCGGCTTTCTAAAATTCATTTAACCTCTCTCCCTTCCTATACTCCTTGGGAGTACAACCTATGGTGCGTAAGAAAACTTTATTAAAATAACTTATATTACTAAATCCTGATCTCCTGGCTATCTCACTGATGCTTTCATCCGTATCCGCCAACGCCCGACAACTCATAAGTATCCTCTGACGATTTAGATACTGTATAGGGGTATACCCTGTAACACTTTTAAAGCTTCGGCAAAACTGTCCCTCACTCATGGGAATTATAGCTGCAAGCTCCGCTAAGGTTATATCGTAACTATAATTTTCTCTAATATATTTGAGCACAGGTCTAAATCGACCCATGGTTCTTTTCTCATATTTATCAGTTGTTTTTTTATATATAGGATGCTGATATAAAAGATTCCATATGGCAAATATGGTATACTTTAATTCTAATTCTTTATCCTTAATATCCTTTTGCTCTGTGTCTTCGTACCTGAGAACATGGGTCCTAAGCTCATCATACCATGGCTTCTCCCCTGCCTTCATAAGCTTCTTAAAGACTACCTCGCCTTCCATGACCGTTCTTATATACTCTTTGTAAAGATTGGAGTGCACATCACTCTCCATCATCTCATAAGAAAAGTCCAGCGCAAAAAAAGTAACTTCCCCATCTCCTGCATTTACAGCACTATGCAGTTGGTTTGTATTGATAAAAAGCATATCACCCTCAGAAAGAGTAAAGCTTTCTTCTTCAATTGTTACTTCACACCTACCCTTTGTTACCGTAAAGATTTCAAATTCGTTATGCCAATGTGGGTAAAAAAGAGTATCCGAATCCGCCGGATAACTCATCTTATGGACACCTACAGGAAGCTCGATAGTTCCGTGAAGCATCTTTTCTTCATAATATTTTTTCTCTTTCACTTACCTAAAACTCCGTTAAAAAATGGGATGTGGCCCTTTGTGAACCACATCCCAATTCTATACTATTTTGATATAATTATCAATCGTAAATAATTATCTCTGTCCCTTTTTCTTCTTTCTCTTCTTTCTTGAGCCTGAAGCTTTCTTAGAGTTTGAAGAAGATTTGTTATTTGAATTAGAAGCTGTCTCAGATACCTTTGACTCTGACTTAGCCTCGCTCTGGCTATCAGTCTCTTCAGCACTCTTTGGTGTTGCCTTAGGAGCACTCTTCTTAGAAGCTGACTTTACCATAGCAGCAGCTTCCTCTTCTTCTGAAGCCTTGATAGTCTTGAAACCGGTCTTAAATGTATACCAAAGTGGTCCGGTTACAAATACTGATGAATAAGCACCTGCTAAAACACCAACCATAAGTGGAAGTGCAAATTCTCTGATAGTACTTACACCAAATACAACAAGTGCAAGAAGTGTAAAGAATGTTGTAAGGTTAGTATTTATAGATCTTGATAATGTGCTTGATACACTATCGTCAACAACTTGCTTTAGAACTGATGGAGTTCTTCTCTTACCCTTTAAGTTCTCTCTTACACGGTCAAAGATTACGATTGTAGAGTTGATAGAGTAACCAAGGATAGTAAGCATAACTGCGATAAATGTATTACCTACAGCTGTCTTTGATACTGCATAGAAAAGAAGTACTATAATGATATCGTGACAAAGAGCTACGACAGCACTTGTAGCAAAGAGAATATCCTTGAAACGGAATGCGATGTAAATAAGCATAAGGATAATAGCAAGTATTACTGCTACAATCGCATTGGTTCTCATTTCATTTGAGATAGAACCGCTTATATTCTCGTATGCAATATTCTTTGTTGTTATATCATAATCCTTCTCAATCTTATCAGTAACCTTATTTCTGTCATCTTCACTGAGAACGTTTGTCTGAACCTGAAGCGTGTTAGAAGACTTAACCTTTGAAAGAATTACCTGCTTAGCTCCGCCTTCGCTCTTAAATACATCTTCTATGTCCTTCTTAAGTGTGTCATTTATTTCTGTATCATCGTTAAATGTAATCTTATATGATGTACCGCCCTTGAACTCGAGACCGAAGTTAAGGATATTTCCTGTATTTGACTTATTCATAATAAGGAATACAGCACAAGCTATAATAAAAATACCTGAGATGCAAAATGAAATCTTGCGGTTCTCAACAAACTTCATTCTCTTAGCTTTTTTCTGAATTCCGAAGAACTTAATATCGTTAACTCCAAGAACACAGAATGCATTGAGTAAAAGTCTTGTAATAACAAGAGCTGAGAACATAGAGATGATAATACCGAGTGCAAGAGTGATTGCAAATCCCTTAACTGTTCCTGAACCTCTTAAGTAAAGCACGATAGCAGCTATAATTGTTGTAATGTTACCATCAACGACAGCTGATGTAGCCTTTGAGAATCCCTGCTTAATTGCAGAGTTTACTGTCTTGCCGTCTGAAAGCTCCTCTCGAATACGGGAGAATATGACGACGTTCGCGTCAACCGCCATACCGATATTCAGGATAACACCTGCAATACCGGGAAGTGTAAGTGTTATATTGAGACCATTGATGGCCAAAAGATAAACAACAAGGAAGAAGCATAAAGCTAAACTTGATGCAAAACCAGGCAGACGATAGAAGATTATCATAAAGATTATTACAAGTATGAAACCTATGATACCTGCCTTAACACCTGTAGAAAGTGCGCCCTGACCGAGCTGTGCGTCAACTACCTTTGACTCAACCTCCTTTAACTCTATAGGAAGTGCACCGATACGAATTCCGGAAGCAAGCTCCTCTGCTTCTGCTTTAGACTTGTAATTTCCGGATATCTGAGCCTTACCGTCAGTAATCTCAGCCTGAACAGTAGGTGATGAAAGTACCTTGTGATCGTAAATGATACTGATAGCACTCTTGTCAGCATAAGCCTTCTTAGTAGCCTCTGCAAACTTCTCTGTACCGTTCTCATTGAACTCAAGTGATACCACGTACTCTCTGGCTCCTGTTTCACTGGTAATAGCTTCACCGTTAGCATCTAAGACATCTGAACCTGTACATATAACCTTATCTTTATCATATGTAGCTTCTTCAGTCTTTTCATCTACTGTAACATCTGCTTCGTGTACGAATACAAGCTCACCCTCTTTACCTAGTGTTGCAAGAACTTCTTCAGCGTTGTCAACACCTGGGATATCAATAACGATACGCTTGTCACCCTCCTGAACAACCGATGCTTCAGAACTGTAAACCTCAGCTCTTGACTGCATCTTAGAGATAGTATCCTTCATCTCTTTATCAGTAGGATTATCACCAACTGCTTCGTAAGAAATACTAACTCCGCCGTTAAGGTCGAGACCTAAAATAATGTTTTTCGCACTCAGCTTGTGCTTTGAGCCAAAGCCTACAAATGAAGCATAAGCACCGACTCCAATGAGCACAAGAATGATGAGCAAGGCAAATACGCCTCTTTTTTTGTCTTTCATTGTTACTTTCTCCATTCCTTGCCGGTTTTTCCGGTTTTATTGTTATAAGGGTTAATAATAGGCGCGACTCACTCTCACGTCATACAAAGACTTAGAAAATATGTCAAACAAATATAATAACCCATATATAGTAAGGCATTATCATCAGAAATTAAGCTTAAACCCTAAAAAACATAAGCTTTTATTAGATAAAAACGCCAAACGTACGCATTATAGCATATCCGGGTCTATAATTCAATAATTCTTATTCTGATTTTTCAACCTCAGCTATGTTTGCCTTTTTCATAGGTATACGACAGTTTTTGTTGTTACCGAATTCAACAACTACTACGTTATCATCTACTATCTGTATAACAACACCATAAAAACCACTTGATGTTACTATACTGTCGCCAACCTTGAGCTCATTAATCAAAAGGTCATGATCCTTCTGCTGCTTCTTCTGTGGTCTGATAGCCATAAAGTAAAAAACACCGATAATCACTACCCAGATAACGACCATGTAGATCATGCTTCCGGTAGAAGCTCCTGCAGATGTTCCAAGAGCCGAAATAATCGCATTACTCATAATTAATTTCCTCCATTTTGAAAATCTTCTTCCTTTTGTTTCCTATAAGCGTCAAATCTGCCTTCTTTTATGGCAAGTCTGATTTCTGCCATAAGATTATTATAGAATGCAAGGTTATGTGTTACCATAAGCCTCAGTCCCAGCATCTCGCCTGCTTTGAGAAGATGTCTTATGTAACTTCTCGAGTACCTCTTGCAGACAGGGCAAGAGCACTCTGAATCTATAGGATTATCATCCTTCATAAACTTTGCATTTAACAGATTTATCTTTCCTTTTGAAGTATAGGCATGTCCGTGACGTCCGTTTCTTGACGGATACACACAATCAAAAAAATCCACGCCTCGCCTGACAGCTTCGAGTATATTCTCAGGAGTTCCAACTCCCATGAGGTACACGGGTTTATCCTTTGGCAAATGTGGAACTGTATAATCAAGAACTTCATACATCTGCTCATGACTTTCTCCCACAGCCAGTCCTCCCAGAGCATAACCGTCCAAATCCATATCAGCTATTGTCTTTGCATGCTCTACACGCAAATCTTCAAAGGTCATACCCTGATTTATGCCAAAAAGAAGTTGATCTTTATTTAATGTCTCTTCCAAACTGTTCAGTCGATAAAGCTCTTCCTTGCATCTTATAAGCCATCTGGTGGTTCTGTCAACGGACTTCTTAGCGTAATCATAATCCGAAGGGTAGGGTATACACTCATCAAAAGCCATAGCAATGGTGGAACCAAGATTTGACTGAATCTGCATACTTTCTTCAGGTCCCATAAAAATCTTTCTTCCGTCAATATGAGAACTGAAGTAAACGCCCTCTTCTTTTATTTTTCTAAGTCCTGCAAGAGAAAATACCTGAAAACCTCCGGAGTCTGTTAACACAGGCCCCTTCCATGTGGTAAATTTTCTGATACCACCCATCTCTCTAACCAGACCATCACCCGGTCTTACATGAAGATGGTAGGTATTGCAAAGCAGAACCTGTGTACTGATATCTTCCAAATCAGGTACACTCACAGCCCCCTTTATGGCTCCTACTGTCCCAACATTCATAAAAACCGGTGTTTCTATGGTTCCATGAACAGTTTCCATAACAGCTGACTTAGCAAGGCCGTCCTGATACTGTACCTTGTACTTGGCTTTACTCATGTAACGCACCCTTCCTTTTTACATATACAGCTTACATATATAGGAAAATCCTTTTCGCCACCCTTTTTTAAGCTATTTTTGATCTCTTAAAGACAAAAAAAAGCAAGAAGGCAACGATACGACGAATTATAACACAACCCTTCCTGCTTTTACAAGTATTATTTTGTTAAGATTGTACCGGGTATTGCTTCTCTTTACTGTACGGGCAGAATCACATTAAAGGTAATTGTATCTTCTGCATACGTAACATTTATCTTTCCCTTACATCCCTTTATACAGGCTTCTGCTAAAGAGAGACCTATGCCATATCCCTTCTTTTCACTGTTATGAGACTCATCGGCACGATAAAATCTGTCGAAAAATCTGCTGTAATCAAGATTTTTACCTTCTGCATAGGTATTGCTTACACTTAAGAATACCTTTTTTCCTTTTTTATGAGACTCAACTTTTATTGTACCTTCGTCGTCACAGTACTTTATGGCATTGTCCGTAAGCACGGAAACAACCTCTCTAAGTCCGTTTTTATCGCTTTTTATGGTTATATTTTCTTCTATTTTAGTTTCTAAAGTCTTTCCGCTCTGCACTGCAACCGTTTTAAAAGAATCAACCTCAGTTTGAATAAGTTCTGAAAAATCAAATTCCACTATCTCTACGTTCTTTTTTTCATCAGCCTTAGCCAGAGTTATAAGCTCTCCTATAAGCTTAGTCATCCTTTCAACCTGATTCTTTATACTTTTTGTCCACTCTGATTCTCCGGATACCATTTCCACTACCTCTGTATTAGCAGAAATTATCGCAAGAGGCGTCTTTAACTCATGACCTGCATTGGTTATAAACATCTTCTGTTTCTCGTAATTCTCAACGAAAGACCTGACCACTCTTTTGGACATGATTGATACAAGAAGAAAAAATACCATGAAGCAGATAAGTACGATAATAATCGTAAAATCTTTTACAACATTTACATTTTCCATACGTGAGGTTGCATCCACAAATACCACAAGACTGTTTCCATTATCCATATTTGAAATCTTGTAATAATATACAAATCCTTTTTTTTCAAGTATCCCTTCTCTGTCTCCGGAAGACAGGAGTTTCTTGAAAAAGTTTGGATTCTTTTCAATATCCAGAGCTTCATTGGCATAATCAAAGGCTTTATCAGAGGATACGGTAGTTATCCTGTCCATATTTAGGTACTCGATTTTACCCTCACTCGATACACTTATACTGAAAAAACGTATTTCGTTTCTTGACTCTTTGTTTATCCTAAAAGCCCGAAAATCCTCATCTTTATCATCGTAGCTCGGTAACTTACCATCACTGCTACTTATTAATGTTACCAGTGAGTGAAGATTATTCACGGTATTATAATAAACATAAATATTTATTGGAATAGCAGCTAAAAGTAACACAAAAAGAGCTGACGCTGTTGCTATTATAATAAATTTTCTTTGAAATTTTCTAACCATGGCTTCACCTTTTTTCGGAGGTTATCATGAAATTATTTTTAGTGTAAAATCTCCGCCTTCTTCTCCTTCAATCTGGATATTTGCATCTATTGCTCTTAATTTATCTCTTAAAAATGAGACGTATACCCAGACTACATCCTCATTTGCATTATCTTCTTCTCTCCAGACATTATTGAAAAGTTCCTTTGTACTTAGAGCCTTGTCTACATTTAACATAAAAAGTTCCATAAGCTTTGTTTCTTTTTTTGCAAGACCTATGGAATTCTCACTGCTTATAGATTGCTCTTCTGTGTCAAGTACCACACTTCCCACACTGATTTGCTTAGGCATGTACTTGTTTACCCTTCTCATCATGGAGTTGATACGTGCTATCAACTCTTTCATGGAAAATGGTTTAGCCAGGTAATCGTCAGCTCCCGCATCCAGTCCTACGACCCTATCATCAACCTCGGACTTTGCAGTCAAAAAGAGGGCAGGCGTTACATTTCCCATAGCTCTAAGATTTTTTAAAGCAGAAACTCCATCAAGCTTTGGCATCATGATATCAAATATCATACAATTATAAACTCCTGTTTTTGCTTTTTCTACAGCCTCCTCGCCGTCGTAAACAGCATCTACACTAAACCCTTCATGTGTTAAAACTGCCACTAACGCTCTTGATAATTCCTTCTCATCTTCAGCAAGTAATATCTTCATAGGTGCACTTCACCTCCGTTATTGTTTTTTGTGAATCAGATTCTTGATGGTCTGCATGGAAACATCGCAGGCCGCCATATCATCTGCAACTCTTTTTAATTCGCTAACTATAAGTTCCTGGTTTTCAACATTCTTTTTATATTTAAGCTGATGCTCAAGGGCTGCCCATGAGTCCATGGCTATAGTTCTTAGTTGCAATTCAACATAGTACTTTCCGGGAAAATTTCCCTTGACATCCTCTCTGTCCCATGTAACTTCGAGTATAGCATGGTAGCTTCTGTATCCGTTTGGTTTAGAATGCCTTATATAATCCTTTTCATTAATAATCGATACATAAGGGATACTCTTAATAAATTCCAGATTTTCAAATATATCATCCACAAATGATGTAACTATACGTATACCTATGGCATCTTTTAGTTCAACGAGGGCTGAATGTACATCCTCCTGTAATCCCTTTCTTTGACACTTTTCTCTCATGCTCTCATCTGACTTTATTCGACAACTTAAATGCTCATAAACTTTTGTACCGTTTTGTGCATAATAGCTTTCATTATTATCTTTTATTCTTCTTATAAGATCATCAGCAATCTCATGTAAGGTTTGTTCATAATCTTGATATATGCTCATAAGCGATTTCCTTTTTTATACTTTTTTTGTTAACTCAGTCGGGGATTAAATACCGACTGAATTAAATATAATTGGAATATTTGTATATAGTGTGAAATTGTTGTGTCAAATCAGCGTGTTTTTCTTTACTATTCAGTCTTATTCTGTTATTATCTTTGAGTCATGATGAATTTTAATGAAAGGCTGATATAATGAATAATAATCAAACATTTAACTATAAAGGCGCTATATTTGACATGGACGGAACACTACTTGACTCCATGTTTCTCTGGGACATAGCTTGTAATAAGTATCTTACTGACAGGCAGATAACACCTGAAGATAATCTGGCTGAAAAGTTTAAAACCATGACTCTTACTGAAGCTGCCCACTATTACCGGGAGCGCTACGGCATTACCGACTCCGTAGAAAAAATATGTGATGATATCAATGCCATGATTCACTACGCTTATACCCATGATGTAGTTGAAAAACCAGGTGCCCTTAACTTTGTAAAGTCACTTTATGAAAAGGGTGTAAAGCTTTATGTCGCTTCAGCGACAGATACAGCCCTCGTTAAGGATGCATTTACTCATGCAGGTTTAATCAGGTACTTTGATGGTTTTCTTTCAACTCAGGATACAGGAATTTCTAAAAGAGATTCTCATATATATGACTTGGCAGTCCAAAAAATGGGACTCACAAAAAATGAGGTCCATATATTCGAGGATTCCTTCTTTGCCATAAAAACCTGTGTTGATGCAGGCTACCGTGTAACTGCCATGGATGATATATCTTCAAAGGATGATGTAGAGCAGATAAAATCCATGGTTGACCGCTACATATATTCATTTGAAGAGGTTATGGGTGATAACTCCTAATATTTATTAATAATTATTATCAGGACTTCTGCATCACAGCTTTAGAGACTCCGACTGAGTTAAAGTATCACTTAACATAAGGAGCAAAAAGCTCATCAAGTGTTAATGTATCCGGAACACTTTTTGCATTTTCTAACTTAGAGGACAGAATCTCATAAAGCACTTCCTCTGCGTCAGATGCGTCAGTAACTTCGATATCCTCTATATCAGTTATCTCATCTGCTTCGATAACCGAAGCTCTTTTTACATTACTTCCATCTGAAGGTGATTGAAAAACACTAACTGAATTAAGGTTCGCTTCAACCGGTTGCAAGGTAGCTGCAACTTCCACCCTTTTTGTTTCAGCAACAGGTATCGATGTTTTAATATAATTTGAGGGTTTACATTCTACTACAGTAGCATTAACAATCTTACCTTCTACCGGCTCCCTGATAATTGGTTCTGCAGGTTTAGTCGGTTTAATATAGTTTACCATATTTTTAGGCTCTACAGGTTCCCTGAAGGTCGCTTCTTTAGGCTCTACAGGCTCCCTGAAGGCTGCTTCTTTAGGCTCTACAGGTTCCCTTAAGGCTACTTCTTTAGGCTCTACAGGTTCCTTTGGTTTTATTATCTTTCCCTTAAGAGGATTCTTTATCTTCATTCTTTTCTCCATTTCAACTAAACTATGACATCAATTCTTCAGCAAAACGGGATATAACAGCATCTTTATTGAATCTGGTTTTTGTAAAATATATATGAAGATACTGCTTAGCTCTGGTCATACTTACATAGAAAAGTCTTCTTTCCTCTTCTATATCTTCTTCTAAAACTGCTTTATTGTGAGGGATAATACCTTCATTTGCGTCCGGTATTATTACACAACGGTACTCAAGACCTTTACTGGAGTGCATAGTCTGTATGATAACAGCTTCCTCCTTGTTTTCCCTCATGCTTTTATTTCTTGCAGCTTTTTGCTCCTCTAATTGTAAAGTATATTCATCTATAAAGTCAAACCATTCTTTATAAGAATCAAACTCCTTCGCAAGTGCTAAGAGTTCATCCATTAGCCCCATCATGTCATCGGGCTTAATATTTATTTTCTCAGCATAATCCTTGATATAACCATCATAACCAATTCCACGTCGTATGAAATTTACTCCTGCGTAGGGCTTTAGTGATGATAAATATTTCATATCCTTTACAAATTTATCAAGTCTCTCAAGCATCCACTCCTTTTCTTCGTAAAAGTCATAAATTTCGTTAATATCAACCTCCGGTGATGAAAAAACATTTCTGTTTATATATCTGTTAGGGCGATTATATACTCTCAGATAATGATTTCTGTCTGAACTTCCGAGTGCAATCTTTATATAACTTAGTATATCTTTTACTATCCAATGCTCATAGATATTTGGCACATTATCCTTCATAAAAAATGGGATATTGTGGGAACTAAGCTTTGAAACCACAGTTCTAGCCAGTGCATTGGTACGAAAAAGAATCGATATATCACCATAATTTAAGCCTGCTTCACGGTATGACATGATATCATAAAGTATCTTATCGCTTTCTTCTTTTAAATTTTCGAATTCCTGAATTTCTATATACGGATTAATCTTTTCATAAGCCTCCTCATCTGAAAGTCCCTTGATTTTTTCCTCAAGATTAGATGACAAAGTCTTCTTCATGCGATTTTCATTGAAACCGATAACCTTTGCAGAGGCATCTACAATATTTGGTGTACATCGGTAATTTGTTCCCAAAAGCACTTTTTTTGCATCCGGAAACTCCTCTAAAAAAAGCTGCATTATGTCGGGACGTGCTCCTCTGAAGCCATATATAGACTGGTCATCATCACCCACTATAAAAACATTTTTCTCTTTTCCTGTTAACTGCTTTAATATATTATATTGAAGCATATTTACATCTTGAAATTCATCAACCAGGATGTACCGAAAATAGGACTGCCACTTTTTAAGAAGATCTTTTCTTGCATCAAAAAGCTCATATGTAAATATAAGCATGTCGTCAAAATCTATTTTTTTATGATCTCTTATCCATTTCGAATATTTATTATATATCTGCTTGAAAAGCTTTTCGGGACACCCAAGAGAATAAAAATCATCTATATCAATCTTACTAGATTTGACAAAACTAATTTGAGATGAAACATCCTTTACAAATTCATTTTCATCCCTTATTTCAAAGTCCTGCACCCCTGATATAAATTCTTTTAGAAGTGCAAACTTTTCATTTTCTTTTAAAATATTATCTGTGGTATATCCATAGTGAACCTTTAGAATTGTAAAGAAAATCGAGTGAAATGTACCGAAGTGAACCTTATGTAAACCTGTCTTTTTCTTTTCCGAAGCAGTGCCATTTAAAAATCTCCATTTCATCTCATGTGCAGCTGCTCTGGTAAATGTAACGACAAGTATATGCTCCGGCTTTACACCTGAATTAATAAGATAATCCACTCTTTCTGTAATAACCCTGGTCTTACCTGATCCAGGACCGGCAAGTACAAGCATGGGTCCCTTTATATGGGTTACAGCTTCCCTCTGTGAGGGACTTAATTCTTTAAGTCTATTCAAAATTAAACCTCATTTTTTAAATTCGTTTAGATAGTAGATTATATCATACTTTTAAATTCGGGTCAGACTCTAATTAAAGAATCTGACCCGATACATGTGCACTTATATTATTTACTTTATGAAAGCTTTTCAATTCCTTTTCTGATACGATTACAGGTTTCTTCTTTTCCGAGAATTTCAACTATCTCATATGCTCCTCCCGGAGTAACCTGCTTTCCTGAAACTGCAGTTCTTAGCGGCCATAAGCAAAGACCGTTCTTTATCTCTTTCTCTGCTATATAATCCTTGCAGAGCTTCTCTATGCCTTCTCTGCTGTAATCTGTTAAAGCCTCGAATCTGGGAAGAAGATCCTTAAGTGTAACAAGTGAGTTTTCAGGATTTGTCTTCATTTTCTTATGAGTGTAAAGAGCTATGTCGTAATCAGGAAGTTCATCAAAGAAATCTATCTTTTCAGGAATTTCTGTAAATACTTCGATACGACTTTTAACAAGGTCAGCAATCATCTTCTTATCGTAAGGAGCCTTTACTGCCTTTTCAACCTCAGGTAGTGCGTACTCGTAGTACTTCTCATCATCCATCTTCTTTATGTACTCGCCATTCATCCACTTAAGCTTAACTATATCAAATACAGCCGGCGATTTGTTGATACGCTTATAATCAAAGCACTTGCAAAGCTCTTCGAGACTAAAGATTTCCCTTTCTTCCTCAGGACTCCAACCGAGAAGCGCCACAAAGTTTATAACAGCTTCCGGTAAAAATCCCTGCTCGAGTAAGTCTTCTACAGAAGAATGTCCGCTTCTCTTTGAAAGCTTTTTATGATTCTCATCTGTAATAACAGGACAATGAATGTAGGTTGGTATATCCCATCCAAATGCTTCATAAAGTCTGTTGTACTTAGGGGCACTTGAAAGATACTCATTTCCTCTTACTACATGAGTGATTTCCATAAGGTGATCATCCACAACATTTGCAAAGTTATAAGTAGGATATCCGTCTGATTTGATAAGAATCATATCATCGAGTTCTGAATTATCCACCTCGATTTCTCCAAATACAACATCATCAAACTTAGTTGTACCTGTTGTAGGATTATTCTGTCTTATAACATAAGGTACACCGGCATCTAACTTTTCCTGTATCTCCTCGGGAGTAAGAGAAAGACAGTGCTTATCGTACTTTGCAATCTCCTTACCTGACTCTGTTGTCTCACTACCTCTGAGACTGTCAAGCCTCTCCTTGGTGCAGAAGCAGTAATAAGCTTCACCCTTTTCTACAAGTTGCTTAGCATAATCCATGTAAACGCCTGTGGCCATACGCTCACTCTGAACATATGGTCCGTAACCACCATCCTTATCAGGACCCTCATCGTGCTCTAATCCTGTGACGCGCATGGTTTTATAGATAATATCTAGTGCCTCTGCTACGTATCTTTCCTGATCCGTATCCTCTATACGAAGGACAAATGTACCGTCCTCGTGCTTTGCAATCAAATATTCATAAAGTGCGGTTCTTAAATTACCTATATGCATTCTTCCCGTAGGAGAAGGTGCAAATCTGGTACGAACCTTACCTGTGTTACTCATAATTGTGCTCTTGCCTCCAAAATCTAATTATTCTGCCTTTACGAGAAGCGACTCACCCGTCATCTCCTTAGGCTGTGGCATATCCATAATTTCAAGAAGTGTAGGTACTATATCGCAAAGTCTTCCGCCCTCACGAAGTGTGTAGGCAGGATCGTAATTAACAAGTACAAAAGGAACAGGATTGGTTGTGTGAGCTGTGTGTGGCTCTCCTGTTTCGTAATTAACCATCTGCTCTGCATTACCATGATCAGCACAGATGAACAGAACTCCATCCATCTCCTTAACAGCCTCAACTGCTGTTCCTACAAAGCTGTCAACCTTCTCAATAGCTTCCACTGCAGCTTCTAAGACTCCTGTATGTCCTACCATATCAGGGTTTGCGAAGTTTATGATGATAACGTCGTACTCACCTGATTTAATCGCTGCATTTAACTTCTCGCTAACCTCAGGAGCGCTCATCTCCGGCTTTAAGTCGTAAGTTGCAACCGCAGGTGAATTAACAAGGATTCTGTCTTCACCTTCATTTGGTTCTTCAATACCGCCGTTAAAGAAAAATGTTACGTGTGCATACTTCTCTGTCTCAGCGAGACGAAGCTGCTTAAGATTATTAGCTGCAAGATACTCTCCAAATGTATTGGTGATTTCTTCTTTCTTAAATGCTACATACTTATTTGGAATGGTTTCATCATAATCCTTGAAGCATACATATGTGAGTGGCATAAATCCATTTGCTCTCTTAAGATAAGATATATCCTTTGTAGGCTCAGCTATCTCACCCTTAGGCTCAAGCTCTGAGTCAGGCATACAAAATGCCTTTGTAATCTCTCTTGCACGGTCAGGACGGAAGTTAAAGAATATAACTGAATCATTTGGTTTTACTACAGAGATTGGATTTCCTGCTTCGTCTGTAATAACAGTAGGAAGTACGAACTCATCTGTTACACCATTATCGTATGAATCCTGCATAGCCTGAACAGGATCTGTTGCCTTAACTCCTTCTCCGATAACAAGTGAATCATATGCCTTCTGAATTCTGTCCCAGTTATTATCACGATCCATGGCATAGTAACGACCTGAAAGTGATGCAACCTTACCAACGCCGATTTCAACAGTCTTATCAACAAGCTCCTGTAGATAATCCTTACCTGATGCAGGTGGTGTATCTCTTCCGTCGAAGAATGGGTGAATGTATACATTTTCAAAATTTTCTTTCTTACACATCTCAAGAATTGCATAAAGATGTGTATTGTGGCTGTGAACACCGCCGTCTGACAAAAGTCCCCAGATATGAAGATCTGAAGAGTTTTCCTTACAATTATTTATAGCACGGAGAAGCTCTTCATTCTTAAAAAATACTCCGTCATTAATAAACTTTGTTATAAGTGTTAGATCCTGATATATGATTCTTCCGGAACCGATATTCATATGTCCGACTTCAGAATTTCCCATCTGTCCGTCAGGGAGACCAACATAACTTCCGGATGCATATCCCTTTACGTAAGGATAGGTTTCTTTAAGAGAATCCATGACCGGTGTTTTTGCCATGTAAATAGCGTTTGACTCTGTTCTTTCAGAAACACCATAACCATCGAGAACCATTAATACTACAGGTTTTTGTTTCATTTTACTTTCCTCCAAAATGATAATAAAAATAAGATTTATAGTTATATCTAATGCCTATAATCAACAAACTTTTTAAATCTTACCTCGGCTTTTGTGAGTACAAGCCGAGTGCTTGTCTATAGTAGCATTTTTTGAAGGATTACGCAAGAAGAAGTTGGCTATGTGTCTCATTCGTATATATCATAAAGATCCGTTTATTATGAACTTATTCTCCTTATGCGTTTACGGGCTGTAGTAATTGCATCCTTTGGACATACGAGCTTACATAGATGACAACCCACGCATTTGTTTCCGATAAGTTTTTCGGCTTACGTTCTTCAAACTCTATTGCCTGATGTCCTCCATCATTGCAGGAGATAACACACCTTCCGCATCCTACGCACTTCGT
The DNA here is from genome assembly GCA_016281605.1 of Lachnospiraceae bacterium. Classification (GTDB taxonomy): domain Bacteria; phylum Bacillota; class Clostridia; order Lachnospirales; family Lachnospiraceae; genus JAEEJA01. Next base: position 97,223 of record JAEEJA010000077.1, read on the forward strand.
AAGATCAAAAGCCGGAAATAGTATCGTATCTCTCTCAAATACATCTGTGGTGTCACTTACCACATCCAGTCCTGCACCTATAATTTAAGCTTTGCCAAAACCGGTATGGAGACACTTCTTTTTGCAGCTTTTGTAAATCTTTCAAAAAGTTCGGGTACCTGACCAATATCAGAGCCAAGACCTTCCTCCTGCATATTGGGACATGAAAAATTGAGTTCCACAACATCCGCACCATTTTCCTCACAAAGCTTGCTAAGTGTTTCCCATTCCTCTTCATTCTGTCCCATAATCGAAACAAATATAACCTTACCAGGATAATCCTTTTTCAGTCGTCTGATAATCTCCATATTTTCTACAATACTATGATCTGAAAGCTGCTCGATATTTTTAAATCCTATTAAACTGCCGTTGTCACCCTTTATCGCAGAAAATCTTGGAGAAGCCTCATGTATATCAAGTGTACATATTGTTTTAAAGCATGCTCCTGCCCACCCTGCTTCAAAGGCTCTTGCACACATATCATACGTAGATGCTACTACCGATGACGATAAAAGGAACGGATTCTCAAGAGGTACTCCGCATAAATTGCATTGCAATTTTTCCTCATCCTCCGGAAAATCGATTTCAGCATTTTGTCGAACTTTCTCATAAAGCACATTCATCAAATGTTTTATAGAAACGCGTCCACTGTTTACGCATGCATCCTCACATAGAGCCTCGCAAGTTTCACACATATTTTTATCAGGAAGCTTTAGTGCTGCCACATCCTGATTATCAAACCATATTTCTTGCAGGGCTTTGGCAGGATCCATGACAGGACATGAATTACTACATGGTGCATCTTTACATAGCATACATGAAATCATATCCGAGCGCTTTATATAAGGTTTTATCAGCATAATGAAATACGCTCCTTTTTTATCATATTAGTTTAATTCTCAAAAATCCCCTACTTACACCTTGAGGATTATTTTATAATATCTAACATGAGAATTCTTTTATAATTTTTACATTGATATATCGGGTGTTTTTTATTATAGTACTAGTAGATAGTTTTATCCTGAATAGGTAAATAGTTTTATTATTTCGTATGTAAAACAAATGGAGGTAAATCATGAATATACCAAAAGACCCGGTTATGCTTCTTAGTTATATAAATACTCAATTGAGAGATAATTATAAGAATCTCTCTGATTTATGTGCAAGCTTGAATATTTCCGAAAAAGAATTGACGGAAGATCTTTCAAAAATCAATTATATTTACAATCCAACCCTAAACAGATTCGAGGCTTTGTAAGTATTAACAGTATTATCAGTAAAATCGCAGGTTACATTTACCGGATCAAGAGCCCTCATCATGTGGACACCACTTGTATCATTCATGACGAAGTTCTCACCTACGTTGAGTATACCCTCTTCCGGATGGATGAAGGATGAGTAGATTTCCAAGGTGCCATTAGTTGTAAACTTGCATCCATTTAGGTGGAGGGTTGAGTTTCTTAAGTAAAAATCCCCATCATAGACTTCATCTTTTTCTATTGTTACTGATGAATCTCTTATCGTTAGTTCTTTGTTGGTTATTTTATCAAAACCTCTTATGATGTCTGCCTTTATTTCATTGTTCTTAAAGTATACTCCTACACTTGATTCTGCGTCAAGAGTGTAAAAATCTATAGGTGTTGAACTATTATTAAGATTTATAATCTGATTTTTATCACCTTTGAACCTGACTATTGCTTTACTAAAAATCGTATTATATTTTTAATCGGACACTTTCTGGTTTTTCCAGCAGTATAAGTAACCTGAGCTGTGTTACCTGACAACTTAAGCGTCACTTAGGCATTCTGAGCGATATATAGCTGATTAGGATTAATAGATTTTATTATAGTCATAAGGAAAGCACCCCCAACAAGTAAAATTTTGTTAAGAGTGCTTGCATATCAGCTTAATGGAACTAAACTGCAAATTCATATTCAGTTTTACTTAAGTATTCCCAACTGGGGCTAAAAATGCTATTTCTTGCTCGTTACTACCGTAACCCGCTACCCTCACCCTCATCAACTAACTCTGCTCTGCAGAGAGGTGATTCAGGTTCGGGATGGTGGTAAGATTTAGTTGATTGGTTTTGATTGAGCAGGGGTTGGTGGTGCTAAGGTATTGACAATCATTTAATATTCCAACTTCTGTGAAGTCAATTTTTGAATAAAATCATTAAAATTCTTTGCAATTATTTTTTCATAACCTCTTTCAAGACAATCCATTGGAATCGAATATATTTCATTACTTCTCTTGTCAAAAGCAAATGCCATACCGCAACCATCTGACGCAAAAAGAATTAACTCATCTAAATCTTTCATCTCGTCAACATAAAACCCAATATCATTAATACTCCAAAAATCTATATAATTATACCCGACTTCTCCATATCCACCATCAACAGCTTTTAAAATATTTCTAAAATCTTCAGGGAAATGCCAGTTTATTTCATTTTCAAAATCAGTAATATATTTCTCAGATAAACCTACTGATTCATTTGTCTTTATTTTCTGTACTATTTCTTGTATATTCATATTTTCAATCCAATCCTTTCTTTACCTCATCTCGTATTTTATTCCACCACGGAGTTACATAACTTCTATGAACTTGTGATTGAATTGCAACTTTATTACTAATATCAGTTGGGCTTCCACCCATTTTAACTGGCTCAATTTCATGAATTTCTAATCCATTATTTGCATAATACGGGTCATCCGCCCTAAGCTTTCTATTAAAATTATTTGCAGTACCCCTAACCTCAGTATAGTTTTCTCCTTCAAGGAATGTCCACACCTTGTTTTTATCAGGAACAGGAACATAATCGTCAGGATAGTCCGACCAATCCAGGATTCTAAAAGTACCTTTTTCTTTATCAATTATTTCTACTCTAGTTCCACTTCTAAACCCACTTACAGCCTTCTCAACAACCCCATCAACAACTGTACTATCTTTTACTATTTCACTCTCCGAAGCCTGAACTTCTTCGATTATACTTTTAGCTTGAGATTTGGTTAAAGGTTTTCCGGTTCTTTCAGTTGTCTTTAAAGCAGCTTCGGATATATCTCTGGTTACATTTAAGTTATCTGTTGGTATACCGGTTTCAAATTCTGTTAATGCCTCGGTCTCTGATATGTCCTTTAAGCTAGTAAGTGCCTCCTGCTTGTTTGTTATCTGTAAAACTTTGGTAAGGCACTCGTTTCCTTCCAGTTCCTCGGGTGAATATTGGGATGTGTACTTTGCTATAGAAGATACCTGCTCAGAATCTGTTAACAGGCTTGTATCCGTTAGTCCCTTAATAGCTGTTATTGTAAGTATAAATAGTACTGCATTCTTAGCCAGTATACGTGCTTTTTCGTATTTATTCAATGATGAAATAATGGTTTTTACTGTATCACTTATAACTACGCCTGCAATTATTACTGATACAACGGCTAGAATCGCTCTGATTAGTGTTCCAAAGGTACTAATTATTCCCAATAAAACTTCCGGTGCCAGTACCATTAATGGTACACCTATTGCAATTCCTGTGATGGATATTCCTGCAATTACTTCCTGAAATGTTTCATTATGAAATAACTCCTTAGTTGAATCAACAACTTCCTTAAATGCGTCACATACGCCTGAAGCAATTGCTATTGTCATCCTTGAAAATGAGGTCTTTAAGTCGTCATTTGTTATATAATCGGCATAATCAGGATCTACGTTTAACTTTGATGAATCATTAACAAGATTTACATAGTGAGGGCCGTCATTAACAAAGCCTAAACTTACATTTCCCTCTGACATGTCAAAGCAGCCGTTTTCGGAGTATTGTCCAAATGAACCACCTACTGATATATATCCGTTTTTAAGAAGTAATGATTGATTATTAACGGTATTATCAGTAAAATCGCAGGTTACATTCACCCGATCAAGAGGCCTCATCATGTGGACACCACTTGTATCGTTCATAACGAAGTTTTCACCTACGTTGAGTATACCCTCTTCCGGATGAATGAAGGATGAGTAGATTTCCAAGGTGCCATTAGTTGTAAACTTACATCCATTTAGGTGCAGAGTTGAGTTTCTTAAGTAAAAATCCCCATCATAAACTTCATCTTTTTCTATTGTTACTGATGAATCTCTTATCGTTAGCTCTTTGTTGGTTATTTTATCAAAACCTCTTATGATGTCAGCCTTTATTTCATTGTTCTTAAAGTATACTCCTACACTCGATTCTGCGTCAAGAGTGTAAAAATCTATAGGTGTTGAGCTGTTATTAAGATTTATAATCTGATTCTTATCACCTGTAAACCTGACTATTGCTTTACTAAAAATCGTATTATAAGTAGAACCCTTTGATTGCTTTAGATTGCCCTTTAAATCTATGATACCACCGTACTTTTCACCATATATACCTGCATATGAATCCTCTATCTTTGAACGTATGATAAAATCCCCATCTATGCCCAAATAAGAATATCTTCCAAAGAGTCGTAAACCTGCATATTTCTTTATTAGAAGGTCACCACCTATGTTTACTGCATCTCCTGAATCTATTGATAAATATCCACTGATTGCATAATAATCTTCATTTACAATTAATTGACCATTGTCAACGTTTGTATCTGAATTTTGATAGAAATCATTCTCGATTGTTAAAAATGCTTCTTCGCATACAGTTAATTTATCATCAGAATAGTAATCCCCTTTTATAGTATAGTTAGCTCCGTTCAGTACAAAAACTTCACCACTGTTATAGAAATCATTATCACAGACTCCATCAGACTCGATATAAAGCTCATCAAAGTAAAATTCAGGATATGAAGAGCACTTCTCAGCGGACTTTAATGTTTTACCTGTCGCACACTCAGGTAAGTTTACACTGCAGCTTTCTGAAAGATTGACATTCCCCATATTTTCAAGAAATTTTAAATCTGCATTCTGCGGTTTGCTACTCACAAAATCGAAGGTAAAATCATCTTCAACTTCAATGTTATCATCTGTTTGTATGATATCTCCGTGCAGTTTTACTTTTCCATTTTTAAACCATGATTTAGCCTGACATAATGTATCTAATCTAAATTCTTTATAAACTTCTAATTCTGATTTTTCACTATAAAGATTGATATCTGAGTTATTTTTAAACTCGAAACTTCCATTTATTTTAAGTACATTATCATGCAAGCTCCATCTTGAATAATCACTTGCACCCTTATCTTCACCGATTGTTGAATCAATCACCAAATCATAATCAAGGCAAGTATCACACTCTATATCCTGGTAGAAAAGATTTAAAAATAGGGTACTCCTATTTGAATTGTTTAAGTTTTCAGATTGTTCTTTGTTTTCTGAATTATCTATATTCTCAGAATCATCTATACTTTCAGAATCCTTTATACATTCTGACTTATTTATATTTATCTTATTCAAATCTGTTATGCAATATCCACAGATTTTATTAGGTAGGGTGACACTTCTGCAATTCTCAGTATGAAGATGACCTACATTTATTATATCATTTGGCTTTACATTTAAGGATTGATCTTTTCCCGTCAAGTAAATATCACTCCACCGCTCAGCCCAAAAGGCATAATCAGGTGCTTGTGCGTGATCATTATAATCACCCTTTATATATAAACATCCTCCATATATTTCATGCTTTGATATAGAATAATTTTCAAAGTTTTTCCCAGTATCTATCACTCCACCGGATAGTGCCAGTATGATATCATCTTTTACTTTAAAATCACCTTTACATTTCACACCGCCCTCAAGGAGTATTGAATTTCTATAATTACTTTCAATTGTCGATTTATATTCATTATCTGATTCGTATCCACTATTTACAATCTCTACGTCTCCAGCTGCAAAAAGCGATGCGCCCTTCTTGATTTCAGTAAAATAATAAGAATCCCTGCTATCTGCTGCGTCGATTACAAGATTACCGGAAGTATAGAGACTTGGTTTGTTAAAATCACTTTCAAAATCTTCTCTTTGATTTCCTAATAAACCAATATTTTCCTTTAAGGTTACATTACCATCTACGGTTAAAGTATGAGTTTTAAAGTCCCAAAAATCTCCCTCGATTATTATATTGTCTTTTATAATCTCATCCTGTATAAAGTATTGTTTTTTCAAGTAATAAATATGTATATTTTCTGATGTAGAAATATTTTCTGATCTTGAATCAATATCATTATCCGGGAAACACACTTTATCAAATCCTCTTAAAGATTCCGCAGAAAGATCAGTTTCAAATTCAACCTTACTCGCTCTCTTTAAATCCAGAATTCCCAGATTTTCGGTATAATTATTATCTACATGCTGTTTTAAATTTCCTGTAAATAAAAGGATTGAATCCTCACCAAATTTGAGAACTTCTTTTGGGGTTGAATTATTATTAAAATAATTATGTACTATATCATTATCATATCGGATGTTTGAATTTGAGTTGATTAAATTATTATTGATTAAATCATCATTTGACACTCTCTCAATTTCATTGACATTTATATTCCGTTTTAATTCTATGGATGCATTATTATAAAAAGCCTCATGATAATAATTCCGATCTACAGTTATATTTACATTTCCACCTATGAAGAAATTTGTACTCAACTTTCCTGATGAGTTTTTTTCATCTATATTTTCATACTTATCAATCGTTAAATAAATATGTGGATCATATGTTTTATAATAATTATCTAAAGAAATACTACCATCTTTTTCAATATTTATATCTTTTTTAAATATAGCTTCGGATGATGAAATTCTTACTTCTCCGCTTATAATGTCGATATCTTCTTTGAATATTGCCCTATCCATAGCTATAAGATTAACACCTGACAGGACAGTGTTATTTATCGACACTCTATCATTTATACGTATTTTATCTACAAAAATATCTGCACTTATATTTGAAAATTCGCATCTTCCCTCTACTTCAAATATGCTCTTCTGATTTTCATAATCTTCATCTCTTGAGCTAATCGAACCTCCAGTTGCTACGCATACTCCCTTTATACTTAAGCCTGTAATTCCTGTATTTATTGAGGTTTTATGGATACAAAGCTCTCCTGAGGATTCGTAGTAATTCCCGAGAACCGTAACTTTATAACCATTTGTATCAAGGTGTCCACCACAAAGATAAAGATTATTACATGTGATATCTTCAGCTAATATCATATCTGTATAGACATAAAGATCTGAAAAGTCTGTTGGAGTTGATGTTTCTTCCGGTATATCAGGTGTCTCTGTTGGATATACTATTACATCGGGAGTTTCTGTAGGTTTTGGGGTTATGCCCGGTATTTCTGTTATATCAGGTATTGTAATTGGGGCACTACTCTGAGTCGGAGTAATGGTTACCTCTGATACTGCAGCTTCTGATGTTACTAAAGGTGTAGCTATACTTGGTTTTGATGTGGGTAAAGATGTTGTTGTGGTTACACTTGGTTTTGATGTAGGTGTAGTTATACTTGATTCTGATGAAGGTGATGTAGTAAATGTAGGAATTACACTTGATTCCGGCGTAGGTGTTATGGTTTTCTCTATTTCACCACTTTCTTCATCATCATTCACAACATATTTCTCGTCATTATTGCACTCAAATAAAGACTCTTTTGTCTCAAAAAAGTCATCTTCATTTATCTCTGAAATTAATGCATTTTTCCCGGTTGCGGAAAATCCTATTTCTACCTTACTTCCGGGTGTCAGTATATTATTATAATCTAATGACGAAATTTTATAAGAATAAGTGTCATCTTCTTTTAACGAATTATCAATTATATTACCGTTCCATATGTTTTCTATTTTACCTGCAAACTTAAATGAAAATGACCAATCAGAAATTATTTTTTCACTAATGTTTTCAACTATTATCTTTCCTTCTATGTGCTTATTGTAAAATGATGTACTTTGAAAAGATATTTTAACAGATGGATTTCCATTAGAATCATAAAGAACTGTTGGCATGTAAGATTCAGTGGTAGACGTAGAAATATAATCGCCTTTTAGAATAAAAGAAGCAGGAGCACTTGGAACTTTATTTTCGCCCTTTATGATATATCCAAATGACATCTCTGAGCCCGGATTTATGAGATTATTATAATCCTGAGGTTTTAAATTATAACTGAAATAATTATTTAGACTTAAATCTTGAGCTAATTCTGAAGTTGAATCTGAATTTGATTCTGAGTTCTTATCTTTTTCAGAACTAAAATTATCATTTGTATCGTTATTTGATGTTGCATTATTACTTGAAGATTTTTGAAATGATTCGTAAGGCTCTTCTTCCTCGATTGAAGCATTCCATATGGACGTAATCTTCCCATCAACAGTAAAAGCAATATCTGATAAATCAACAGATTTTGAAGTATTATTCTTAATTTTTACTTCACAAACAGCTGAGTCTCCCCATTGACTTTGTGTATTAAAAGAAATACTTACGGAATCTTCGTATTTGTCGTTATGATAATATTCTCTTTGTTTTGCTTTAGTGAAAAAATCTAATGATTCAAATGTTCCTTCCTCTAAAGCAGTAACTTCACTTTCAGTATAATCAGAGGGAATATAAGAATTTAGGAATGAGGATTTGTGAGTTTCCTTGGCTAATGTAGTCTTTCCGTAAGCTTTATTTGTAAGATATGTGGTGGGCTGGATTATTATAAATCCGAGTATAAGCATGATAGATAATATTCTATATCTAAATATTTTATCGGTTTTGATATTGTTAAAATTTCTTTTTTGATTAGTATTCATTTTATGCTCCATTCTTCTTTTTTAAAATAATGAATAAAGTTTACCATTCATTTTATAAAAGTCAATATCTTTATATAATAATTCTGTTGACGTTAGCTTATATAAAGTTTATATTTACTAAGAATGATTCAAGTCGAAATAATAATAATTAACGGAGTTTAATATGATTAAAATAATTAATTTCCTAAAAAAAGAAGCTATGCTTACGGTGTCGGTTTTTGCTGCTGTAATTTCGCTTTTTATTACCCCACCTACAAAAGCTCTTCTTTCAGATATAGATTGGCATACTCTCGGTACACTTCTTATGATGCTTTGCGTACTTGAGGGCTTTAAGCAGGAAAATATATTTAAGCCCTTAATTAGTGTAAGCACAAAATTTAAGACTATGATTGGACTCTCTTTGTTTTTGATATTCAGTGTTTTTTTTACTTCAATGTTTGTAACAAACGATGTATCTCTTATAATATTTGTACCTCTAACGATTTTACTTTTCAAAGGTGGGAATAAAGAGCATTATATCCTCCCTGTAATTACCATGGAAAATATAGCGGCTATAAGAGGTTCTCTTTTGATGCCATTCGGAAGTCCTCAGAATCTGTTTTTATACTCAAAATCAGGAACCGGAGCACTAAACTTTATAATTCACATGTCACCTCTCTGTATAATGTCAGCTGTACTTTTAATAATATTTGTTTTTTTTCTTTACAAAAAAAACAGTAAAGAAAGGATATTTATTGACAGTAAAAAAGTTTCCGGAGAATGGAGCAAAGATGGACGTAAGAGAAGGATTGCTTACATAATACTTTTTGTTATAGTTCTTGCAACTATAGTCAGTCGTACAAACTATTGGTACATATCAGTAGCTATCGTAATAATAGCTATTTCGATAGTAAATATCAGATTGTTTAAAGATGTTGATTATGTACTTTTATTTACATTTTTATGCTTTTTTATATTCTCTTCTTCCATAGCATCTAACAGTGCTATATCAGAATTATTAAAGAAAATTGTTACCGGACATGAGTACTTCAGCACCATAATTCTAAGTCAGATAATCTCCAATGTTCCGGCTTCAATAGTGCTTTATCCCTTTTCAGAAAACTTTGCAGGGCTTATCTACGGTGCTGACACAGCAGGACTTTGCTCTATAATAGGCTCTCTTGCTTCAGTGATAAACTATCGCCTGTATGTTCGTGAATATCCGGGAAGCGGCAAGAAATTCTTAAAGACTTTTACTATTATTAGTTGGGTCTTTTTCATTATAGTAGTGGTGCCCGGTTATCTCTTAAGTGGATGGAAGTTTTTCTAAATTAATATTAATAATAGCGCTTAGAGTGCAGAAGATTTCCCCCATATTATTTACCTCTCTTAAACATTCTTCTAAATAAACATCTAATTCCAATAGATTATCTTTATTTATACTCTATAATTTTTCCAATAAAAAGGCAAGGTGATAAAAGAAAACCACCTTGCCTTTCACTATTGATTTGCTATTTAAAATTATAGTGTAATAGTTGTTTTCATCAGATATCTACGCCACCATCAACTCTTATAAGCTGACCATCGATAAATGATGATTCCTTGGTTGCAAGGAAGAGAGCTACTGAAGCAATCTCACTTCCGTCTGCAATTCTCTTAAGTGGTGAACGATCAATCATGAATCCACAAGCTGCTTCTCCGCCGGCAGAATCAAGCATTGCTGTACGTATAGCACCCGGCTGGATTCCGTTTACATGAATCTCCGGCCCAAGTTCATTAGCCATAGCCTTGGTTAAGCCGTTCATAGCATGCTTACTTGTACAGTATGCGATTGGTCCCCAGTGAGCTGCACAACCTGCTACAGAAGATGTGTTAATGATATAACCTTCTCCCTTTTCCTTCATGACAGGAGCAACAAGCTTTGTAAGTATAAATGCTGATGTTACATTTACATTCATAACCTCTGTGAACTCTTCCAAAGATAAGTCAAGAATCGGTGTAACACTAAGCTTTCCGGCATTGTTGAAGAGAATATCAACTGTTCCGTAAGCTTCCATAGTTGCATCAAATATTTTCTGAGGAGCTGTTAAATCACTTGTATCAGCTATTACATAAATAGCCTCTCCTCCATCAGCTTTGATCTGATCAACTACTGCCTTTGCTCTTTCTTCGTTTCTTCCGGTAACTACTACCTTAGCTCCTTCCTTCGCAAAGAGATAAGCTGTATCTCTTCCCATACCGGATGTTGAACCTGTGATAATTGCTACCTTTCCATCAAGTTTACCCATTTTTTTGCCTCCCAGTTTAAAATTATTATATTTTAAGCATTTAAAAATGCCAAAAACCACATCTGTCTACTATAAACTTTTGCCTGTAATTATCCATGGTGCAGGTTGATTTTCAAAAACATTTTTTGAAGTAAGATGTGAAACTGCAATCTGAATAATATTGACATCATTTAATCCATATTTGGCAAATGTATCGCTAATATTTGCTGCCACTTTAAAGTCAAGTGTATAAACAACAAATGTCATATTAGGATTTAATCCCTTTAGAAATTCTATTTCCTGCTCCATACTTGCTGATGCTACCAGCATGGTAGTATCGGGCACAGGAAGACCTTCCATGGTATCCTCTCCTACATGGTCTATAATAGTAACATTGGACACTCCGAATTTATTTACATTTTCTTCTAAAGTTTCTCTGTCACGCTCCTTGTACTCAACAGCTACTACACTGCCTTCACTGCTAATCATGGCTGCTTCAATTGCTATAGATTCGCCTGAAATTATACATAAATTTTTACTGTCTCCGATTTCCATTTTTGATAAAATAACCGAACGAATTTCAGAACCCACGTAACGCACAGAACCTGATGCAAATTTCTTGTTATCCATACCAAACTTTATAGTGGATCTGGCATTTGGATTAAGTATTATCATACCTGCGGAAGCATTGATTCCGCGATCTATCATCTCTGAGACCTTGTTTGTCTTAATCTCACCTGATGGCTCTGAACCCTCGTTGTAAATTATCTCGCAATCACCAAGTCCTACTTCCCACATCTTATAAAATATATCCTGATCTCCGGCCTCCGTAAATGCAAGCACACACTTATGACCCTCGACTGCAGGAATCAGACTTTTATTCTTTTTTGTTATGTCGAGAATTTTAACATGTTCAAGGTCAATATCTGTATTTGTCGAAAAGTATTCAAGCCATGAAAGAATACTTGAATTATTAAAAATATCCATATTTACCTCCATTTATTATATACACTTCTCAAGAAGCTCTTCCCACTTTTTATCTACATATGCCTGTGCAGCTTCTATAGTCCATTCATTTCCACTCTTGAAGCAATGTGCAAATCTTCCCTGAGTTTTCATAAATTCTTCTACCGGTAATTTTTTCTTTGGCTCGTATGTCAGATGATACTCACCTTCTACAACCTCGTAGATTGGCCATACACAGGTATCTATGGCCAGCTGACACATCTTCTTTAAGTCTTCTGCAGGATACTGCCATCCTCTTGGACATGGTGTAAGCACATTTACAAAGGTCGGACCTTCTACGTATATAGCTCTGTGAGCCTTCTCATGAAAATCCTTCATGCTGCCAAAAAGTGTTGTCTGTGCAACATAAGGTGAACCGTGCGCAACCATTATCTGTGTAAGATCCTTTTGATTCTGCTTTTTTCCAACTGACTCGGTTCCCGCCGGAGTTGTGGTCGCAGATGTAAACCTCGGTGTTGCTGATGAACGCTGAGTTCCTGTGTTCATGTAAGCATTATTATCATAGCAAAAATAAGTAAAGTCATGTCCTCTTTCAAATGCTCCGGATAATGACTGGAAGCCTATATCATAAGTTCCGCCGTCTCCACCGATAGCTAAGATTTTAACATTTTCATCCTCTTTTATAAGACCTTTTTTCTTTTTATATCTGTAAGCTGCCTCCACTCCTGAAGCTGTAGCGGATGCATTTTCAAACGCTGTATGGATGTATGAATCTTCCCATGCAGTAAATGGGTACTGGAATGAAGAAACCTCTAAGCATCCTGTAGCATTACATATAACAGCCCTGTCTCCCGGGTCAAGTGCACGAGTCATGGCTCTGCATACTATACCGGCACCACAGCCTGCGCAAAGTCTGTGTCCTGCGTGAAAGCGATCCGGCTTGCTCATTTCCTGTTTAAAATTATATGCCATGGTTTTCCTCCTATCTTTCTCTCTGACCCATGTGAACATAAACCTCGCCGACTTCTCCGGTTTCGACTATGCCCTTAAGTCTTTTATAAACACTCATTGCCTGCTCTACTGTGAAATCACGTCCTCCAAGGCCGTAAACTATGTCGACCATCTTAGGACGATTTTCCATATTTATGCAGGCTGCCGCTGTTTCTGCGAATAGAGGACCTCCATGTGCTGAAAATCCTTCGCTCTTATCCATACATGCCACTGCCTTGCATCCTGAAAGTGCATACATAAGCTCCTCAGCAGGGAAAGGTCTGAATACACGTATCTTTATAAGACCGGCTTTGACGCCCTCTTCTCTTAACTTATCCACTGCTACCTTAGCAGTACCGGCAGATGAACCGATGATAACCATGGCTATCTCTGCGTCCTCCATCTTGTACTCTTCAAAGAAGGAGTAACGTCTGCCAAATGTGTTGTAGAAGTCCTCTGCAACATCTAAAATTACCTTCTTTGCATTTTTCATAGCTTGAGCCTGAGCAACTCTTGCTTCCATGTAGTAAGGAGATATACCGTAAGGTCCTACTGCAAGTGGGTTTTCTTCTTTAAGAAGATAGTTTTCGGGTTTATACTCACCTACAAACTTCTTAACTGTCTCATCTTCCTCAAGCTCAATATTTTCGATAGCATGTGATGTTATAAATCCATCCTCACAAACCATGAGAGGAAGTCTTACACTCTCATGCTCAGCTATTCTGTGAGCCATAAGATAGTTATCATATACTTCCTGATTATTCTCAGCATAGAGCTGTATAAAACCTGAATCTCTCTCTGCCATGGAATCTGAATAATC
>JAEEJA010000078.1 GCA_016281605.1 Lachnospiraceae bacterium
AAAGGTTACAGTAGTTCCGGATGAAAGCAATGAAAGAGAATTAACAATCACACCTACAGCATCACCTGTACCGGGTGCGCCTGTAACACCTGCACCACCTACAGTTGTGGATCAGACACCGGCACCCGGAGATAATGCAGATCCTAAGGCAAACACAGTAAGAAAGACAATAGTAGTAGATAATGAGACAACATCAGTCAAGCTTAATCCTGCAGCACTTACAGGAACTATAGTAGAAGGTGAGACAAGTAAGGTATCAGGTCCGGGAACACTTGTAGAAGCAACTAAGAATACTACCGGAAATGTGACAGGTCTTTCTTATGACACAGATACAGTAGTTAAGTATCAGGTAAAGGCAGAAAATGGAGATACTACAACTTACATTTACACAATCAAGAGAGAAGCTCCATCAGAAAATATCAATGTAGATATTGATCCTTCAGATCCTGATAATCCAAGTGTTGTACCTACAGTAACTGAGGAACCAAAACAACCCGGAGATGATACAGATCCTTCAAATATTGTAAAGAGGTACAAAGTTACAGTTCCTAATGATACAACAAAGGTTAATCTTTATCCTACACCTGAGGATGGAACAACACTTGTAAGTGGATCAGTTACAGATGGAGATGGAGTACTCACTCCTGCAACAGCCCTAACAAAGGGTGAAGTAACAGGTCTTAAGGAAACACCTGATGATACTGTAGTTACATACGTAGCAAAGGGTGAGAAGGGCAATACAATAACCTATGTTTACACAATTGTAAGAGAAGAGCCTACCTATACAGTTTCAGGTAAGGATATTGAAATTACATCTGATAAGGTTAAAGAGCTTTTAGATTCAGGAAAGCTTGAAGATTATGTCAGAGAAAACTCACCAGTCAACGGCACAAAGAACGGAAAAGATAATTCTACAGATGTAGTAATAACCGGATTGGATAAGATTGACGGTACTGATGGCGAGTTTGAAGTAAAGCTTACAAACGGTGATAAGACAGAGACTATAAAGGTTAAGGTAAGTACGACTGCAACTCCTGAACCTGCAACACCGGATCCTGCAACACCGGACCCTGCAACACCGGACCCTGCAACACCGCAGCCAACACAGAATCCCGGAGCACTTCCACCGGTTATACCACCAACAAGTGCAGCAATTACTCCACAGGACAAGGTACTTGATAAGTCAAATCCACAGGACGTAGTTGAGGACATCGATCCTAATAAGGAGGTAGTAAGTGTTAAGGTAGGAGATAGCATACTTCCACCTACAGCATACAAGGTTGGAGGCGGAAAGCTTACAATATCAAAGGATTATGTAAGCAAGCTTACACCGGGAGAGTATCCTGTTACAGTAACATATGCAGATGGAACCACAACACAGTTTACACTTACAGTTAAGGAATACGACCCTAATAATGTAGTTAAGTACGTTCCTATCTTTAAGATGAAGAAGAACGTTGTTAAGGGGTCTAAGTTTAGAATTAACTTAAGAGGTATCAATAAATCAGCGGTTCTTAAGTATAAGTCAACCAACAAAAAGGTAGCAACCATCAACAAGAAGGGCGTTATCTCAGGAAAGAATTACGGACGTACTAAGATTAAGGCCTTCGTTATACAGAAGGGTTCATTCTACAAGGTTCTTGTAAACGTTAAGGTTATCAAAAAGACTGCTAAGACAACACGTAACTTTAATCTTAAGAAACCGGCTCTTACACCACTTTCAGGTGATTTGCCTGAGTTTAACGTTTACAGACGTATAGCTTCAGGTCTTAAGACAAAGCTTGTATTTACCAATGTAGCAGACGATGCAACCTATGATTTCTTCATACCTTCAAAGTACAAGAAGGAAGCTAAGAATCTTAAGATAATAAAGTCTAAGCAGGTTGGACATAAGGTAATATGCTGGGTTAAGGGTATAGGTGGAGGATTCGTTCACCTTTCAGCGGAGATTAACCAGAACGGACATAGCTACATGACTCGCATCTTCTGCCGTGTTGACAACGGTAACTTATCAAGAAGCGTTAAGCGTAAATATCTGAAGTAATAAAGACTCGATGAGTATAAATCATTGGGAGAATATAAAAAAATGGTTAAAATCGCGAAAATTTTCGAAATTGCCTAATAATTGAAAACGATTTCACAAAAACACCGGATAATCCTGGATTT
Organism: Lachnospiraceae bacterium; assembly: GCA_016281605.1. GTDB lineage: Bacteria > Bacillota > Clostridia > Lachnospirales > Lachnospiraceae > JAEEJA01. The sequence goes on from JAEEJA010000078.1 coordinate 2,167, forward strand.
TCCATAAATTCAGGGTTTGAAGGTGTTTTTTTTTGTACTTTTTTAAGTGAGAATAAAGAATTATTATATATTTTTTGATGAAAAAAGCCTTATTTTCCGTATTTTTTCATTTGTTTTATACAAATTAAATTTAGGAAATGCTTTATTTATCGTATTTGATAACGTTTTCACCTAATGGGTTTGATTATTATCCGATAAAAACTTTATAATGATAATCGTAAATCCGAGGAAAAAATTTCGGATGAAATTATAAAAAAACGGAGGAACCAAAAGATGGGTGAGACCATAAAAGGTCAACAAAATGATCAAAAGAAAAAAACAAACATGATTAAAGTTGATCAGGAATGCTTTATGAAGGGAAATGATTACATAATCAATGTTGAACATCTACATAAGCAGTTCCTGGTAGACAAAAAACCTATGGATGTTTTAAGTGATATAAATCTATCCATAAAGAGGGGAGAGTTCATAACCATAGTCGGTCACAGTGGATGCGGAAAGAGTACATTGCTTAAAATTATGTGTGGACTTGTGGATTATGAGGATGGAATAGTTGAGAGAAACGGACATGCAGTAGTTGGACCCGGTCCTAAGTGTGGAATGGTTTTTCAGGATCACAGACTCTTACCATGGTTAAAAATTAAGGACAATGTAGGTTTTGGCCTTTCTGCTCTTCCTAAAAAAGAGAGAGAAGAAAGCGTAAGAAAGCATCTCGAGATGGTAGGACTTAAGGGATTTGAAAATAGCTATCCGGCTCAGCTTTCAGGTGGTATGTCCCAGAGAGCAGCTATTGCAAGAGGTCTTGCAAATAATCCTACAATTCTTCTTTTAGATGAGCCCTTTGGTGCTCTTGATGCACTTACAAGGATTCAGATGCAGAAGGAAATATTGAGAATCCAAAAGGAACAGTCAACAACCATGGTTATGGTTACACATGATATAGATGAAGCGATAGTTCTGGGAAACAGGATAGTTGTAATGAGTGCACGCCCCGGTAAGATTATGGACATCATAAAGGTGAGTGAAGCCGGACGAGAGAGAAACAGTGAAGAGTTCGGCAGATATAAAAAGAAAATATATGATTATCTCTTTAGTGAAGAAAACAATGAGATGACATATAAGGATGTAAGCAGTGATATAGATGAAATTCAAAAAAAGAAGAAAAATGCCAGCTAAATTGCAATGATTTCTGAAAAAAGGAGGGAAAGAAAAAAATGAAATCAATTAAAAAAACTGTACTTGCCTTGATCGTACCATTTGGAATTATAGTGGCATGGTACTTAGCAGTAAAGTATGGTCATACTCCGGAGGGAATACTTCCAAGTATGGAAAAGGTGTGGAAGGCCTTTAAGACAAATATAGAAAACGGTCAGTTAACCAACGATGTACTTGTCAGTCTTTCAAGAGTAGTAAAAGGATACTTTGTTGCCGCAATTCTGGGTATAGTAGCAGGCTCTGTGATAGGTATGTCAAAGACAGCAAAGGATCTGTTTCTTCCGATAATCACAGTTATCAGACAGATACCTATTATTGCATGGATCCCGTTGATTATACTCTGGTGTGGTATAGGTGAAGAATCAAAGGTAGTAATAATTGTACTCGCTGCATTTTTTCCGATACTGGTAAATACAGAAAACGGTATAGAAAAAACTCCGGAAGGTATGCTCGAAGTTGCAAGGCTTTATAAGTTAAATCCTTGGAAAACATTTATTAAAGTGTATCTGCCACATGCACTTCCTCACATGCTTGTGGGATTAAGACTGGGACTTGGAGTAGCCTGGATGGCAGTTGTTGCATCTGAACTTATCGCAGCTTCATCAGGTATAGGTTATAGGATGAGTGATGCAAGAAGTCTTATGATGGCCGATGTAGTTATCGTATGTATGCTTGTTGTAGGAATTATAGGAGTTGTGATGGATAAGCTTATCGGAGTAATCTTTGGAATGTTTACACCATGGGAGAAATTAAAGAAAGCATAAAAATGAAAAAATGATTTATATAAAAAATGAAAAAAAGTATTTAATTAAATACTTTTAAATACTTTAAAAAAATCAAATTATATATTCAAAAAAGAAAGGAAATAAAAAATGAGAAACGTTAATTTAGTAAAGGATTTATTAAAAAAAGTAACAGTTACAATATCAGCATTTGCAATAACAGCATCACTTCTTACAGGATGTGGTTCAACATCAGGTGCAGCCGGTAACGGAGGAGGTGATAATAAGAAAAGCGAAGCTTCAGCTTCCGAGACTACAGAGGACGGTTTAAAGAAGGTTCGTATCGGATGTGTAGGACAGGGTAATGTCTTAGGTGCAGCAGTAGGTGTAGCTGACTCACTTGGATACTTAAAGGAAGAACTGAATAATGTGGGCTATGAGCCTGAAATAATTGGCTTTGCTCAGGCAGGTCCTGCTATCAATGAAGCATTTGCTGCAGGAGAACTTGACCTTGCATTCTACGGTGATCTTCCGGCAAGTGTAGGTAAGGCAAACGGAAACAATACAACATTATTTGCAACATATGACAGTCAGATGCAGATGGGTATCTTTGTAAGAAAGGGAGTAGATGATGTTAAGTCAGCAGAAGACCTTCCGGGACACAAGGTAATCGTTGCAAGAGGAACAATCTTCCATCAGTATTTTAATTCTATTATTGCAGATGCAGGTGTAAAGGAAGATGATATAGAGCAGATCAATACATTTAGCGATGCTAACTCACTTATAAGCAGTGGTGATGCAGACGTACTTATCACATCAACATCTATTGCCTATTATCTTGAGTCACTTGGTCTAGGTAAGCTTGTAGAGGATTCTACAGAGCATCCTGAGTGGACTTCTCAGTTCTTTGCAGTAGGTAATACAGACTATCTTAAGGAAAACAAGGAAGCTGCCAAGGCGGTTATAAAGGCTATGCTTAGAGGTAAAGAGTATGTAATTGACAATCCTAAGGAAGCTTATAAATTATGGGCTGAAAAGCAGGATGGATATACCCCTGAAATTTATGAGAAGGAACATGCATATGATACAACATTTGCTTCATTTAATCCTGCAATAACAGATGAGAGTTTGGAAAAGCTTGAAGTATTAGATGATTTCCTTCAGTCAGCAGGTCTTATAAGTGAGAAAATTGATATGAAAAAATTTGTAGATACTTCTTACTATGAGGAAGCGCTAAAAGAGTATGAGAGTAAATAATTCTTAATCCGATAATCCCATAAAAACAGAAAACACATGAGAAAAATAATCAGTATTTTTCATGTGTTTTCTTAAAATAATAAATCAAAAAGGAGAAGAAACATGTGTCAGTATTGTTACAATAAATTGCAAAAAGATGCAACTTTTTTTACCATTGAAAGAAATAAAAAATTTGCAGAATATCTTAATCTGAATCAGAAAAACTGTACAAATTCAGAGTACGAATTGGCAAATCAAAATTGTATATATCCTGCCAAGGAAGCAGTAATTACAGATGAAGAAGGAAATCAGGTATGGAGTGTTAAAGCTTTTGATTTCTTTGAAAGTCCAGAAGCTCCTGATACTGTAAATCCAAGTCTTTGGATGAACGGAAAGAGTAATTATCTTGCAGGTGTATTTGAAGTTGTGAAGGGTGCTATATATCAGGTTAGAGGTTTTGATATTGCAAACCTTACCATAATTAGAGGAAAGAGCGGATGGATAGTTCAGGATGTTATGACTACCAGGGAAACATCTAAGGCTGCACTCCTTCTTTTGGAAAAGGCGTTAAATGAACCTGTATGTGACAAGATAAGTGCTGTTATTATAAGCCATTCTCATGCCGATCACTTTGGTGGAATAAAGGGAGTTGTGACTCCCGAGCAGGTAGGGAAAGCATCTGAAGGAAAGATTCCAATCTTCGTTCCTGCAGGCTTTGATGAAGAGTGTGTAAAGGAAAACATATTTGCCGGAACTGCCATGGGAAGAAGAGCTGATTATCAGTTTGGACATGCTCTAAAGCCCGGAACTAAAGGTGTTGTATCCACAGGTCTTGGTCTTGATTCACCTAAGGGTAGCTCCACATTTATCACACCGACAGACTACATAGCTTATAATCAGAAGGTTGTAATAGATGGAATAACAGTTGATTTTCAGATTACACCCGGAACAGAAGCACCTGCTGAGATGAATAATTATTTTGAAGATTACAAGGCTCTTTGGGTTGCTGAAAACTGCTGCGGAACTCTTCACAATACCTATCCCATAAGAGGTGCACAGCTTAGAGATGCAAGTGCATGGGCTGATTATATCTTAGAAGCCATGGAGAAGTTTGCAGATAAAAGTGATGTTATCTTCCAGTCACATAACTGGCCTCACTTTAACACACCCCAAAATCCTGACTGTGTAAGAAAGTATTTACTAAACAATGCAGCGATTTACAAGTATACACATGATCAGACTCTTTTATATGCTAATCAGGGTTATACTGCAAAGGAAATTGCTAAAAAAGTTGAGATACCGGAAGAACTTAAATTTAACTGGTATGCTCGTCCTTATTATGGCTCCCTTCCTATCAATGCAAGAGCTATATATACCAAGTACCTTGGATTCTTTAACGGAAATCCAAATGATATCGATCCTCTTACAGAGCTCGAAGAAGCTAAGCTTTTCGTAGAGTATGCAGGACCTAAGGAAGTAATTATGGAGAGAGCGATAAATGACTTTAATGCAGGAGAGTACAGTAAAGCGGCTTTTGCAGCATCTAAGGTTGTATATGTATATCCTGAGTATCAGGAAGCCAGAATTCTTTGCGCAGATGCTTTTGAGCAATTAGGTTATATAGCAGAGTCAAGTATCTGGAGAAATGCTTATCTCATGGGAGCTTACGAGCTAAGAGAAGGTGTTGACAGAAAGAAAAAGATAGGCTTTCGAAGTTATGATATGCTTCAGTGTATGTCGGTAGATATGCTGTTAAAGTATATAGGAATCCTTTTTGATAATCATACAGCGGACAGAAGGGATGTAAGATTCAGACTTGATGTTAAGAGTAAGATCACAAGTCGAGCAGAGCTTGAAAAGGATACCGGAGACGGATATAAGACAGAAAGCTTTATAGTACAGGTTTATGCAGGTGTTGTACTTACACATCCGATTTACGAAGGAACTAAAGCAGCAGAGGTTAATGAAGAAAAGTATGCTCTTATAACCAAAAAGGACTTATTCCTCTGGTGTGTAAAGCAGTTAAATATAACGGATGTTGAAGGAAATGCAGGAGAGTATCTTGAATATATTCAGGATAATATAGTTGATGTAAATGCCACAGCAGGATTTAACATGATAGAGCCTTAAATCTATTTATAGATATAAACAGATTGAAATCGAAAAAATGAAAGGACATATATAATAAATGATTGAGCCGAAGAGTGCAACTGTATATACAAGCAAAAAGTTAAAAAAAATCGCTGAAAACTTAAATATAGATACCTCTAATGCTGAGAATGAAGAGCTTATATTGGCTAGAAAGAATCTTCTAAAAAGCTATGAAGGACTTGTAATAAAGGATAAAAAAGGAAATGTAATTTGGAGCCATAAAAATTATGAAATATATAAGAGAAATGATGTTCCGGATACTATAAATCCTAGCCTTTGGCTCAATGGTAAAGGTTTGTATGAGTGTGGAGTTTTTTCTGTTTGTGGAAAAGATATAATACAAGTAAGGGGATTTGATATAGCTAATATAAACTTTGTAAGAGGAAAAACCGGATGGATAATACTTGATACAGGTTCAACGGTAGAAGGTATGCTCGCTGCCGTAAAAGCGGTAGAAGATACTTTAGATGAACCCATTATGACAGAAGTAAAAGCAGTAATCATAAGTCATTCACACGGCGATCACTTTGGTGGTATAGGGGCTGTTACAGCGGTTAATCCGGATGTTCCTATCTACGCACCATTAAACTTTACTGCAGCTACACGTGATGAGTACATGTATGTGGGACGAGCTATGAATGCCAGAGCTGAGTATCAGATGGGTGTTGGAGTACAAAATGATGAATATGGTAATATATCTGTTGGTTGCGGTCTTTCTACAGTTTCAGGTACCAAATCATTTCATGTACCAACTCAAGAGATAGAAGAGGATACCACCATGGTAATAGACGGAATTACCATAGATTTTCAAATTTGTAGCGAAACCGAAGCAGTAGCCAATATGCAGAATTACTTTCATGAGTATAAAGCGCTTTGGGTAGCTGATAACTGTATAGGAACACTCCATAATTTCTATACCATGAGAGGTGCTAAGGTACGTGATTCTCTGGCGTGGTCACAGGTTTTATATGACACTTATCTAAGATACAAGGATAGAGCAGAGGTTATATTTCAGGGTCACGCATGGCCACACTGGAATACAGATGATAATCCCAATGCGGTAAATGAAGTGCTTCTGAACCATGCAGCAATGTATAAGAATATTCATGATCAGACTCTTTTACTTGTATCTCAAGGAGTAAAGCAGGACCTGCTTAAAAAGTATGTAAGGATACCTGAAGAACTTAAAAAAGTATGGTATTTAAGACCGTATTATGGAACTTATGAGACCAATATTCAGGCAGTATTTCAGTTTTATCTTGGCTTTTATGATGGTAATCCGATTCATTTGAATCCTTCTACTGAGATGGAGTTTGCTCAAAAGCTGATTTCATATGTAGGATCGAAGGAAAAGATTATAGAAAATGCGAAAGAAGATTTTGAAAAAGGAAATTATCAGATAACAGCTGAGATGACAGGTTATGTACTCCTTATGTACCCTGAGTATAAAGATGCAAGACTTCTCTGTGCAGATGCTCTAGAGCAACTCGGATATCAGACAGAGTCTGCTATCTGGAGAAACGGTTATCTGAGAGCGGTAAGAAGGCTTAGAAATTTGGAAAATGTAGGAAAGAGGAAGGATCATAAGGATAGAATTAATGTAAACTTTTTAATCTACAGCATGAGTAATGAGCAGCTCTTAAAGTATCTTGGTATAATTATTGATTACAGTGCTGATACACCCGATGATAAAGATTTTAACTTAAGATTTGATAACGGAGAGCAATTTACTGTAAATTTTTTTAAGCATACTCTTCTTGTATCGGATATAGAAAATGAAAATGCAGAATTTACGGATATAAACAGAGATGAAATGATAGAAACCTTTATAACAGGTGAGGCTAAGAGTGATAATGCATTTTTAAAGTACATTGAAGGAAATATAATAGATATTAATTTATCGGATATGTACACAATTGCCCCGGGAATATAATTTTAACTCAGTCGGAGAAATCCCCCACCTCTAAGCCAGATCGTAGGTGGGGGTATTGACAAATTATACTTACAAAAGCTCCGCGAGTGATGCGAATAGTTAGCTTTGCTAACTATTGGATTCGGATAGGTAAATGTCTGCTAAATGCAGCCAAGAGATGTAAAACATCTCTTTGAAT
>JAEEJA010000079.1 GCA_016281605.1 Lachnospiraceae bacterium
AAGAAAACAGTAAAAAAGGTGGGTTGAGAGACCGGAAATCGAGAGTCCGGACCCGCCAAAAATCAAAAAATCAAGAAAAATACGGGTTTACAAACCGTAAATCAAAAAAGAGGATAAGAAATTGAAGAAAAAAGAAATCAGAAAATATACAGAAGAAGAAATCAGGGATGCATTTACCGGATATATGATGCTTCACTCAGATAATGCTGAGATAAAGCTTGCGCTTGAGCATTATACATTTCTTGAAATAAAGGAAGATGGTATATCAACTCAGTACAGTGCAGCTGCGGAAGATGTTAAGCTTTTTGAAGAGCTTCTTTCGAAGATGTATGAAACCCGTGATTTCGGTGAAGAAGAGTTTAAGAAGCTCGATACACTCAGAAACAGGGTAATAGACATACAGGAGCAGATTGCAGGGTTTGCTGACAGATTTGCTATTTATGAATATGTCTTTAACCGCCTTGAGTATGCATTTGAAGAGCGTGATACATATCAGGAAGATCTTGTTTTAAAGAAAACTCTTGAGTTTATATTTGAAACAGATGATAATATGATAGTTAATACAAGGTTGCTTTCTGTTATAGGACAGCTTCCTGTACGTATGACAAAGAATCATCTTTGTGATTTGGTGATGGACGGTTGTAAGGTATATAACGGAAGTGAAAAGAAATCCTTCGATGCATTTCTTATGAATTTAAGGGAAGCTTCGGGTATAGGAGAAATATCGAATTTTCCAGAGTTTTCAAGGTTTAAGGAAGCTCTTGATGAGTTTGAAAGTGCGAATATACGCCAGATAGATAAGGAAAATTTTGAAAGATTGAATTCTTATCTAAGCGATATATCCGGGGATTTGGTGCAGTTTAATGATGTTTATACCATGCTTATAGCTATGATAAACTGTATGTACATCAATTTCCTGGCCAGGGACTACACCCCTGAAAAGCCGGAGAGTGCCGGAGAATATGTGATTATCAGAGGAACCCATGATCTCTTTACTAACGAAGGGTCAGATGTTTGGGAAACATATGTTGATTCCGAGGGAGATGATTACAACAGTCGACTTGAAGCTCTTTCTATGCACTTTGAAGACTTTATGGGAAGACAGGAAATAAATTCCCAGAGAGCAGAAAAAATGTACTCTGTGCTTGAAAGCATAGCTTCAGGACAGGCGGAAAGTTTGGCGGTAATTTACGGGGATACGGATATTGTTAAGATAGCAGATTACATCTCAAAGTTATCCGGATCCAGCGAGTATATGAGGCTTTCTGAAGATACTATAAGTCTCGGAAGGGCAGATAAGAAGGCAGAAGAAGCGATTGATACTGCCGATCAGAGTTATATTGAAAGTCAGGCAGGCACATTTATAATAGCTTTGAAGGATAGGCTTAAGGAAAGTGACAGAAGAGTTAGCCGGGCTATAATGGCTTCTGTTATAGAAAAATTGCCTGTATTCTTTACGGATGCCAAGGAAGTGGCAGGTTACATAAGTGATGCCATAAAGTATTGTGATGATGAGAATGAAAAGCAAGCATGCTTAAATTCAATCATGATGATAGTTGAAAACGGCTGATGAGGGAGGGGTTTTAATGGTTTCATGGAATCCGAAATTGTATGCAAGCGAAGAGGTGAAAAAGCACCTTCGTACTTACAAAAGAAGGATACTAAAGAATAATTATAAGAAGCTACCATTGAAGCAATTCAGGATAATTGCGATTTCATCGAACCCTAATAACTGTTTTGATATTTACTCCAATACAGAGCTGTGGCTTGATTACCACAAAAAGGAAATGAATTTAGAGATAGTAGGAATAGCAGAGTCTGAGGAGATATGTAATGAGCTTTTGCAGGAGATTGTTATGGATATCCTCAGAGAGTATGACAGCTTTGATAAAAATTGTGTAAGAGACTATTTTGAGGTTTGAGTGAGTTTTTTTTAACCAAGGATAGGAGGTTGTTTTGGCAATATTTTTAACCATTCTTAAGGTGATTGGTATAGTATTGCTGGTATTGCTTTCGCTTATATTTTTTATTCTAATATGGGTTTTAGCGCTTCCGACATCCTACTGCGTAGATTTTGCAAAGGGGATGGATACAGAGCCATACCCTGATGGAAAAATGCACCTAAAAGCAACTGTTGCATTGTTTTTGCACATAGTATCAGCAAAGATAGATATACTGGAAAAGAACCGGACGCTGAAAATATACGTGTTTGGTATCGATATAACGAACTTGAAGAGCAAGTTTAAGAAGAGTGACAGGGATGAAGAGAAAGACCCGGTTGAAAAACCCGAGTCGGTCGATGAGGCGGAAACAGCTGAGGAACCCGAATTAAGTGAGAATTTGGAATCTGTCGAGGGAACTGAGCCTATCGATGAGGCGGAAACAGCTGAGGAATCTGAGCCTGTCGAGGGAGCTGAGGCAGATACGGTCGATGAGACAGATTCGTCTCCCGACTCATTTTCAGAGGAAGAAAATACAGAATCCAAAAGAAAAGGGTTGAAATTAAAGTCTGTATTCGGTAAAATCAAAGAAGTGAGTTTAAATATAAAGAAAAAACTTCATAATATCAGCGATTCGTTTTCACACTTACAAAATAAGGGTGACAGCTTTTACTACTTTATCGTAGCTGATGAAACAGGTGAAGGTATTCGATTTGTGGCCACTATATTAGGTAAGATTCTTAAGCACATAAGACCAAGGGTTGTAAAGGGAAATCTCAGGATAGGTACGGGAGAGCCGGATACCACAGGTATTCTCTTTGGTGCCATAGGTTGCGCTTACGGAGTGGGAGGCAAGAGCATAAAAGCCCACATACAGCCCGACTTTGAGGAGGCAGTGCTTGAAGGAAGGATATATACCAAGGGTTATATGGTACTCGGATATCTGACATACCTGGCACTTAGAGTTTACTTTGGACAAGAGTTCAAGGACTTAAGAAAAGAATATGATAAATTTACAAAAGTTTAACCATAAAGGACGGAGGAAATGATCATGGAAAACAATTTTTCAACAACTGTAGGATCTCTTTTTAAGGGAATGGAAGGCATACTTACAACCAAAACCGTAGTTGGAGATGCAGTAAAGTTCGACGACGGAACCATAATATTACCACTTGTGGATGTTACTTTCGGAGCGGGTGCAGGTGCATTTACCGACAATAATAAGAAAGATAACGGAGCAGGTGCTATGGGAGGTAAGATTCAGCCATCAGCAATTCTAGTTATCCAGGATGGAAAGGTTCGTCTTGTAAATGTTAAGAAGCAGGATGGTCTTACAAAGATTATAGATATGGTTCCTGATCTTATGGAAACACTCGGAGACAAGAAGAAAAAGAAGAAAAAGGACGAGAATGAAGTTATAGTTGAGGATGAAGATATATTCTAAAAAATAATTAAAAAATATCTTGCAATACTTAGAATATTTTGTTAATATAGTCATGTTGTGCGACAAAAAAGGCAACAATTAAAGTGAATATACTCTAGGATAATTTAAGGAGGTGTAGTCCGATGGCAAAGTGTTCAGTTTGTGGAAAGGGCGTTCATTTCGGTAACGCAGTAAGCCACTCACACAGAAGAAGCAATAAGATGTGGAAGCCAAATATAAAGAATGTTAAAATCATGGTAAATGGTGCAGCTAAGAAGATGCCCGTTTGTACAAGTTGTTTACGTTCCGGTAAGGTTGAGCGTGCTATTGCACAGCCAAAGTTTGAAGCAGAAAATACAGAGGCTTAATATATAAGATGATAAGATAACCCATCACCATTAGGTGGTGGGTTATCTTGCACGGTGCGTGGAAGGACTCCCTGTACCGTAAGGTGAAGTAGCCATCTTATAACGAGCAAATTATAAGTTAATTCGTAAGTTTATGGTCGAGTGTTAAAAAACACTCGGCTTTTTTTTCGTTGAATTCAACACCTGATTTTGCTATACTTAAATAAGTTTTAGTACTTGTTTGCATATCTTGGGGTTCACTGTTTGTATGCTGATAGATTTTCATGTCCACTTTACGAGGATGTCGCTTCATAATGATAAAAAAACGGTGTCAAAAAAGTGAGATTGCAGAAAGGGGATGTATCATTTATATTTTTGTGCCTCCTTTTATGGCAATGGCTACATTTTTTGACGAAATAGCAGCTTCTGACGGAGACGATATGCTTTCATACGCCGGATATTGAAGATAAATACCTGAGTTATAATGTTCTCATGTCATGCAATAGTAACACTATCCGAATCGAAAGGTAAGACTGAATTAAAGTGACAGGTTTTGTATATTTGCTACTATAGTACATATAAACTCTTTTACATGGGGATGAAAGTGTGATATACTTTATTTTGGATGTATTTATACAGTTCCACGATTTACAATACAAGGTCAAATCGGTCGTAGAATCCTCAAATTTTCTTCGTTTAGAAGTGTGAGTTTTCAACGATTTAGTTAATAATATCAAAAAGACCTAAGAATGGAGGTAGAGTATGAAGGGGGAATTATCAAACGAACTCGGCGAAGTCCTTATAGACATGGAAGTATTACGCGAGTATGCAGGGTATGCAGCTATGGAAACACTGGGAGTTGTGGGTCTTGCTATGATTAATGTTAAGGATGGAGCATATAAGATAATTAGAAAAGAAAATGCCAGTCAGGGCGTAAGTGCGACTTTAAATGATAATCATGTTCGCATCAAGCTTCACATAATCGTTGCTTACGGAGTGAATATAAGAGCAGTATGTCAGAATGTAGTAGATAACGTAAAGAGCAGAGTTGAGTTAAATACAGGACTTAAGGTTGATCACATCTCAGTTATGGTGGATGGGGTTAAGAATATAGATAATTAATTTACGTCAAGCAGGCGGAGTTAAGGATATAGATAAAAGATTATACAGAGGAAAGATTAATGAAAACCATTGAAGTAAAGCTTTTAAAAAATGTTTTTTTATCGGGAGTCGCAAACCTTAGCAATAATAAGGATTATATAAATGAACTGAATGTATTTCCTGTTCCTGATGGCGATACGGGAACCAATATGACGATGACTGTTATGTCAGCCAGAAAGGAAGTACTGGGATTAGAAAGTGACGCAGGACTTCAGGAAATAACCAAAGCCATTGCCAATGGGTCGCTGAGAGGAGCCAGAGGAAACTCAGGCGTTATAACCTCACAGATATTCAGAGGTTTCAGAAAGAGCCTTCAAAACGAAGGCGATTTGGATGAGATAGATGTAAAAGTACTTCGAAACGCCGTAGTTCAGGCTGCTGAGACAGCATATAAGGCTGTTATGAAGCCGAAGGAGGGTACCATCCTTACCGTAGCAAAGGCTGCAGCTAAGGAGGCTGAAAAGCTCGTTAATGACCCTTCCATAGATAACATGGATATCATGGATTATATCGATAAAATCTATGAAGCTATGGAAAGAGCGTTAGAGAAAACCCCAGAGCTCCTACCTGTGCTAAAGCAGGCAGGTGTCGTAGATTCAGGCGGTATGGGACTTTTAAAACTGGTAGAGGGTTTTATAAGTGCGCTTAAGGGTAAGCCAATAGAGCTTGAGGATACAAAGACAGGCTCGACAGAAGCTGTAAAAACAGAAGTTAAGAATACAGGTATAGAGACAGAAGATATAAAGTTTAGTTATTGTACCGAGTTTATAATTATGACTTCATGGGAAAATGAGCATAATGCAGGTAAAACCATAGATCCGGACGAAACTGAAGATGAGTTAAAGGAATACTTAAGAAATCTTGGAGATTGTGTAGTAGTAGTAGCAGATGAGGATATAGTAAAGGTCCATGTTCATACCAATGATCCGGGACTTGCCATACAGAAGGCACTTACCTATGGTCAGTTAACCAGCTTAAAGATAGATAACATGAAGGAAGAGCATCATGAAAAGATAATTAAGGATGCTGCCAAGGTTGCTAAGGAAATTGAGGAAGAGGATAATAGAAATCCTAAGGTTAAGCTGCTTAAGCAAGCTGAAGCAGGGGTAGACGTTGCATTTGTAACCATATCATCCGGAGACGGACTTACAGAGATTTTCAAAGGTCTTGGGGTGAATGTTGTGGTAGAAGGCGGTCAGACCATGAATCCGAGTACAGATGATATCTTAGATGCTATCAATGTACTTAAGGCAGAGAATATCATAGTTCTTCCAAATAATGGAAATATAATACTTGCGGCGGAGCAAGCGGCTCGCCTGGCTAAAGATAAGAAGGTTTATGTTATACCTTCAACCAACATTCCTGAGGGTATAAGTACAATCATAAATTATATAGCTGACAGAAGTATCGAAGAAAATGTTGATTTCATGAAGTCAAATCTGGACAACATAAAAGTTGGTCAGGTGACCTATGCTGTAAGAGATACAGAGATGGATGGCTTTAATGTTAAGAAGAATAACTTTATGGGCATGAGTGGAAAGAGTATCGTATCCGTGGGAAAGGATGCTTATGAAGCGGCTATAGCTATGACTGACAGTATGATAGATGAGGACTCAGAGCTTGTGTGTCTGTACTATGGTGCAGACAGTTCTGAGGAGGAGGCACAGAAGCTTGCAGCCGCTATAGAAGAGAAGTTTGGCGATGTAGAGGTCGAAGTAGAGTATGGCGGCCAGCCGGTCTACAACTATATAGTTTCTGTGGAGTAAGATTTAGGCTAAAATCAAAGAACATGGCTAACAAAAAAGCCCAAAAAACATGGATATCGTTAGCCACGGAAGGAAAATTTTAGGCTAGAATCAAAGAACATGGCTAACAAAAAAGCCCATAATCATGGATATCGTTAGCCACGGAGAGATAAACTATGGAAAAGAATAGAATTTATAAGATATATGGTCATTTTCTGAAGGAAATGACCATAACTGTTTTAGAAAAGTCTAGACTTGCCTTGGAAATAGGTGACAGAAACAAGTACATAGGTATTAAGCCAAATCTTGTTTGCCCGACACCAGCAGACTACGGTGCAACAACTCATCCTGAGATAGTTGAAGGGATTATCTGTTACTTGCATGAGCATGGCTTCAAAAACATAATAATAGCAGAAGGCTCATGGATTGGAGATAAAACCTCTGAAGCTTATGAGTACTGCGGTTACAGAGCACTGTGCGAAAAGTACAATGTAGAGTTTGTGGATGCACAGAAGGATAAGGTGCATGATCTAGATTGTGCCGGCCTTACGCTCAAGCTTTGTGATGTAGTAGATAGAATAGATTTCATGATAAATGTACCGGTTCTTAAAGGACATTGTCAGACAAATATTACCTGTGCATTGAAAAATATGAAGGGGCTTATACCAAACAGTGAAAAGAGACATTTTCATACAATGGGCTTGCATAAGCCTATAGCTCACCTTTCAGTAGGTATAAAACAGAATTTCATCGTTGTTGATCATGTGTGCGGAGATTTAGATTTCGAGGAAGGCGGAAATCCTGTAAAGACTGATTGTATAATGGCTGCAAAGGATCCGGTACTGGTAGACAGTTATGTCTGTAAACTTCTGGGATATGCTATAACAGATGTTCCTTATGTTCACATGGCAGAAAGTCTGGGGAGTGGTAGCGCAGACTTAGAGAAAGCTACAATAACCGTTATCGACAGTGAAGGAGAGGAAGTGAGGACATTTGCAGGAAATGAAGATGATCCTTATGAATCAGGGACAAAGGCAGAAGGAAGGATTCTTGAAGTAAGTTACGCTGTTGATGATTTTGATTCCTGCAGTGCGTGTTACGGAAACCTTGCACCCGCACTTTACAGATTGAAACAAGAAGGGCTTTTAGATGACATATACAAGGCTTTAGGGACGAAGATATCCATAGGGCAGGGGCACAGAGGAAAGACCGGAAAAGTAGGTATTGGAAACTGTTGCAGATTATTTGACAGATATATAAAGGGATGTCCTCCAAAGGAAGAGGATATATATAACACTTTAAAGAAAATGCTGTAGCAGATAGTTTAGTGACCGTAGAGTCGGAATTGATAATCAAAAAGAAAAGTCGGTTAGAGGGTTGGTTATTCGCGAGCCAACGATCGATCATATAAATTTACAGAAAAAGGGTAGGAAATATGGCGATTGAGATGAAAACCCTTACAGAGGGGGATTTACTTCACAATCGATATCGAATAGAAGAAGTGCTGGGGCGTGGCGGCTTTGGTATAACATACAAGGCTGTCGATACTACAATAATGCTCAATGTTGCAGTAAAACAGTATATCTCTACAGAAAAGAGGGACATAGAGCATGCCATAAATGAGGCGAGAATCTCAGCTCAATTCTATGAATTAGATGGCGTATCCACAGCCAGGGATTTTTTTATTGAAGATGGATATGCTTATATAATCATGTCTTATGTTAAGGGAATAAGCTTAAGAAAATATGTCGAGAAATATGGTCATTTCGAGGGCAATGAAGTGCTTGAGAGATTTAGAGGAATGCTCGATTCATTGGCTATTATACACGAGAAAGGATACATACACAGAGATATAACCCCTGATAATATATTGATTTCATCGGAAGGAAAGCTTACTCTTATAGATTTCGGAGCCAGTAGATTTACTAAGGAAGAGGCGGAAGGAAATCATACCGTTGTATTTAAAAGAGGGTTTGCACCTATAGAGCAGTGCAGAACTAACGGAGTTCAGGGCACATTTACTGATATTTACGCAATTTGTGCCACTATGTACTTTATGATGACAGGAATAGTGCCGGATGATGCGGTAGATAGGGTTTTGGGAGATAAGCTGAAGTCTTTGGATATAGTTTACGGAACCGGATTAACCGAAAGTTCGAAGAGAGCTATCATGGACGGCCTGAGTGTAGAGCCGGAGGAGAGGATTCAGAATGTAGAGGAGCTTAAGGCTCTTCTCTATGAGAATGATGAAAGTAAAGTGCTAAAACCCAAAGAAAAGCTATTTTTAACCGAAGAAATGATATCATACAGCAAGAATGATGAGCAGAAGCGCGGAGCGGCAAAAGAGTCGAGAAATAAGAATACTGCAGCCGTATACAGATCTATAGAGAAGTTTGTAGGAAACATTCATAAAGATGTTTTGGAGGAGCCGGAAGATGTAAGTGCTGTAAGTAAAAAATCCGAGGGATCAAAAGATATAAGTGCTTTAAGTGAAAAAAATGAGAAGTCAAAAGTCAACAAAAAAAGAATCGTAGGAATCGCCGGTATAATAGCAGCGATAGCAGTAGGATTATTCTTTGTGATTTTCATAAGAGATGGAATTGGATTTTCGAATGCAAGCAACCACACGGCTTTATCGGTAAAAGAGTCAGACCAGGGTGAAAGCAACACTGTGGATTCAAACAGTGATGAGATTGGAGAGACAGAAGATAATAAAAATAGTGAAAAAAGTAAAAATAATAATAGCATCATAGATTATAATGGGAGAAATAGGGAGAACTATTTAGGTAGTAACTCCGCTAGTGAAGAAACTGTAGGTGAAGGAGAGTCGACTGAAGGTAAAGGAGATAAGGATTCCGGCGATAATAGTACAATAGCGGGCGATGGGGGGTCGAATGTCGAGGATAGTAAGGAAACTACGGGAAATAGTGAAGTAAGCTCCGACAACGTAAAGGCGGCTGCCGGCGGTAATAAAGAAACTACGGGAAATAATAAAAAAGATAAGACTAAAAACAGTGCAAACTCCGGAAACAAAGATAGTTCCGAGGATAGATCATCTTCCGGAAAAAGTAACAGTAAATCAAACAAATCAAGTTCCGATAATAGTAACAGTAATTCGAACAAACCAACTTCCGGAAATAAAACCGATAAATCCGGTTCTTCAGGAAACGGTAGCAGTGAATCCGGAAACCAAACGAATGATAATGCGGGTGATTCTTCTTCAATTGATGCCGACTTAGATGATTTGTTCTGATGTTATATGCTGTAGATGGAACGGACCCACCAAAATCGCAGAAAATTAAAAAAAGGAGGGCTCTAAGGGAGTCTGAAGTGGGAGTGGAACCGTCAAAATTGAAGAAAGACTGAAAAGGGAGGGTTCCGAAGCTTTGATTTCTGTCTCACAGCCAGTATTTTTTACGAAAATTTGAAAAAATTCGGTTCCGGAGAGGTAAATCCCGGGGAACGGACCCACCAAAATCGCAGAAAATTGAAAAAAAGTGGGTTGAGAGGCTGAAAATCAGGTGTCATAACCCACCAAAATCGCAGAAAATTTAACTCAGTCGGAGAAATCCCCCTCCTCTAAGCTAGATCGTAGGTGGGGGTATTGACAAATTATACTTACAAAAGCTCCGCGAGTGATGCGAATAGTTAGCTTTGCTAACTATTGGATTCGGATAGGTAAATGTCTGCTAAATGCAGCCAAGAGATGTAAAACATCTCTTTGAAT
>JAEEJA010000080.1 GCA_016281605.1 Lachnospiraceae bacterium
AGCTTCACTCAGTCGGGGTTCAAGCTCCTGACTGCAAGAGTTGCTTCGCAACTCTACAAACGCTCCGCGAGTGATGCGAATAGTTAGCTTTGCTAACTATTGGATTCGGGTCAGCTAAAGCTGACCCGAATCCGGCGCGCAAGACTCGCAAGCGAGTCTTGACATGACACTCAAAAGAAAGGGAACCTAAAAAATCATGACTAAACAGAATTCCAATAATGATCCTAGAGTGGTTTACTCAGACATAATAGATATGCCATATACCAAATCCACAAAGCATCCGTCCATGTCACTCTACGACCGTTCTGCCCAGTTCGCCCCATTTGCCGCTCTCACGGGCTTCGAGGATATGATTAGTCGAAAATCCGAAGAGCAATTAAAACTTTTTGAAGAGGAAATCCCTGAAGATGACCGCATCCCGGAAACCATTACCTGGAATCTATGGCATGGGTGTACAAAAATCAGTACAGGATGTAAAAACTGTTACATGTATCGCAGAGACGAGTCAAACGGAAAAGACCCTTCCATCGTAACAAAAACCCAGAACTTTAATCTTCCGATACGCACTCTTCGTTCCGGTGAGTATAAGGGACGCTATAAAATCCCTTCGGGCTCTCATATTTATACATGTTTTTCTTCGGATTTTTTTCATGAAGATGCAGACCCCTGGCGTGAAGAGGCTTGGGATATAATACGCAAACGCTCTGACTGTACATTTTTTATGATAACAAAAAGACCGGACAGAATAGTAGAGAGTCTTCCGACAGACTGGCATGAAGGCTGGGAACATGTGACTATTGCAGTAACATGTGAAAACCAGGATATGGCAGATAAGCGCCTCCCCATCTACCTGGCCCTTCCCATGCTCCACTACCAGGTCATGATAGAACCTATGCTTACTAGTGTTAATCTGGAAGATTACTTCCTTCGTTATCGCAGCTCAGACAAAAGACCTCTTATTGAAAGTGTTTCGGTAGGCGGAGAATCCGGCCCTCTAGCCCGCCCCTGTGACTTCGATTGGGTGCTTAAGATCCATGATCAATGCAAACGTTACGATGTAGGCTTTTACTACCACCAAACCGGCGCAAAGCTTATAAAAGAGGGTAAATTGTATAATATTCCCAGAAAACTTCAACATGAACAGGCCCATAAAGCAGGTTTGGATTTTGGCAGAGCTAATTGATATGAATAATTCATTATCTTAAATATATATAAGGTGGATGCAACAACTTACCTCGTCAAGTACACATTATATAAAAATAATATAAATTTATCCGTTCTTGTGATATTATATTGATAGCGTAACAATTCCACCACTAACATCAAGACTCGCTTGAGAAAAAACATCTTTCAAAAAGGGGATCTACGAAGATATGAATACTTTTAATAACATAAAAAAACACAAGCTGACATATGTAATCTTGATATTATCCCTATGTCTGCAATTACCACAATTAAAGCCATCCCGCACATGCGCTGAGGAAGTCACCCTTTCCAACCCTACACTGCATAATCCTATTATTCAGGAGACTACGACATCCCAAGCTAAAGTAACCTATGATTGTATATATTTTGGCTCCTATCCCCAGACCTCAATAACAAAAGACAATTTTCCGGATACTTACCAGGCTTTAGAAGACTTGGATGAGGATGCATGGGAGGTATGGGTAGAGAAGCGCTTAAACTGGAATGGAAATGCCATCACTACAGCAGATACTACTTATAACGGAAACAAATATAGGAAAATTACTGTAAATGGTTTAAACTACTACTATCTCTACACTCCTATTAAGTGGTTTGTATTAAATATCGATGGCAAAAATGCTCTTCTGCTTTCAGAAATGGCAATCGATGCATATGTTTATTCAAATCATCATAATGCTGATAATACAAAAATGATTGATTCTGCTAATTTAACCTGGAGTAATTCCGAGATTCGAAGCTACTTGAACGGATATGACAGTCAGCAAAACTTAAATGAAAAAGACTTCACAAATAACAGCTTCATTAAAACAGCTTTTAATGCTCAGGAGCAATCTGCAATTGTGTCAAGAAATCTTTCTGATATCGATATTAACAATACAGATTTAGAATCTATGGAAGGCTCTTCTGATAAGCTTTACCTCCTAAACAGTAAAGATGTAGCAAAAGAAGATTATGGCCTTTCTTCAAATTCAAGCTTAAATATTTGCTTAAGTACAGATTATGCTGATAACTTTTGTAATGATAAACGTGGCTGGGGTTATAGCGATTTAACAGATAA
The DNA here is from genome assembly GCA_016281605.1 of Lachnospiraceae bacterium. Classification (GTDB taxonomy): domain Bacteria; phylum Bacillota; class Clostridia; order Lachnospirales; family Lachnospiraceae; genus JAEEJA01. Next base: position 2,264 of record JAEEJA010000080.1, read on the forward strand.
TTTGGATGTTTTACGCTCTGATAGTCTTCATTATCCCTATTATCGGTCCTTTTTTCTAAGAGTTGCTACAAAACTCGATATCACAGATACATCCGTATGGAGCTATGCTTACAGCTACTGCACGGATGGCACCTATAACGGTAAAAAAATCAAAGCTCTTCCCGATTACAGTAATCCTCCGATTAAAATAAAGGGAGAATCATGGTACAAGATAGATGGTACTGCTCATACAATATTTACGATGGGAGATTGCGATACGAAAATTGAGGTATATGATTCATACAAAGGAAATCTAATCTACGAGGATGATAATTCCGGAATCGGTAAAAATGCACTTATTAATACAAACCTTTCTGATAATAATTATTTAAGAGTTATTCCCAAAAATAATGATTTTACTGATTGCACCTTATATGTTGGTTATCAAAAGGAAACCTTTCTTGAATTAGAGGACGGTATGGAGTGCACCGTTTCATATCCTTGTGGATATAACAATCCACACTGTACTCTCTACTTCACTCCTGATAAAGATTGTACTGCAACTATTTATTCAACAGGAAAGTATAATACTAACTGTATATTATATGACCATTACTATTCCGGACAGGACAGCTTTAGTAATGGAGTAACCTATTATTTCACTAATTTGGAAGATGGTACATACCTTGCCACAGATACAGACAGTTATGATAATCTAAAAAACTTTTCACTTTCATACCTACTCAAGGCAGGAAAAACCTACTATTACAGAGTTGGAATAAGTGGAGAATCCGAAGGTGTAATTAACGTTCACTTTACCTGTGATTATAGTAATGTGCCATCATATTCACCCTCCACAAGTCCCAGCGTGAGCCCAAGCGCTTCACCTTCGACGAAGCCGGATGATGATCCAAGCGCTTCACCTTCGACGAATCCGAGTGACACTCCAAGCGCTTCGCCTTCGACGAATCCGAGTGACACTCCAAGCGCTTCGCCTTCGACGAATCCGGATGATGATCCAAGCGCTTCACCTTCGACGAATCCGAGTGACACTCCAAGCGCTTCACCTTCGACGAAGCCGAGTGACACTCCAAGCGCTTCGCCTTCGACGAATCCAAGTACGAGCCAAAGCACACTGCCTTCAACGAATCCGAATAAAACAATGGAACCTGTAACACCTACGACTAATAATGGTGAAACTACTACTCCTGATAGCACTGTAACTACGACATACACATCCTCTACACCTACACCTGAAGTGCCAAACAGGATTATCTCCTTCGAAGCACAGGATGATACACATGAGAAAGCGGTGTTAGAGTGGCATCTTCTCACTCCAGGAGAAGAAGTAAATATATACCGCTCCGAAACCACTCCCGAGGATTATAATTATCTCGCAACTACTACAGGCAACGTCTACTACGATAAAACCGCAAAGCCCGGAAAAAAATATTACTATAAGATTATGATATCAGGTTCTGACAGCACTCCTGCAATCTCTGTTTTACGGCTAAAGCTTGCTAAGCCCGTAGCAAATTTAAACCTTAAAAAATCCACTACCGGTCTTCGTTATCTTCAATTTAATATAAAAAAATGGAGTGGAAAATACATAAAAATATACGTAAAGTACGGCAAAAAAATAAATATAACGAGATAAAACTTAAAGAGAATACAATAACCCAAAAGAAGCATATATACAATATTCTTTGTACACAAAAGAATAAAAAACTATACTTTATAATACAAACATTTTCTGATAAAAATTACAGAATAAAAAGTCATAAATCACTTATAAATATTAACGTTTAAAAAAGCGGGGATTCTTCCCCGCTTTTTCTACTCAAATACCTCTGCAAAGAGGCACATCTCATCCTTGGCAAAGCACTCCAATAACAGATAATCCAACTGGTACTCCGGATTTATAAGACGCATGCCACACACGCCAAGTATTGCATTTGCATAATCCATAAATTCTCGTCTTGCTTCCTCCATGTTATATCTTTCCCTATGCTTTATCATGTATTCCTTCTGTGTTATGTACTGAATTGGAATAAGCAAATCTTTTCTCTGAATCTGCTTTACACGCTGACTTTTACGTTTCATAAGATACTTAAGCTTTTCATTTGCTTCTTCTATGGAGTACTCATTTTTTGCATCTTTTTTCTTTTTCTCATCCGACTTACTGCTTATAAGCTCCCGGATCCACTTAGGGCACTCTGCGCCACTTTTTAATTCCGATAGCTCATGTAAGGCTTTAGATATTTGAAGCTCTTCCTCCTTCTGTGTCGCAATATTTAAGAGATTAGATACATAAGCTGCATCTGTCTTCTTTAGTTCATTTTTAATCTTCATTATCACATTTCTGGATTCGTCATCATATTCACTTAAGAGTTCCTCTAAGTAACCCTCGTCAGAATAATTATCAAGGTAGAGCTCTGTGATAACTTCTCTGGTATACCTTCTGGAAGAGTAAACAAATATATAATAATACCTTATTTCTTTTAATATATCGGCATACGTTTCACTAGTTCCTTTTTTGCGAAGCTCATTCTTTATAAATGTCGGAATAGCCTTAGCATAGTGCTCGGGAGTGATCTTATTTTGCTTACACCAGGCAAAGAAAGGTGTTTCCGAAATTTCAAAAAACATCCTGTCTCTCATATCATTTTGAATATAGGAATAAACCTTATCCATAAGATTGTCAAAATAATTGTAAGTCGTTATGCTATATCCCTTGAAAAGCTCGATATTCTCACATATCCACAGCAAAAAATCCTCTCCGCTGCATTTCTTAAGCTTTTCATATTGATTCTTAAGCTCGTTGGTATGAGCAGTCTTACTCAATTCCATATTTAACTGGTAATGCTTTTCAAATATGTTTATCATATTGAGGTATACTTCTTTTCCTATACCGTTATCCAAGCAGTACATGGCGATATACTCTTCGAAGTCATTCACCTGTATCTCAGGCTCTGATATTCCATTCACCAGATAGTCATTCAAGCCGTCAGCATCTAGGTTAAGTGCAAATGCCAAATTGATTATCTGCTTTCGATTCGGCATAGATTCACCACCTATACCAAACCACTTTTCTACGGTTTTCTTAGATGCCACATTTGACTTCTTTATTTTATTATAAAATCTTTTATATGCCTTTTGTCTTATGGCCTCAGTTATTTCACCTTCTATACTATCTTTGTACCACTTTTTTATCATAAATGTATCAAATTTAACAAAAAAATGTTTCACTATATCATTAAATATTTTTTGCCTTGCTGATTCTTCCATTGACTTCACTCCATAAATATTTTTATATTTATTCTAACCTTGCAATGGATATTTTAGTTTGAACTTTTTACTTCTGATCCCTTACAAAACACCGTCGAAATTTATGTTACCCTTGTCTTTATTATTAGCATTTGCCGGTTTCGGAGTAGAAGCCGGTGCTTGAGTTACGGGTGTCTGTGTGCTTGTCGGAGCTTGGGTTGCAGACGCTGCAGAATTATGGTCCTTATTCTTTTTTGACTTATTTTCGCTTGTATTTTTATTATTACTTTTGTTATTACTTTTGGTTTTATTTCTATTATTTTTTTCGTCTTTCTTTTCTGATGCCTTCTCATTATCTTTAAGCTTATCTTCATCTACGTCTTCTATCGCACTACCCGTAGTAACATCTTTTGTATTCACCTTTTCATCCGTATCTTCACCTAAAGTACTACCCTCTCTCATCGCATCTTCTAATCTATCAGTATCGTCAATTTTCTTGGTAATCTGCTTATCCCCACTTGCAGATATATAACGAATATATCTTATGGAAGTCCCTCCTCCTATTAAGCATATGGCTACAATTACAGCCACAGTCCCAATAATTTTTTTCTTTTTATTTTTTTCATTGATTAAGAGACTGCTTATTTCTTTTTTTAGAAGTGTGTTATTCTTTTTTATTTTTACTTGTTCTGTCTTAAACTCCAGCCTCTCGACACCCTCGTAGCAATCCCGCCTGTAAAGTGCACTGTAAAGCTCCTTTACTGTCTGAAATCTATCTTCTTCATTTAGCTCAAGACCCTTCATTATTGCATTTTCTGCGTCTTCTGTAAGCCCCACACATTCAAATTCTCGTATGGGTGTAAGTTTATCCTGTATCATTCTTTCTATGGAGTCACACGGAATAATCCCCGTCAACATATAGTACATGGTGGCGCAAAGAGAGTAAACATCCGTCCATGTACCTAAAAGACCGTTTTCCCGACACTGCTCTATGGGCGCAAAACCTCTCTTAAACACCAGAGTCTGGGTTTTACCCGTTACATTGTTTAAGTTTTTGGCAGCTCCAAAGTCTATAAGCACAAGCCTTCCCTCATCGTTAATTAGAAGATTATCTATGCTTATATCTCTGTGAATTACATTTTTCTCATGGATTTTTGAAAGAGACTTAAGGATTGGTTCCATCTTAGACAGCACTTCCTCCCCACTCATTATACCCTTTTGAGTGATATAATGCTTCACGCTTATACCGTGAACATATTCCATGACTATATATGCTTTATTGTTTTCTTCAAAAAAATCTCTGGCAGCGGCGATTCCCTCTAAATCATAGAATCCCGCAGCGATCTTCGCCTCATTTAACGCACTTTGAAGCTCTCTTTCGGTATCACATACAAATTCCTTTACAGCAACATAGACACTGATTACTGTATCAAATGCCTTATATGTAACACCAAAGCCACCCTTTCCTATAACTTTATCCAGTCTGTATCTTCCATTTCCAACATATACCTTTGCTGACTCGTCCATTTTTCAACCATTTCCCTACTTTTCGCTTATTTTTAGATTCTTATCCCGTGCCTGCACTTCACTAAGGGCTCTAAAATCATTTCGTCTGAGACATATTCTTGTTCTTTTTCCTGTACTCTGCAGGTGATATACCGTTGCTCTTTTTAAACATCTTTGTAAATCCACTGTTTGTTTCTATCCCAACTGAATAAGCAATCTCTGAAACCGGCATATCGGTCTGCACCAGAAGCTCTTCTGCCTTCTGAATCCTTATATTGTTGCAGTAGGCCATATAGTTTATACCCATTGCCCTCTTAAAAACCTTACTAAAATGAAAATAACTTACATTGGCCAGTTCTGCTGCCGCATCCAGAGTTGGCATGCGATCGGGATGAGCTAATATCATATTTATAACTTTATCAAGATTTTTAATATCCGAGTAGCTTTTATTTTCTTCATCAAATATTAAAAATCCATCCTCCACAAGCAGATTGATTAGCTTTATAAATGTCATACTGGTCTTTAAGTTTTTGCTTATAATCTCACCGGAATACAATTTCCTATCCTCTTCCAAACCCTCCACACTATTGCACAATTCATAGATTTTTTCAATAGTTTTCTTTATGGCTCCGGATTTGGAAATATTAATATAGGGTTTACCTTCATCTGATAAATTGAGAAATGTCTTACTTCCTACAGCCGGTGCATTTATCTGAAGGAAGATTGGAGAAAACTGAAGTATCATATCATCTACATTTGTTTCGTTGTAAAAACCATGCACCTCAAGAGGCGGCAGGAAAAACAGCGAATCTTCTTCTGCCGTATAATACTTATTTTTAAAATATTCGACTCTTTTCCCTTTTTTCACATAGGATAACTCATAGTAAGAGTGGCAATGATTAGGATAGCTATCCCCCTGTTTATTGTCATATTTCCAACAACTGATATATGTATTGGAAGTTTCCTCGTTCCACTGAAATCTTTTCTGATAATCCAATATTACTCCTCCATATCGAGTACGTAGTGTTACCGCAAGAGAGCCTTATATTTCTCCTGTCTCGTCAGTTTCTGTTCGGGCTCATCGCAAATAGCTGTGTCTCTATCTATTATAATTCATTTATGAAAATCAGACAACAAAAAAGGACAAATAATGAACAAGCGCGAATATTGTTTTTTAGGTTAATCCTACTATAATCATAATTGTAGCAACAATTCAATCCATCAAATCGCTAAATGTAATTAAGGAGGATAATCATGCGAAGGGGTTTAATAAAATTATTGGGAGTCACATCACTTATATGTTCACTTACTTTTTCTTCTTTTGGTATACAAAATCCTGCAATTGTAAAGGCAGATACCAATGAACTTACAAAAATACTTGAGGCTGATGATATCGATATCAGATTTCCTCATAATGATGAATCCAACATAGGCGATGCTCACCAAGTTATACTTTCTGACGGAAGCATCATAAATTCTAAGGACAATGGTTCTATGCGTAAAGATCTCTCTGCTCGCTATCTTGCGGACAATGAGATGGGAACCGGTATAAATCTCGGCAATACTCTTGAAGCTGTACTCTTAGTTGATAATAAAAAGAATGTTACTGACCGTACAGTTTACGACACAGCATGGGGACAGCCTGTTACCACAAGTCGCTATATAAGCCTTTTACACACCTACGGAATTAATACAATCCGTATACCTGTGGCTTGGTCGAACGGCGATTTTGACGACGGAACCTATAAAATCAACCCTCTGCTTCTTGACAGGGTTGAAGAAGTGGTAAACTTTGCCTTAAACAAAGGTATGTATGTAATTATCAATGATCATTGGGACAATCAATGGTGGGGTCAGTTTGGAGCATGCAAGAAAAACAGTGCCGGAGAAAAGGTTGTTGACAAAGACACAAGGGCTGCTGCCTGGGAGCGCTACGAATCCTACTGGACACAGATTGCAGAAAGATTTAAGGGTTACTCTGATCATCTGATATTTGAAGGTGCAAACGAAGAGTTGGGTGACCGACTTAACGACGGAATCTGCACCAACGGTCCTGCCAAAGGATATTGTAAACCTGATAATGCGGGTAAGGATATCGAAGTAGTGTCCGGCAACCTTAAGACCGATGAACTCTACGATACAGTAAATAAGATAAATCAAACCTTTGTAGATATAATCCGTAATACCGGTGGTAATAACACCTACAGACATCTGCTTATACCCGGATACAATACGGATTTCACAAAAACAAACGATTCAAAATTCATAATGCCAACAGACATCAATGAAAATGGCAAAGATAAGCTTTTCCTTTCAGTTCACTACTACACTCCGGGGGATTATTGCCTTGACAATCCTTCCGGTGATTACACGGTAGAGGATCAGAAAGCAACAACAGAGTACTTTAAACTCCTTAAGAGATTTTCTGATGAGGGTTATGGAATTGTTATCGGAGAATGTAGCGTCTGCAATCCTTCATCAGTCACAAGTTCAGTTACACAGTGGCTTTACGATACATTTAAAGAGTGTAAGCAGTACCATGCGGTACCTGTACTTTGGGATAATGGTGCTTACTTTGACAGAGAAGGCCTTAAGATGAACTACAAGGATATTGCTGTTTTTTATAATACTCTAAATGATGCTCATGGTTCCACCGCAATCGACAGAGTAACAGGCGGTGGAAGTTCAGCAAGCATAGAAGACTTTGAAATCCCTGCATACTTAGATTCTAAGCTTTGGACAACCCCGGGAATTCACGCTTATATCATGTATCAGACATCCACCTGGGATTACAGAAATGCATATGTTCCAATCAGGGGCCTGAGTAATAATCAGCACAGCTGGGATTATGCAAGTCAGTCCGGAGCAGAGTTGACCGCTGAAAACACAGTAGTTACGGATGTTTTTATAGCAGAAAACGGCACTTATACAGTAAAGCTTGACGGCATAGATTTATCCGGAGCCAATTCATTTAAAATGCTTGGAATCGCTACTGATATTGATTTAAAGAAATATTCAAATGTAAAAGTTTCTGATGTTACCATAAAGTTTGATGGTGAAGTAAAGGTGGATAATCCTTGCTCGCTCATTACAAAAAACGATAATACTTATTACACCTTTATGGCTATAAATGTATATGATGCCGATATTCCTGTATCTGATTATCCTCTTGGAACAGCTAACGAAAACGAAAATCTTGGTATGCCAACAAAGAGTATGGAATTTACATTTAGTATATCCGGTTTAGACAGCATACTTAAGGAAATCGAAGATAAAACTTACATAGATCCCGAAACAGGAAAGAAAATCTCTGATATTCCTGCAAATACAGATGATGGTTCTGATACACCTGCCACAGACACACCTGCTCCGGACACTACTGCAACTCCATCACCGACACCTACCACTCCGGCGACAAAAACCCCTGCTACAGTAACTCAGACTCCTGCATCGGTACAAGCCTCTGCAGTTGCACCTAAGAAGGGCGACACTTTTGAATCAGGCGGATTAAAGTATGTGATAACTGATGCAGAAAAGAAAACCGTTGGTTGTATGGGCACAGTTAATTCGAACGGAAAATCCATAAAAATTACAGATTCGGTTTCTTATGAAAATATAAACTATTTTGTTACATCAATAGAAGCAAATGCATTTAAAAACAACAAAAAAATCACAAAGCTTATAATAGGCAAAAATATAGCATCTATCGGAAGTAAAGCATTTTACAGATGCAAAAAGCTCAGCAAAATAATTGTAAAATCAAAGGCACTTAAAGCCTCGGAAATTAAGGCTGATTCTTTTAAGAAAATTTCAAAAAAAGTAAATGTAGAAGCATCAAAAACCATTAAGAAAAAGATAACCGGATAATAATTATTTTTATTCATTATTGATTTTTCACTCCCGCTTTCATATAATGTATCTCGAAAATACAAATATGAAAGCGGGAGATTGTTATGTCTGCTATTAATAAGTTCAAAACACCGACTGAATTTCTTTTTCTTGCTATCGGCTCCATCGTAGCCGCATTTGCAATTGAGGAATTTTTAGTACCTTGTACAATACTTGACGGCGGAGTTGTCGGAGTCGGAATAATCATTAACAACTTGACAAAATTCCCTCTCGGACTTATCACCATACTCCTGAATATCCCATTTTTACTTATCGGAAGCCGAAAGATGGGTAAGATGTTCATAATCAAATCTGCCTTTGCCATGACTTGCTTTTCTATAGCTCTCGGCATATTTGCCCGCATGGAAAATGCAACGGAAGATTACCTTTTGGCTGTAAGCTTTGGAGGCGTGATCCTGGGTATAGGTGTAGGTACGGTTATAAAGAGTGGCGGATGCTTGGACGGAACCGAAACCATAGCCATACTTATCAATAAAAAGTTCAACCTGCCGGTTGGACAGGTCGTTTTAGCATTCAACGTTATTATATTTACAATTGCAGGTTTTATATTCGACTTTGACAGGGCTATGTACAGCCTTTTAACTTACTTTATCACTTCAAGAATCCTCGACATGGTTGATTCAGGTCTTAACAATGCAAAGGCTGCATTTATTATCACAAATGATGCCAAGGAAATCGCTGATAAGATTTACACTCAGCTCGGAAGAACCGTAACCATCATGGAAGGCGAGGGTATGGTAAGCGGCCCAAAGGTTGTGCTTTACTGTGTTTTAACCCGATTCGAAGTTCATGAACTGAAGGACATCATAAACAATGTGGACTCTTCAGCATTTATAACTGTAAGTGATGTATCCGAAATAATCGGAAATCATATCAAAAGCTCTAAAAAGCTTGATGAACCTAAGAAATAATAGTTATTTTTCGCCTCTGCACCTCCGCAAGACAAAAGTTTTAGTGGATTTTTTCTTCTTATTATTATATAATGTTGTTAATTATATCTAAATATAATATATGAGTATTAAATAATAGTTGTCCATGGTTAAGAAACCTTGTAATTATAGGTCCTAAGGGACATGAATTTCGGAGGGATGGATATGAAAATAAAGAAAAAGAATTTAAAAAGGATTGGGAGCATACTTTTGTCATTGTCACTGGTGTTCTCTTTGGTTCCGGGAACGGCTTTCAGCGCTCTCGCAGCTGCAGAGGAAACTGCTTCCGGCATTGTCGAGATAAACGCCGGGGGATATTATGAAATCACTTCAAGCACTGTACTTACCGATACTTCCGGTAATACAGTAGCACTTTCCGACATTAAGAAGTTGATAATTAGTGGCTCTACAAGCGTTTCTATAGAGTCAGGTGTTACTTTTGGTAATTCCGAACTTTTTATAGATGCCGCAGATGGTTCTGCTTTTCTTAATAGAGGAACTGTCTACTGTTCTGTATTTGTTGGAAACATGAATAATGAAGGTGAGTTTTACTGTAGCTCTGCCAGTGGTTCTACCTTAAGTAACTCAGGAAAGTTTTCAGTTGCCGGAAACTTTGATGTTTCTTCATTCTCTACATTTGAAAACACCGGAACCATATCGGCGAGCAGCCTCTCTCTTTCCGCAAGTGTTTATACACCTAATTCTGATTCCATCTTTAGCGTTTCAGATAAGGTAACCATAAGGGATTATAACAACTCTTCACTAAGTTCTTCAAGCCTTGGTAGATTTATATGTGAACCTACAACAGTATTTAATGTAACTACCTGTTCTTTTGACCTTAGTACCTGTGGTCGTACTGAATCAGTCAGCCCTATGGGTCTCGATAGCGAACCTAACGAGTGTTACGCATATGAGCTTCTCTCTGATGTTGGCAGTTCTATCTTTGACACTTATGAAAACGGTGATTTTGTAGAAGTTTCAGGTCTTAAAAACGGAATATATGCTAAGGATAAGATTACTCTTTCTCCTCTATCCGGTTATAAGATAAAGCTCCAATCAGGCGATTCCACTTATACTGATAGTCTTTCTGTTGGCTATGATGACTTGTACATGGATAACGGAGAAGGATTGTATTTCTTTAACGCCGACACATACTTTTACCTCTTAAGACAATCCGACTATGCACAATCCTCTGTTAACCAGGCTGATCTCTGTACAAGCCCTAAATTAAAGGATATTGTCTTTGATAGCACTAAGCCTGATCTAAGTATAGAGGCAACCTCTGACGGAGGAACAATTGACATCGAAGATGGGTCTACAGTTATAGCTAAAACTCTGTCTGTTAAAGCAATTGTAAATGATGATAATCTTGTATCAGAGCTTGACACCAGTGAAGGTGCCATAACCGTAGCTGCTGACGGCTCTGCTGATATTACATTTACCGCTCCTGATGTTGGAGGTAAGGATTGCTACATAACTGTGTCTGATCTTGCAGGAAACGAAACCACTTTTACATTCACCTTAAAGGGAAGTGCTGAAAAGGCTACAACCGATGCAACCGTATCAGTTTCCGATATCTTTGTAGGATCAGTACCTGCCCCTAAGGTTACCACCAATTCGGATTGTCCTGTCACCGATTATAAGTTTACATACTCTGTTTCAGGGGAAAATAACTATAGCAACACAGTTCCTTCTGCTGCAGGAAGTTACGATGTAAAGGCAAGCATACCTGAAACCGATAATTATAAGGCAGCCGAGTGTACTACATCATTTAAGATTAATAAGATTACCGATACGGATGCCTATGTCTCCATCAATGACACCTATCATCCAGATGAAGATATAGCCCCATATTTATCGACCGTCTCAGATAACATCCTAAGTGCAAAGTATGAGTATAAGCTTGCAGATGAAGCGGATGATAAGTACACAGAAACCTGCTCCAAGGCAATTGGTTCTTATGTACTCAGAGTCACTGTTCCTGAATCCGCTACATACGAAGAGATAGTCTTAACAGCTGAGTTTAAGATTGTGCCATACACAACCGATGTCACAGCAAGTGTTGAAGATACAACCTATGGTGAGAAGGCAAGAGCATATGTTGCCCACGCTTCAGATGCTACACCTAACTTTAAGTGTAAGCTTTCAAGCGCCCCTGACTCTTCTTATGAGGAAATAAGCTCTGAACCGGATCCTGAGGGAGATAAAGACATATATTATTTGGATACTACTACAAAGAAACCCGGTTCATACGACATACTTATAGAACTGCCTGAAACCTCCCTTTACGCGAGAACAACTCGAGTTTGTTCTTTTGAGATTTCAAAGAAGACTCCCGGATCAGCTTCTGTTTCTGTTGGCACTCTAAGCGTAGGAGATCCCATAAAACCAGAGATAACAACAGATTCAGACGGTAAAGAAAGTGCAACCTTCCGATACAAAAAGTCTACAGAACCGGAAGATAATTACACTGAGACCGAACCAACGGCCGCAGGCTATTACACTATAGAGTGTACCATACCTGCTACTGACAACTTTGAAGCTATCACCTGTACTACAGAGTTTGCAATCGTTAGAAAAACTGCGACCGCAACAGTTACAGTAGATGATCTCAAGGTTGGAGATACTATCTCCCCTAAAATTGATACCAATTCTGATTGTCCGGAAACAGATTATCTAGTTAAGTACGCTGTACGTGGCAGCAGTGATTTAGATACTACTCCCCCTAAAACAGCTGGAGATTATACAGTCTATGTAACAATTAAAGAAACCGATACTTACGAAGCAACTACCTGCTTTGATGATTTTACCATTAGTAAGAGAATCGATTCCACACCTACGCTTTCCATAAATGATACCTACTACGTAGGCGATCTTATCTCACCTTCAGTAACAACTGTTTCGAACGGAGTTAAAACTATAGAATACAAGAAGACTTCTGATACTTCGGATAACTATGATACCGCTGCACCAGCTGCAGCCGGCTCCTATGATGTAAGAGCCACTGTTGCCGAAACTGATGAGTATGAGAAAATAGTCTTAAATGGCAGCTTTGAAATTATAAAGTACACGTCTCTTGCTTCTGTTACAGTTGATGACATCTACTATGGTGGAACTCTTGCTCCTCATGTTTCTACTTCTTCTGACTGTGAACAGGGTGATTATAAATATATTTATTCTGAAGCGGGTAAGGACGAATTCACTGATACCGTTCCGACTAAGGCGGGCTCCTATGTATTAAAGGTTGTTATTCCTGCCACAACAAAGTTCGAAGCTGTTGATTGCAGCGCAACATTTAACATTAATAAGAAAACCGATTCAACCGCTACTCTTTCCATAAATGATACTTACTACGTAGGTGATACCATTTCACCTTCTGTATCCGGATTTTCTGATGGCACGCAAACTTTTAAATATAAGAAGACAACAGACAGCGAGGATAAGTACGATACAGCAGTGCCAAGAGTAGCCGGCTCCTATGATATAAGAGCTACAGTTGCAGAAACTGATGAGTATGAAAAAATCATTTTAAATGGTAGCTTTGAAATCTTAAAAAATACTCCTTCTGCTACAGTTACAGTTGCTGATATATATGTAGGGCAGACACTTGACCCACAGGTTACTTGTGAGTCAACAGGTAAGAAAACCTATAAATATAAGCTCACAAGCGAGTCCGCAGATGCTTATACAACTACCGAGCCTACTAAGGCAGGTACTTACGATATACTTGCTATAATCGAAGAAACTGATGAGTATAATTCCGTTTCCTGCGAGTCTACATTTGAAATTAAGAAGTTAACTGCTACTGACGCGGTCGTAACTGTTGCAGACACTTATGTAGGTGAGAAACTTGAACCTGTTGTTACTACTCTTTCTGACGGCAAGACATCAGCTACTTTCGAGTACAAGCAGGCTATACAGACAGATGATTTCTATGTAAGTAGCGAACCAACAGCTGCAGGCTCCTACACTGTCAGATGTACCGTACCTGCTACCGATAGCTACGATGAGCAGGTTTGTACAGCCAATTTTTCAATACTTAGATACAGCACATCACTTAGCTTCTCAATGCCAGATGTTTACGTAGGCGATTCATATGACCCGACTGAGTTCGTAGATACTGATTCAGATTGTAATCCTACAGAATATGATTTCAAGTATTCTGTCTCAGGTGAAGATGCATATGAACACACACAACCGACAGCGGCTGGAACTTATGATGTATATGTTTATGTACCTGAAACTGAAAAGCACGCATCTGCAGATGGAATATTTACATTTAGCATTAAGAAAAAGACAGCTAGTGATTCCGTTCTTAATTTGAAAGATACCTACTATGTGGGAGAGGAGATAATTCCTTCCGTAACAACTGAGTCTAACGGAAACATATCTTATGCTAGCAAAGCGGCTTCAGACGGAGATTCGGCTTATATGCCGTCAGCCCCTACTGCTGTTGGCTCTTACACTATTAGAGCAATAATTTCAGAAACAGCTCAGTACAATGAGATAGTCTTAACAAAGAATATTGAGATATCGCTTATAAATACAGATTTATCTGTAGAGTTCGATCAAATCTTCGTTGGAGATTTATACAATCCGCTGGACTATATAAAAACCAATTCAGATTGCAGCACTGATAATTACTCAATTATGTATGCCCCGGTAGGATCAGAAGATTATACAACCACGCCTCCGACTGAGGTGGGTTCCTACAGAGTATCGGTCTACATTCCTGCTACAGAAAGATGTACGGAGGCAAGCTTCTATGCAACACTTATTATATCGAAGCACACTCCGGTCGCAACTGTAACAGTTGATGACATAGTGGAGGGAGAAACTGTTAATCCACAGCTTTCAACCGATTCTAATGCTACACCAACATATAAGTACAAGCTTACAACCGAAGGCTCTGAAGCTTTAACTGAAACGGTTCCAACCAAAGCCGGTACCTATGATATAGTTGTTACGCTGCCTGAAACAGATACTTACTATAGTACAGTTTGCGAAAGCACATTTACTATAAAAGAAAAGGTTGAACCGACAAACGAGCCAACTGGTGCACCGACGGATGCACCGACAGACGAACCGACAGATGGACCGACAGTTACTCCATCACTAATTCCATCTACCGAGCCTACTGCCACTCCTTCAGATAAGCCTTCAGATAAGCCGTCTGCAACACCGACAGCAAAGCCAAGCTCTTCACCAAGCAAATCACCTAGTCCATCACCTTCGCCTACAGCGTCTCCAACCAAGAAGCCGGAAGCAACACCTAAGAGTGATGATAAGGATAAGGATAAAGACAAAGATAAGGTTACTAAGAAAGAGCCTCACGCTACGGTTAAGGTGGATGCAGAGTATGTGGGACAGGCTATAGTACCTGAACTAACAACCAATTCCGATGGGAAGTCTGAAGCATACTTTGAATATAAGCTTACTGATGATAAGGATTCAGAATTTGAAAGACAGGCTCCAATGAGAGAAGGAAACTATACAGTACGATGTGTAATTCCTGAAACAGATAATTTTGAAAAGAAAACCTGTGAAGCAGAATTTTCACTTACATTTTTACCTGCTGTTCTCATAAGATATTCTATACTCGGCAAAAAGGGTAACGATAATTATTATGTGAGCGACGTTATGTTGGCCGCTCCGGCAGGATTCTTAATATCAGCTTCTCAGTACGATTCATTTGATGAAGCTGTAAATTACACAGCGGAACTTGACAAGGTTTACTACAGAAGAATAAGTGATGGTGCTATAACAATCGGAACCGACGTAGTCGAAAACATAAAGATAGATAAAGAATCACCATCTATTATATCTGCAACCGACTCAAAGGGTAATAACATAGCACTTACAGACGGAGCTGTCATATATAGCGATGAACTCGCCGTAAAAATACATGATGAACATCTTAAGTATATATATGAAGGTCGAAAACCTATAGAAATAAATGAGGATACGCACAATCTGGTTTATGAACTTAAGAACAGAGAAAAGCTTATAACCATAAAAGCAGAGGATGCTGCAGGAAATATGCTAAAATTAAGAGTACTTGTAAAACCGACATGGATGTTAGACTTTACCATACCGGAGGGTTCAAGTATAGCTCTTGTAATAGGTCAAAAGTACAACCTTCAAAATGGTAGTTGGAAAATTAATAAAGAAAAAACCATCTACCGGGGTGGTCGACACTTCTATGTAAACACTTCCGGTGATTATATATTCTCAAGAGACAAGAATTAATACTATTAATTAAAACAAAGAACTATTCAAAGTTTATACTTTAATTTAAACAAAAAGGGTATCTGAAATTTCGATTATAGAATTTTCAGATACCCTGATTTTTTATATTATAATGTGATGATTTACTAAAAACTTATCTCATATTACACTTCTTTGGTAAGCCCTTCTTAGGAAAGACCTTTTTATATAGTTTTAGCTTTTGAGACGGAACTATAACACTGCATGATTTTTTAATGCCTAAAAATGCATTTGCTCCTATATTTCTCTTCTTAAGAAGCTTTGTTCTTACTGTCATCTGTTTAAGGGCGCTACACTTACGGAAAGCATTCTTTCCTATGTAGCGGACTCCTGAACCTATAACAAGATACCTAAGCTTTCTGCATCTCTCAAAAGCACTATCATAGATTTCTGTTATATTGCTTCCTATGGTTATGCTTTTAAGCGTTCTATTGCCCTTAAATGCAGCTTTTCCAATGGACGAAACAGTGTATGCCACACCATCTATATAGATGTAATTAGGGATTGTATAGCTTGTTAAATCCGGAGAATTACTAAATCTCGAAAACTCAACTTCTTTTGATTCATCATCCAGAACTACGTAAGAAGCCTTATCTGTCTGAACCACATCTCCGATAGCTATTTCATCTTCCACAGCTGTACCGGTTGCAATTTTTGAAGGTGCTACTGTACTTCCCGGAGGTGGCGAATTATAATTGTAGCTTGGTGTAGCGCTCGGCTTAACCGTTGGATTTGATCCGCTTCCACCAGGTGTTGGTGTCCCATCTCCCGGAGTAGGTGTTGGAGTTTCATCCCCTGGTTCCGGTGTAGGTGTTTCATCTCCCGGTCCGGGAGCTTCAGTCGGATCTGATGATGCAGGTGTTGGTGATACTGATGGAGGATCTGTAGGAACTGTTTCCGACTCTCCGTATACGTCAACAGGAATAGACTTACTGATTCCATTTAGAGTTGCTGTTATATAACAGTTACCTTTACTAACACCTGTTATTACTCCAAACTCATCAACAGTAGCTACAGCTTCATTAGAGCTTTTCCAATCTGCTCCCGAGTATACCAAAGCATTGGTATTTGTTGTATTAAAACTAACTGTAAATTCAGGTAAATTGTACTGTATAGTAGCTCTTAGATCTAAAGCCTTGGTTTTACCTTCATTGACACCACCTATATTAGCAAGAGAAAGATCTGTAACTGCCCTTCCAAGGGTCTGAATCTTCTGTATATATTTACCTGAAGAAACACTAAGCTCTCCCACCGTCGGAGATGCACTAAAGCTTGCTGCTACTGAATCCCAGTAACATGTATAGCTACCATAATACATGGTTGCATTATCATTATAAAAGCAAGATACACCAACGTAGGTAAGATTAGGATTGATAATAGATTCATAGTGACCGGTCTCATCCAGATTTGTCCGACTTATCCAGTAATCCTTCTCTTCATACCACTGATTAATACCGAACTCGATTCCGTCTCCATTATTCCACGCAAGTGTCTCGCTCATATATGAGGTATAGTAATCCGGGAAAGCTGAGAAAGGTTTATCAAGACAAGGCCTGGTATGACCTCCTGAAAGAGTCGCCTCTGCTGATCTTACCATAGCAGTCCGCTCTAAGTCGTCCGACCATTGTATGGGCACATAGTCAGATGGCGAAAGGTGAGTTTTTCCGGATTCATCTCTCGGATCTACAACCCCTAAATCACAAGCTTCCTTTCGAATCTGATTTAATTTGTCAACAACCTTATTCCTATCTGCAATTTTAAAGTTTCCCGTCAAACCGACTACTATGGTATCCTCCGATATTTTTCCCTTTATTTCATCAAGTACAATAACACCGGAGTCAGCCGTAGAGTCAGAAGACGGAGTAAATATCGACACAATTAGTGCCAGTGACATAAGCACTGAAATAACCGGCTTAAGCCGCAATTTATGTTTATTATCCTGCATGGCAAACCTCCAAACTCCAACGTCGAGCATAGGCTTTTTAAGCTATAAGACTCGCTCTGAATTGTATATGTTAATAGTAATTTATGTATGTAACGTCTATATATTATTTTACTATAAAGTTGGAAATTTTACAACATATTTCACCATGTAGGATTTAACAAATAATTTGTAAAAAATAGTTTTTTTGCATTAATCATTGCACCTTGGTGTATATATGATATATTATTACTTTATGTATAGTTAAAATGTTTTATGGATATTATAAAGGTGATAACACATGAAGGTAACTGAGTATGATATAGGCTCTCCTGTTTCGATTGCTCTTCTTTCGGATATACATAACAGGAGGTATGACAAGATAATTGAAATAGTAAAAAAACTTAAACCGGATATAATTGCCGTTCCCGGGGATATAGTAGTCGGACGAATTCCTTCTTCCGAAGGCTTAGTACTCGATCAAGATTACAGAGCCCTGCCTTTTTTGAGGGAATGTGCCTCTATAGCTCCGACTTTTTTTTCTTATGGAAATCATGAATATCTTCTAAGTGAAGAAGAGATAGATATGATACGAAAAACCTCTGTTACAGTTTTAGATGATAGTTATGTCATGTATAACGGTTTATGTATCGGTGGATTAACTTCCGGCAGAAGACATCAATATACAAATTACAAAGATTATATAGATATTCATACTGAACTTTGTGATGATGAAACCTCAAAATCTCTATATCCAAATTGGGGATACTATAATAATTACATAGATACTCTTTTTAAAGAAACCCCTAATTCCATTAACATTTCAGATTTATATGAGCGCATGAATCAACCACATACCGACTGGTTAGATAAATTTGAAAAAGAAAAAGGATATAAAGTACTATTATCCCATCATCCGGAGTACTGGGATACTTACCTCAAAAAAAGAGATATCGACTTGATTCTTTCAGGGCACGCTCATGGTGGACAATGGAGATTTTTTAATCATGGTGTCCTTGCTCCGGGACAGGGTCTTTTCCCCAGATATACTAAGGGAATTCATGTTCACAACTCAAACCACCTTTGTATAAGTACCGGTCTGGCTAATACCGCCCGACCGATACCTAGATTTTTTAACCCCAGAGAGATTGTATATATTAAATAATATAAACTACGATTCCAATACAAGCCAGCTAAATCTCGACACCTGACCATAACTGTTATATTCTTCAACATTGGTTTTCCAATTATCATAATTATAAGCAGTCTTTAAAAGTGTTATTTTTCTGGCAGACACTTCTCCTGTGGATGATACATTTAATGCATCGCCCGTTCCAAAAGCATTACCATCTAAATATTTACTTACTGTAATATCATTTTGAAGTACAAAAAGGCTACTCTGGAAATTAAAAGCCGACTCTTCAACCCTGTCCAAAGCAGTTGAAGTATATATCTTTTTTAAGCCGGTAGCTCCACTAAACAATCCTGCTTTTATAACCTTAATAGAGTCCGGAAAATGAATCTCAGTTATGTCCATAAATTTCATATTACCATTTTCATCCTTTGTTTTAAAAGCATTACCATCAATATCTACTACCTTTGCCCCGTTAATTACTTCAGGAACATCAACCTTTTTATCTGAGCCGATATAATGTATTATCTGTGCATATTTGCCATTTGATTTGTATTCAAAATTATCATTTTTACTAGATTCTCCATCTAAGTATTCACTGATTTCGGTGTATTGAGCCGCATTTGTTTTTTCTGCGATATCCCAATATAATTTACTATAACCTAAAGGAACCTGAAGCTTGTGCGATATAGGAAGATAGGAATTTGTATATCCTTCTCCCTCATTAATATAATCTTTCTTGCTGGTTTTAGGTGTTTTTTTCCAGTGAAATTTCCAAGTCACCGCATCCATGCCCTGATACCAATTACAACCAATCTCAGTTACCGTTGATGGAACATCAAAATTCCCATATGCGCTTCCCACATTATATGCTAAAGAAGTGATGCATTTTACCTTACTTGAGATTTTATAATCACCACCATCTTTTTTGTTATCTAATACAAATAAAACAAGTCCATTATTTTTTGTGGCATATATACAGTTTTTATCTTTCTTAAAATATTTATTTTGACTGTTTAATTCTATATTTAGAAGTTTATGACAATCCAGAAAAGCTTCTCTTTCAAATGTCTTTACACTCTTACCAATTATTACTTTTTCTAATCCGGTACTCCCCTTAAAAGCTTTAAGTCCTATAGTTTCGACACTATCCGGAATAGTTATTGTTTTAACTTTTGAAAACTTTGATTTGGTTTTATACCCCACGCAGTCTTCATACTTCAGTTCACCAAAAACAGAATACTGTCCACTCTTTTTATCATTTGATGCTTTGTCACTCTTAATTAATACAACATCTGCACCATTAATTTTTGAAGGTATGTTAAGAGTTTTTCCTGTCCTACCCTGATCCGAAGTTATACTAAAAATCCATGCCTTTTTATTGTCACTTGTTTCATATGCATGAAATATAACATTTCCCTGTGTAGTTTTTATTTCAGAACCTTTATTCCACGAATATGCTTTTGCACTTGTGCTAATCATTGTTATCATAAATAACAGAAAGGCTGCTATTGTAAATTTTTTAATTATTTTTTCTTTCATGGTAATCCCCCTTTATTTCATTTATATTCAAGTTTTTTTTGAAACCATTGCCGAAACAATTCCTGTAAATTTCAGCTGCCGCCATACTACTTCCATCTATTACAAGATTATTATATACCAATTTTTTTGAAGTTGCATTTCCGATTAGTTAATATACATATATATTTACTTGTGTTATAATGAAACAGGTATTTTAGAGATTAATCTATAATAGATGATAGTAGGAAGGTAGTCAAATAAAGGAAACACTTAATAATATTATTGTATACGCTAGAGAAAAATCCTCCTTCTACGGTGAACGGTGGATGAAAGAATCAGATGTGGATATTTCTTCCTTTCCTATTGTAAAAAAATCTGATATAGTTGATAATCAATCTACACTTATACCTTTAAGTATGCTTATTCATTCTAAACCAATAATTCACACAAGAACATCAGGTTCTACCGGAATACATATGGATATATATTGGACTAAAAGTGATTATTTCTATTCGATGATGCCATTGTGGTATAAAAGATACAAGTGGTATGGGATTCTTCCATCAGATCGCTTTTGTACATTTTACTCCTTTTCCGAATATGGAACTAATATACCATACGAGTATGAAAAATCATCATTGAGAATATCTAAATCACTATTTATAAATAATGATATCGAAAAAGTAGTAGAATTAATTAATGCCTTTCATCCTATTTGGATGATTATTCAACCGTCTATTGCGCAGGAATTAGTTTGCTATATTGAATCAAATAATATAATATTTACCAACTCTATTAAGTTCAATGCTTTTAACCTGCTCTCACTTTGCCTCATATAAAATTCTCATATCTCGGATTTAAGTAAATCCCCATAACTCCTCCTATCGTTTTGCTCATATTAATTATTCTTATTTCTTATAATTATAAAAAATAAGCATTACAAATAGTAATATAGTTTTCAAAAAAGGGCGATTCATGCAAAAAAAGGGCGATTCACGCAAAGGGTATTGACATTTATTTTTAAAAGTGGTATTAGTGAAGCCAAATAATATGAAGGGAAATAAATAGAAAAGCAATGAGGTGAGAATGATATGCAGATAGAACAGATAAAAACAATCGAATTATTAAATCATACAAAAAGTATAACCAAGACAGCAAATTATCTCTATTTATCTCCTGCAGCTCTTTCAAAACAGATATATACAATTGAAGAAGAACTTGGATTTGAAATATTTAACAGAAGCAACAAAGGGATTACCCCAACTAAAAAGGGAGAAATATTTATTAAAGGAGCTATTTCAATATATAATCAATGGTCATCGCTTTTGAATGATATTAACAATTTTTAAGATAATATTAATAATGATAGTACTATAGGGTTTGTTAAAGCCTCCATGTCAAATAACATTTGTTTTCATGTGATTTGGAATAATTACAGGTCAGCATATCCATGTACGAAAATTATCTTTATTGACAAAAATATTTACTGAATGTTTAAATAAATATAAATTAATAAGTACAAGGTATAAAGGTTTAAAGATTAGATACTTAAAGGAACTATACAGAAATGGCGTCGTAGGAGTTTTTGATGGTGTTTCAATTAAGTATTCAGTGAGAAAAGAAATTGCAAAAATATTAAAAGACTTAAGGGAAGAAGAATATAAATTGATTGAAAAAATACTGCCTTAAATTCTTATTAAATGCGGAGGTGAAATCATTGGCACATGATATAAAAAAATTCATAAGTACTTTATTTTTAAGTATTATATTTACGTTTTGTCTTTCAAATATAGCTCATGCATATTCAGAAGGAAAACTATTGGAATTGGATTATAATAATGATAAAATAGAAGTAAAAAAAATAATAATAGTTTTTTTCTAAAAAAGGCAAAGCCGGAATGGACACAGGTATCCGATAAATACTTTATGAATACTACAAACCAGGGATTATTATTAAAGGAAAATGATAATATTATTACTTTAGTATCGCCGTCTAAAGCTGTCAGTTCTACTGCCGTTGAGTATTATAATAACGATGCATATCTTTATAATGATAATATATATTATTCAAAAAAATTGGTTGAAAGCAGTGCCGATAATCCCGGAAACATTATATCAAATACAACGACTATTTGTAAGATAAATATTGAAACATTAACTATTCAGGAAATATACAGAACACAGGGAAATTCCTTAGCAAAATTGGAATATATGAGTTCGACAAGTGATAATAAAACAGAAATATTATACATGAAGTCCGAAGATCAGAATTTATATTGTTATTACATCAGTAATAATACCTGTGTCAAACTTGGAAAATACAAATATATCCCAAAAGAAATAAAAAATGGAATTATAAATTATCAAAAGTTTAAAAGGAAGGATGCTGCGGGCAATATTATTTCAAGTCTTTTAATGATGACGGAATCACAGGAATCGTTGAAAATGTATTCTATGGGATTTTATGACTCATCTATACATATCATAGATTGGAAAGTATGCAGCAATATTTTTCAAAAAGGAAAAAATCTGTATTATATAGGAAAAAATGAGAAAGAAAAATTGTTCTTATATAAATATGATCATAAGGATTACACGGAGAAAAAGGTTACTTCTTTAAAAAAAATTAAAGGAAATAAAGAACTATTAATGATAAAAAATATCAAAAAGAATAAAATAATAATAATTAAAGAAGATAATAAAATCAATATCAAACTCCATGAAAAATCTTAAAAAAATTAGGAGATTAACAATGAGAAGAAAATTTGTATTTTTGAGAGTATTATTCCTTTTTGTATTAACATTTTCGTATATATATATTTATAAAAATGCCATGGCTGCAAACGGGAAAATGGTAAAGACAAAATATAACGATGGAAATATACAGATAGATAAAGACGGTTCGGTTTATCTACACGAAAACTTCTATAAAAACATAAAAAACAAGTGGGTTAAGAGTTCCGGGAAAAAATTCTTAAATACTTCTGATAAGGGGCTTTTTCTAAATGAAGATGGGAATGCGAGAAGCCTGATTCCATATCAGGAAACAGAAACAAATGAAGACGTTTTTTATGGTGCTGATGCTTATTTGTTTGATGGATATATTTACTTTACTAAAAGAAAGTATGCGAATGATGGAACAGAAACAGAGTATGGAAAGGCTTACAGGTTAAATACTGATAATTATGCATTAGAAGAGGTTACATCTGAATACAGAAAAAACTTATCAAATGTTGGTTATGTTGATGGGAAGGGTATAGTTTTTTGTGGACGTGGACAATCAGAATATTACTCATTTTCAGACAAATCATTTTCGCCTATCGGGTATTGTACATTTATTCCTAAATATATAAAAAACGGCTTTATAAAATATGAAAAATACAAAACTTGGTATCTGATGGACTATTATGATAATGACATGGATGAAGATAAACCGTTATGGATAATGGATATAAATACACATGAAATAAAAGAAATAACACCTGAATCCGGTTGTGGGTCTACTATGGTTGATTCCAAGGTATATTACATAAATACAAATAATAAAAATGATAAATGTTTGTATACTTATGATATTAAAGAACACGAAGGACAAAAGGTAAAAGTTTTATATAAAAATAAAGAATTATATGCTAAAGGATATATAAAACGTGTAGAAAAAAAGAAGTTATATTATATAATAGATGCTAAAGATGGTAAAAACATAAATGGAAATATCCGGTGTGGTTGTAGGTGATTGTCAATCCCCCACCTACGCTTCAGCTTAGAGGTGGGGGGGTTCTCCGACTGAGTAAAACAGTAATTAAGCATCTTCTTTTTCAAGATAGCTGTAAACCAAGGCTGCAAGTGCGCCTCCGATAAGTGGACCTACTATAAATACCCACAGGCACGAAAGAGATGATGTATTCCCGGCAATTGCATTTACTATAGCAGGACCGATACTTCTTGCCGGATTTACAGAAGTTCCGGTAAGTCCTATGCCTAAAATATGCACAAATGTAAGAGCAAGTCCTATAACAACACCGGCAAAAGAACCGTGATTTGCCTTCTTGGATGTTACGCCCAGTATACATATCACAAAGATAAATGTTAAAACAATTTCTACCAAAAGTCCCGCAGTATTGCTTCCGTCCACACCACCAAGCCCGTTTGTTCCATATCCGCCTGTCATATCTTTTACATTACCAAGCTTAAAGATAAGCGCAAGCAATCCGGATCCTGTCAAAGCACCGAGGCACTGGCTGACTACATAGCCACAAAAATCTTTTGAACTCATGCCTCCCGACATCAATACCCCAAGTGATACAGCCGGATTGATATGGCATCCTGATATGTTACCGATACTGTAGGCCATAGCAACTATTGTCAAGCCAAATGCAAGTGCTGTAAGCAGGTAACCACTTCCATTAACTGCGTCACACCCCACAAGCATTGCGGTTCCACACCCCATGGTAACCAATACGCATGTTCCAATAAATTCTGCAATGTACTTTTTCATAAATACCTCCTTTTAGCGTTATTACGATTTATTATACTTTCAGACTTCCTCTCTATAAACCTTTGTAACCTCGTAAACCATCACTCCGTTACTCTTGCCCTTAAGAGGTATCTGACCTATCTCATTTACTTCGATTCTGTCCTTAAGTCTCTCATAAAGTGTATCACTTATAAGCACCTGTCCTTTCTTAGCATTAGCTTCAAGACGGGCAGATGTGTTGACAGTATCGCCAATTGCGGTAAAGTCCATCCTGAAATCACAACCCACATTTCCTACTACAGCCGGTCCGCAGTGCACACCTACGCCAAACCCAACACTTCTTCCATATCGCTCAAACAGAACTTTTTCGAGTTCTTCTCCACCCTTCACTATATCCATGGCAGCGCAAACAGCCTTGAATTCATAGTCCGGAAGATCAAAAGGAGAGTTAAATACTGCCATTGTTGCATCTCCTACAAATTTATCCAGCGTTCCCATGTTTTTAAATATTGATTCAGTTGTAAGACTTAAGTATTCATTTAATATTTCTACAACCTTTTCGGGCTCAAGTGCCTCTGACATGGTTGTAAATCCTCTGATATCTACAAAAAGGACTGCTATATCCCTGTTCTGCCCTCCAAGCTCTATGGAAAAATCTCCTTTCTTCGATATTTCCTCTACTATCTGAGGGGCCACGTACTTCTTAAATGCATTGAGAACCTTCTGTTTTCTTGCTCTCTCAACTACATAGTGAAGCGCAAGTGCATATATGAAGGACAGTATGCAGACAAGTGGCATGTAGATCATGCTGAAGGTGTACCCCTTTTCATTGAGAAATACGCAAGCTATCACTTCCAAAACTATTGTTCCGATAATAATAATTGCCGACTTCCACACTCCGATTCTACGAAATAAAAAGTGTAGTAGCATAGCTATCAGTGCTGTTATTAGCCCAAATACAATTGGATTTCCATTAACGGCAAATCGATTTTCCAGGTAAGACTGAAAGATGTTCGCATGTATCTCCACCCCGTACATCTGATTACTTTTTCCGTTTGGAACCTTAAAGTTATCCTGCATTCCCGGTGCATAAGCTCCCACAAATATTACACTGTCTTTGAAAGCATGGCTGTCAATCTTTCCATCAAGCACATCCGCCATAGAGATAAACTCATAATCGCCCGGTTCTCCGGAATAGTTTATTATCGACCTTCCCGAGCTGTCGGTTGGTATCTTTTGCTCTTTTTCATTACTTATTTCGCAATACTTTTTGTAAACCACCTTGGAAAACATCTCACGACCGTCTTCCACCGGTATGATACGCCTCACAACACCGTCCGAATCTTGAGCAACATTACTGAATCCGACATCTGTCACCTTTGCAAGTTCTTCGTAAGGCTCATCAGTCCCGGTAACAGGAGAAATCATCTGACCGTTTTCATCCCTTACTATCCTGTTATCATAAATAAGCTGATCAACCACGATTACATTACCGCTTTCCTCGCAAGCCTTAGCAAATGCAGTGTCACCCTTTTCATCCACTTGTCCTGAGAACTGTATATCGAAGGCAATTATCTTCGGCTTTGAAACCTCTAACTGATTAAGCTGCTTTATGAGATCCGCATATTTTTGTCGTGACCAGGTCTGTATGGGACCGTATTTTTCCAGTGTCCTTTCATCAATTCCTATTATCTTTACATCACTGTTTATACCTCTGGGAAGCTGATAAAGGCTGTCCCTGGCCATATAGTCCAACGAGGAAAATGCATTGGTAAAGGTGAAAATAAACACGAGTAGTCCAACTATAATCGTCTCAACAATCAGCATCCAATTCTTTTTCATGTTTTCATTTTGGTGAGTACTTCCTCACTTTTACCTCTCTTTCTTTCTGTTTTCAAAATAGACAAAGGAGTCAATTGCGTCCAAAATATCTCTAAATGTATCTCTCGGAGCTGCATCTATATACTCCTTTAGGATTTCTTTTTCCTTCTCTCCTCTATACTTATTATAAAAAATATCATAGAGATTATGGCCCCTGACATAAATCTTTATATCCTCAATGTTATTTTCTATATCCTTCGGAGAACGAATAACTAAGCCCTTAGACTTAACAAGCCTCCTAAAGGAAGTTAATTTGTACATATAATCCTTATATTTATGAAAAATCTTTACATAAAAATCTTCTTCTCTGTTTATGACTCCTATCTTTACCATTACCTTTGGATCTAGAAAATAATTTTCAAAAGAATAGTACTTTAGTATTAGCACATTCTTAGGCTCAACCCTGGGTAAATTTCCTTCATCCTGCTTAGCTCTTTGCTTGTAGTAGCTGCAGAGCTGTTTGGTTAAGTAATTAGGATTTTTCCCGTCGCTATCCCTTATCATCAGGAACTGATCCTTTAAATAAAGCTTGTTAATATACTTAAGATTTGCATAGGTTTTTATATTGGTGCAGCTATTTACCGGAATTATGGATATTCTCTTAAGCATACCTGACTCATCATATATCTCTGAGTAGTACTTTTCCAGAAGAAGAGGCAATCTGTTGAAGTCTTGCTTCCCTTCCACTATAAATACAAAACTAACATTCATAAGATCATTAGCAGAGTAACCGAGATCATCTAAGATGCTGTCTATATCTGTTACTTCCCTAGCTGTCGTACAGTTCCTCTCATCAAGCACTACTTCCTTTATCTGTTTAGATGAAAAGTTAAAAATCAGATTGGGTGACTGAGTCGAGAATATCACCTGATTTTTCTTTGATAATTTGTAAAGGATTTCACTTGCGCTTTTTTGCAGCTGGGGATGAAGGTAAATCTCAGGATCCTCCATAAGTATAACGCAAGGAAGCACATCTTCCTCGTCAGTGTAGGCCTGAAGCATCGATAGTGCATATATGCTTTTCGTGCCCGCACTCATTATGTCTATAGGACCAAAAGATGCATTTCGATAGGTATTTCTCATTTCTGTATGAATATTTATCAGGTTATCAGTATCCAGATTTATAATATACCTGACATCCTGATTCGGATTACCGTTTTTATGCAGATTAGCATTTACCTTATCCGCAAAGCCGGACAGGTTGGTATTAAAAATCTTATACTGCATAAGCCGGGCAGTCTCGAAGAGTGTAAGCTCTGAAGCTTCCTTTTTCTCGATAACTCCTATGCAATTAAAGCAGAGATTGCACTTCTTTGTTTTATCAAATATACAGTTATTTTCCTTTAATAAAAGAAATGAATCCTTGTCATACATGGTAAATACATCATTGATAAGCAAGTCCAAATTTCTGGATTGATCAATATGATAAACCTTTGGAAATATTTTCTTTAAATTATTATTATCCTTTTGGTATCCGTCTCTGTAACGTATCTTCAGCTCCGGATTTATGTGAGCAGTATAGAAAATCTCTCCATCATGGTAAGATGGAATCGCATCGCAAAACTCCTGAAACCACTTATCATACTCTCTGGTCTTACTTATGATACCTCTTTCATAAAATGAATTTAGATCATCTTCACTTACTTCAAACTTAAGTGATATATCTATGCTTTTATTTTCATCCAAAAACTCATGCTTCATAATACCGGAGTTTCCCGTTGCCAGAAGTATGGCATCAATTATCGAAGATTTACCGGTACTGTTTCTGCCGACCAAAATCATAGCCGACTCCACATCATTTATTTCCATCATCTCTATGGATTTGTAATTCTCAATTTTTAGATATGTAAACCTCATAATACACTCCAATCCGAGAAAGTATTTTGTTCTATAAGTATATCATTTTCTGTCTATAAAATCCACATAAAAAAGCGACCAAAGTAAATACTTCAGTCGCTAAACCTTCCAATATAATAAACATTAAGACTCTCTCAAATCGTCATGATGTCATCTTAAACTTCTGAATTGCTTTTTCATCATCCATCGGAACCTTCTCGATCTTAGCACCAAGGGATGTAAGCTTCTCATCGAAGCACTCATAACCTCTCTCTATGTACTTTATGGAATCGATGGTTGTATATTCTCTAGCCACAAGTCCCGCTACAACAAGTGCCGCTCCGGCTCTTAAGTCAGGAGCAGTAAGTGCCGCTCCGGTAAGTCCCGCAACACCATCTATAATAGCAATATTGCCCTCTACTTTTATATTCGCTCCCATACGTGCGAGCTCATCAACATACTTAAATCTGTTCTCAAATATGCTTTCGGTTACCATACTAGTTCCCTCTGAAAGAGCAAGAAGCATGGTCATCTGAGGTTGCATGTCAGTAGGAAATCCCGGATATGGTAAAGTCTTAATCTGTGTATGTCCAAGTCTTCTGTTTGAGCTTATACGAAGAGCATCATCGTACTCATCTACCGCAGCACCGATTTCAATAAGCTTTACACTGGTTGCTTCCAAGTGCTTAGGGATAACATTCTTTATGATAACATCACCCTTTGTGGCAGCTGCAGCTATCATAAATGTACCGGCTTCTATCATATCCGGTACTATAGAGTACTCTGTAGCATGAAGTCTCTCAACTCCGTTAATACGAATCTTATCAGTACCTGCACCTCTTATGTTTGCACCCATACTGTTTAGGAAGTTGGCTACATCAACTATATGAGGCTCTTTAGCTGCATTCTCTATAACTGTACGACCCTTAGCCATACATGCTGCAAGCATAATATTTATAGTAGCTCCAACAGAAACCACATCAAGATATATATGATTTCCAATTAGGTCATTAGCATAGGTATTTACCATACCGTACTCAACAGTAGCACTTGCTCCCAATGCTCTAAAGCCCTTGAGATGCTGATCGATAGGTCTGCTTCCGATAGCACATCCACCGGGAAGAACAACCTTTGCTTCCTTATACTTGCCAAGTAATGCACCTAACAGATAGTAAGAAGCTCTGATTCTTCGTACTGCATCGTGGTTGATAGCTATATCCGATATAGTACTTCCGTTTATCAAAACCTTATGTTCATCAACTCTTATAACAGTAGCCCCTATACCCTGAATGGCGTCCAGAAGCACATTGATATCACGAACATTCGGTAAGTTGTCTATGGTGACAGTCTCATCTGTCATAATTGCAGCGGCTATAATACCCAAAGCGGAGTTCTTCATACCACTTATGGTTACCTCTCCCTCAAGAGGTATACCGCCCTTTATTATATATTGATTCTCCATCATTTACTCCATTCGGCTACACACGGATAACTTATCAGTTATCTGTCACATCCCCATCAAATAAGCCTTAAAACACTTGTATTTTAGATTTGATATCCTTCAAATATCCCCAAAAAACTTATTATTACTACTATTTAAAGCAAAATATGTCTAAAATGCAAAGTAAAACATTTTCATTATAGTCACAAATACAAGATTAGTCAACCAAAACTTGCAATAAGTAATATTTTAAGGTACAATAAGAGTGAATTTTTATGAAGTTTTTTACGTTCAAGAACTTGATAAGCTATGTCATTTGGAGGATGTTTATGAAACGCGGATTATTTATAACATTTGAGGGAATCGATGGGAGCGGCAAAAGCACGCAGGTTGGTCTGCTTAAATCCAAAATATGCAAGACGAATCATGCTTGTTATACAACTTTAGAGCCAACCGACGGTCCTATAGGTTCACTTCTCCGCCTCGTCCTAAGCGGACGAATAAAGATGGATGAGCGTTCCATAGCGGCTCTCTTTGCCGCCGACAGGCTCGATCACATCAACAATGATATTTCAGGCATAAGAGATAAGCTTCTTAAGGGTACATCCGTAATATGTGACCGCTACCTGCTTTCTTCCTATGCATATCAAAGTGTTCGCACGCCTCTCGACTGGGTCATGAACCTAAACAGTGAAGCAGAAAGACTAGTAAATGTGGACTGCACCGTATTTATTGACATTTCTCCGGATGTTGCTATAAAGAGAATCGCGCTAAACAGGGGGAACAGAGATCTTTTTGAAACCAAGGACAGGCTTGTTGCCGTGCGTGAAAAGTATCTTGAACTTATAGATATGTACAAATCAGAAAGAAATATACTTATAGTTGACGGCGAAGCATCAGTAGAAGAGATATCCGATACGATTTGGGAGCACGTCAGCACACTGCTTGATTGACGATTATTATTTCTATTTATTAAGTCAGTCTTTAAAGCTTACTGAAGCGTACTTAAAAGCACTATGGAAAGAATCCTTCAAATACATCGGAAAAGAGGTATAAAAATTGGCAGATTTTAAAGATATTATCGGACAAGAGCACATAAAGCGCAATCTTATGTCCGCTATTGTTACAAAAAAATTATCTCATGCATACATATTTTCCGGAGAGGCAGGCTCCGGAAGACATATGCTTGCAGACGCATTTTCCCGCACATTACTTTGTACGGGCAATGCTGAACTACGCTCTTCTATCGGATTTCACTTAAAAGAAAATCCCAATGATGCAACAGCCATGCTGGGTCTTGATGCTTGTGATATATGCAAATCCTGCATTCAGGCCGAGGCACGCTCAAATCCTGATATAATCTATGTTGATTGTGAGGGAAATCATATATCCGTAGATGACATAAGAACACGTGTTACTGCACAAGTTGACATAAAGCCCTTTGCGGGAGAGTATAAGATATTCATTATTTCCGATGCCAACAAGATGACCGAAGAGGCTCAAAATGCCTTGCTTAAAACCATTGAAGAGCCACCTGAGTACTGCATCATCATACTTATATCGGAAAATCCATCTCTTCTTCTGCCTACCATAGTCTCTCGATGTGTTACATTAAACACCAGACCGCTGGACAAGAACACCATCGCTGAGTTCTTATCAAAGACTCTTCAGATGGAGCCTTACAATGCTTCTATAGCTGCAAACTTTTGTCAGGGAAACCTGGGAAAGGCGATACATTTTGCAACATCAGATCACTTTATAGATATGAAGACTTCTGTTCTTTCGTTGCTTAAGCACATCGATGATATGCCAATACTCGATATACTCGATGTTATCCGTAAGTTTAATGAAAACAGTCAGAAAATAAACGATTACCTTGATTTAATGCTTATGTGGTATCGTGACATACTTATGTTTAAGGCTACTCGCGACGCTAATCTTCTTCTTTACAGAGATGAGTACTCAACTATCGCTGAGCAGGCCAATGTACGGGGTTATGACGATATCGAGCACATAATCGATGGTATCTCTACCGCAAAACTCAGGCTCAATGCTAATGTTAATTTCGATACCGCTGTAGAGCTTATGATTCTTAATATTAAGGATAGTTGCAGATAATATATAATTAGGAATTTCTATTTTAAAATATCTTATATGTACTAGGAAAGGAATATAATGATCACTATAATTGGCGTTAGATTTAGAACTAACGGAAAGGTATATTATTTTGACCCGGGTAACTTTGACGTGCGCTTAAAGGATCACGTTATAGTCGAAACAGCCCGTGGTGTAGAGTATGGCGAGGTTGTTCTCGGTCCAAAGCAAGTAACTGATGACCGCATCGTCAACCCTCTAAAGCCCATCATACGTATAGCAAGTCTTAAGGATGAGGCTACTCTTCACGAAAACAGAGAGCGCGAGAAAAAGGCATTTGATATATGTCTGGAAAAAATTGCTGCTCACGGACTCGATATGAAACTGATCGATTCGGAGTATACATTTGACAGATCTAAGCTTCTCTTTTATTTTACTTCCGATGGACGAGTAGACTTTAGAGAGCTGGTTAAGGATCTCGCTGCGATTTTTAAAATCCGTATAGAACTTAGACAGATAGGCGTCAGAGATGAAACCCGCATGATAGGTGGTTACGGTATCTGCGGAAGACCTCTTTGCTGTTCTACATTTTTATCTGATTTTTCACCTGTTTCTATAAAAATGGCTAAGGATCAGGGTCTCTCTCTCAATCCTTCCAAAATATCAGGTGTATGTGGAAGACTTATGTGTTGCCTCCAGAACGAGGAGGATGCTTATCTTCATCTCAATTCATCACTTCCATCTATCGGAACTACAGTAAAAACCATAGATGGATATACCGGAGAGGTTCAAAAGCTTAGTGTCCTTAAACAAATGGTTTCAGTACTTATTGAAACCGATAATGAAGAAAAGGAGCTTCGTGAGTACAAAGCTTCCGAATTAGAGTACACTACTAAATCCAACACAAGGCATACCATAACACAGGTTCTTCCTGATGAAGAGGTTGTAGATGAGGCTACTTTAAGAGCTCTTGAGCTTATGGAAAATGAGGATCTTGCTGAGCTTAGCGAATCCATGGGCGAACAGCCCAGATACGAAAAAAAGCAAAAAAAGAGAAGACCGGAAAAAAGAGACAAAGATAAAGATAAGAGATTCGAAAAGGAATTTCGTCATGAACCTAAGGACTCTAATTCTTCTCGTGGCAAAAAGCCCGAAAAGAAGGATAAGCACAATTCTTCTCATGACAAAAAGAAGAATCCTCATGTAGGCAAAAAACCTTACATACACTCAGAAAAGTATACAAACAGGGAATCCCATGGACGAAAAGGAAATAAATGAAAGACTTGATGACCTACAGTTGGATGGTCTGAAAATCATACAAAACCCGGATCTTTTTTGTTTTGGAATTGATGCAGTACTTCTGTCACACTTTGCTAAAGCGAATCCAAGAGACAAAGTTATGGATCTATGTACTGGAAACGGAATTATCCCACTTCTTATGTCTGCTCTTTATAAACCTGCTCACATAGATGGAATTGAGATAAATCCTGATTCTGCTTCACTTGCAAAAAGATCCGTTTCATTAAATAAGCTTGACGATATCATAAGCATTTGCGAAGGAGACCTGCTTGACGCTGTCCAACTTTTCGGACGGGAACAATTCAACGTGGTTACTGTCAATCCACCTTACATAAAGGAGCAAACCGGTCTCACAAATCCGGATAGTGCCCTTGCTATAGCAAGGCACGAGATAAAGTGCACTTTAGAGGATGTTATTCGCACAAGCTCTTCACTCTTAAAACTTAAGGGGAAGCTTTTCATGGTACACAAGGCATTTCGATTGGTGGATATTATAACACTTATGACCACCTACCACATAGAGCCTAAACGCATGAGATTCGTTCACTCCAATAAGAAAAGCGCTCCCTCCATGGTTCTTGTAGAGGGTGCAAAGGGTGGAGGTAGAGAACTTAAGATAGAACCCCCGCTTTTTGTCTATGATGAAGATGGAAACTATACTGAAGAAATCTATGAGATTTACGGTATGATGTAAACAGTTGTTTATACCAGGGGAGAAAAGGTTGAAAAAATATGGATACATACGGAACATTATATATATGTGCTACACCCATAGGGAATCTGGAAGATATTACCTTTCGGGTTCTCAGAACATTAAAGGAAGTAGATATCATTGCCGCAGAGGACACACGAAATACCCTGCGGCTTTTAAATCATTTTGATATAAAGTCTTCTCTAACAAGCTATCATGAATTTAACAAATATGATAAGGCTGAGGAGCTTATAGGCCTTCTGAAAGAAGGAAAAAGTATAGCAATAGTAACAGACGCAGGAACCCCCGGTATATCGGATCCCGGTGAAGTTATAGTTAAAAGAGCTTATGAAGAAGGACTAACTGTCACTTCACTCCCCGGTGCATCTGCCTGCATTACTGCTTTATCCATGTCCGGTCAGTCTACAAGGCGCTTTGCTTTCGAAGCATTTCTCCCATCTGACAAAAAAGGACGTTCTCGCATATTAGAGGAGTTAAAAACGGAAACTCGTACAATAATTATTTATGAAGCACCTCACAGACTTAAAAAGACTCTTCAAGAACTTTTAGGAGCACTTGGCGACAGACACATGTCTATCCTACGAGAACTGACAAAGATTCATGAGGAGTGTCTGATATTGAGTCTCGCCGATGCCTGCTCTTATTACAATGAGCATGACCCTAGGGGAGAGTATGTCCTGATCATATCCGGCATTTCACACGAAAAGCTTGAAGAAGACGAACAGAAAAAATGGGAAAAACTCACTATAGAGGAGCATGTTGCTCTCTACGAGCAAGAAGGCATGAGCCGTAAGGACGCCATGAAAGCAGCCGCAAAGGATAGAGGCCTTTCAAAACGCGATGTCTACTCTGCTTTGCTAAAGTAAAAAACATCCGGAGAATAAGATATGAAATACGTATATAAAATATTTATATTACTTTTATTATTTGTTGGTTCCCTGTTTTTGTTCAGTAAAAGGATTCCAAACCTTTCTGTAAGTACAACGGCATCAACAAACCTTATGAAAACCAGCTTTCCTTCAGTATACTTAAAGCTTGGTAGTGAAAAGTTTAACCCCCTTATAGGTTACGCTTCAAAGCTTGACGTATGCAGCCAGAGGGAATCTATTACCCCTCTTGATACAAGTAAGGAGTTTACATTTTGCATAGAGCAATCAGATTTGCAGATAGCAGGTATGAGTTACGCGCTATATGATATATCCGATAAAAATCAAATATTTACAAATCAGGTACCGGGCTTTGATAAGGAAGGGAAAGTTCTGAAATCCCAGATTTTCCTTGATACAACACTGGATACAAGTACAGAGTATGCCCTTGAAATCGTGCTGGTCTCTGATGAAGGAAAAAAGCTTTACTACTATACCCGTGTTAAGTATTATGAAAGCGATTTCTTCCTGTCCAAAAAGATGGACTTTATTGATGATTTTAACAAATCTACTCTGGATTCAGATAAATCCTCTGTAGATATTGCATCTTACTTAGAACCGTCTTACGAGTCCGATGATAACTCGACCCTGGCTCATGTAACCATTCATTCCGATGAAAAGCTTATTCGCTGGAATGAACTTAGCGTAAAACAGCTGAGTACCCCGATTCCCGTTATAAAGGAAATAAATATCGAAGGCGCATCTGTACTCCTGACTTATTATGTTTCACTTAAAAGTGACTCGAACACCGAAAACTATCTTGTAAATGAGTTTTATCGTATCCGTTATCACGAAGGACAGCTGTATCTGCTCTACTTTGATAGAACTGCAGAACAGGTATTTAATCCAACTCTTACATCTAAGAAGGACGGAACCATAAAGCTTGGCATAAGCAATGCAGAAAGCTACGATCTTACCTGTGATGAAAAAAATGTCTATGCTGCATATGTTAAAAGTGATAATCTTTATCAGTACGATTCAAAAAGCAATAAGATTAAGTTGATATTCTCTTATGCAAAAAGTAATGATGAGACTCCGGATACCCTATATGCACAGCATAACATCGATATTCTCAAGTGTCATGAAAATGGAAATATTGATTTCGTAGTAGCCGGATACATAAACTCCGGTACATATGAGGGCCACGTGGCTATAATCCTTTACTCTTACAGCGCTAAAAATAATGACATCACAGAAAGGGTTTACGTCCCCCTCGACACCACCTATCCAAGACTAAACCTTGATTTTGGAGAGTTTTCTTATGTAAATGATAAGAACGTATTTTTCTTTGAAGTTAACAACTCAGTTTACGCATATAATATTTCTTCGAAGAATCATCAGCTTATAGCCGAAAATATTACTTCCAATACATTTACCATGAGTGATATGGCAAAGGCTTACGTACTTATCACACGAGACGATGAGTCCCAAAGCGATACACTTACGATTTTTGACCTGATAACCGGTGATACCGTTCAGATAAAGTCCAATCCTCACATTCGTCTCTGTGCACTGGGCGCAGTCGGAGAAAACATAATTTATGGCTACGTACATGAAGAAGATATATATGAAAATGAGGCTGGAGAAAAGATAATGCCTGTTTTCCGTATGATTATTTCGGATAAATCGGGAAATGTGCTAAAAAAATACTCACTCCCTAAGATATATGTTTCAAGTGTAGAAACCGAAAATAATGTAGTTTACCTAAATCGACTTAAGAAAAATAATTCGAAATTTAAGAAGATATCTTCTGACAGTATACTTAATCACCCCGAAGAAGAAAGTGATACCTTTGCTATAACAAAGACTTCAGATGAAAAGTATCTTGAACAAAAATATCTTTCACTTCCAAAATCAACCAAGATGGTTGACACTCCGGAGTTTACTGAAGTAGATACGATACTCATAAAGGAGAATCCGTCTCTTAGAATTTCACCTAAGAATAACCATGTAGAGTATTATATCTACACCCACGGATTTATGACAGATAAGTTTGACTCAGCCGCAAATGCAATAATCGCTGCTGATGAGGGAATGGGAGTTGTAACAAACGGTCTCGGCGATGTCATATGGGAGCGTGGCGGACAATTTTTATCCAAAGAGCTTTCCGGAATTGAAAATATGCCGACCAAGAAAAAGATTAGCTCTTCTCAGGCTTGCTCTACACTTCTCTTAAAGGCAATGCAAGTAACTGCTAACGCTAAGAATCTTCCTGACAAAAAGCCGGGCAAGATTCTGTCCGAATATTTGGACAACGTGCTTAATCTTAAAAACTGTACTCTATCCGAAATGCTCTACTTTGTAAGTAACGAGCGTCCCGTGATAGCCAAGCTTTCAGATGATCATTATTGTATACTGAAGGCATATACAGAAACCAATGTTACCTGGTACAATCCTTCTACAGATAGTGATACTACCATGAGCATAAATAATGCTACCAACCTCTTTAAAGAGGCTGGAAATGTATTTATAACAGCTTACTAAAATTAAAAAAATGAAGCTCAAGACTGGTTTGCCGGTCTTGAGCTTTATTTTCTTATTGTTTTTTTCATAACTACCGCCTATGCTAAAAAGCATGAGGTTTTAGTGACCTTTTTATTACTGAGTGCTCATAACTACAGACTTCAGGTCATCTGCTGAAAACCCTTCTCCGTCAGCTCCAGGATTTATATTCACAGAGAATGTATAATTATCCACTGAAAAAGTTGCAAGATTTACTTTCTTGTTTGCACCTTTACAGTGAACTATAAGTCCCTTAAAATTCTCATCCCAGCTATCAGAGTACTTATTATAATCGCCATGCAAATCTTCTTCAGAGTACTTATCAGATTTTCTGATGCATACATCCTTCTTTCCGTCACTGTAATTTGCTTCTATTATGTGGTCCGCCGCTCTATACCCCTTTAACTCATAAGAAGCATCCTCAGAAGGGATATACTCTGCTTCAGGAGGTGTAAAATATACACCTGAGGTGTCTATAGCTACATCCAGCGAATCAGTATCTGTCCACTCATTAACTGCGTCCTGTTTCTTAACCTTCTCTGTGGTTTCTTCTACATCTCCGTTAGATTCAGAATTCTCTTCAGAAGTTGGAGCCTCACTTGCCTCAGCCTCTTCACTTGTTTCAGATGTATCCTCTGAACTGCTTTCCGATGTATCTTCCGAAGAAGTTCCTCCGGTTTCGCTGCTTGTTGAAGATGTTACTTTAGATCCTGAAGAGGATGATTCTTCCTTTTCACATCCTGGTAAAGCACATAACGCACAACATATTCCTAAAACCGCAAAGATATTAATTACTTTTTTTAATTTCATATCTGTTAACCTCTCTTATTAATTTCTTATTAATTTGAGTTAATAATAAATGTTTTTTACTCAATGTTTTCCATTTTATGATAATAATTTTTGTTAGAATATTATCATAAATCCCTATATTATTCAATATCCATAAATTTGTAGATGGCTTTTGCAACACCTGCTTCTTCATTTGTATCAGTTATAAAGTCAGCGGCGGACTTTACTGCAGGAACGGCATTACCCATGGCAACGCCAAAACCAGATAGCCTTATCATATCAAGATCATTTATATCATCTCCACATGCACAGGTCTTTTTTCGGTCTATATTTAGTAAATCACATAATTTATATATTCCTTTTCCCTTGGATACATCTTTAGCATTTACTTCTAGATTATGTGGAGCGCCACTTACTATGGTTATATTATCAAGCTTTTTTAGCTTGTCTAGAGCACGTTGCTTTTCTTTTTTCCCCATCTCATTCATATAAAAATTTATGGTTATTTTTTCCACTCCACAATTTAAATTTGAAACATATTCTTTCAAATCAGGAAAAAAATCTCGCCTTGAAAGTATATACTCAACCATATGCTTATTAATCCCAAGTAAAGGAACCTTAATTTTTGCGTCTTCTCGCATATGACCTTTTCCCCATACAAAGCAATCCGGAATACAATCAAAATCATCCAGTATGTCGAGAATTAAAAGTGCAATTTCCTTTGAAAGAGGTTTTCTGTAGATGCATTCATAAAAAGTCTCGTACAGCTTCATCATGCCATCATCCTCAGATATTGATTTCTCTTGAAGCTTTTTTATTATATCCAAATCCAAAATTCTTTTATATATGGTCGAACCATTGGAAGCAATAATGTATTCACTTTTTATATCATTAACAAATTCATGAGGGATACCATTCATAGGCCGGCCTGTAACAGGTGAAACTATAAAGTCGTCTTTTATTGCATTATGAATTGCATCCATCACTTTATCAGGGATTATTTTTTCGTTATTAAAAACGGTTCCATCCAAATCCAAGCCAATAAAGCCTTTATATGTAATCTTACCTGAAGCCATGCTGAGATTCTCCTTATATAATACAAGTATTTAGCAGGTTAATTCATAATTATTTACCTGCTCTTTTGTTTATAAACTGAATTCTTCTATCTGAGCTGTATGAGTCTTTTCTTTTTCATCATAATTTATCCCAACGAAGAGAAGCTTGCCTTCGTATCCTTCAAGTGCCTTAAAATACTTTTTATCTTTTATCTGATTTATGGCACTTTCAGTGCAATCGTTTCTCTTTAACTCTATTACCATGGCAGGTGTTTCGGGAGTCGGTTCCTTTATCGGAACAAATATTACGTCAGCGTACCCCTTCCCTGATGTAACTTCTCTAAATATAAAGTACTTATTAATGGCATAGATATATGCTAAGTAAATTGCACTTTGAAGTGCATCTTCGTTATTATAACTGCGGTTAGAAGTTACATTTATGTGGCTTTCATCCAGCGCTTTTGCTACTGCATCTGCATTTCCTGCAATAGTTTCTTTTAGAAGTTCCTTTGAAGCTTTTATAATTTTATCGGTGTTTTTGTATTCATCATTATCCTCTATTGCGCTTAACCATTCATCTCTAACTTCCCTGTTAGGAATCCGACATGTTTTTTCATCTAAATCATAGGCAAGATATCCTATATGACAAAGATAGGTAAATGCATCAGAACGATTACGAAAACCTTTCATGGTATTGTTGTATCTTAATACATTTACATCCACACTTTCACCGGATATCATACGGATTATATCATCCTTAATTCCATCAAAATTTTCATTGATACGGTCTGAAATAGCCTGATATGTTGAGGTCTGACTCCAAAATCCCATATACTTTTTTCTTTGTATACTCCTTACAACAGATTCAGGATTGTATATTTCGTACCCATTTTGACTGTAACCATCGTACCA
>JAEEJA010000006.1 GCA_016281605.1 Lachnospiraceae bacterium
GATTTCCTCTTAAAGCCTTACCCTTCATCGTACCACGGAACTGCTTACGATGCTTTACTCTTTTAGGCATTAACATTATTTATCGCTCCCTTCCTTTTTGGTTTTCTCTTCCTTCTTAGTTGGAAGTATCTCACCATGGTATACCCAGACCTTAACACCTACTTTACCGTAAGTTGTATCTGCCTCTGCAAAACCATAGTCAATGTCTGCACGAAGTGTCTGAAGAGGTATAGTTCCCTCTACATAGAACTCTGTACGAGCCATATCAGCACCACCAAGACGTCCTGAGCAGGCAGCCTTGATACCCTTAGCACCTGACTTCATAGTTCTTGACATAACTGACTTCATAGCACGACGGAAAGGAATACGTGCTTCAAGCTGAGCAGCGATTGACTCTGCAACAAGCTGAGCTTCCCTATCCGGATTTTTGATATCCATAATCTTGATATCAAGAGCCTTAGGCTCATCGAGAACTTTAACAAGTTCCTTCTTAAGATTTTCAATCTCAGCGCCACCCTTACCAATTACGAAACCAGGCTTAGCTGTATGAATGATTACTCTGACTTTATTAGTCGGTCTTTCGATTTCTACTTTAGAAATACCTGCATTATAAAGCTTTTTCTTGACAAATTTTCTGATGTTGTAATCCTCTACAAGGTTATCAGAAAAAGCAGAACCCTCTGCAAACCAGTTAGAATCCCAGTCCTTTATAACGCCGACTCTTAAACCATGTGGGTTAACCTTCTGTCCCATTGCTTTCCTCCTAAACTAAATGTGTGTTTTTTCAGGCATTAGCTGCTTCATTGAGTACGATTGTGATGTGGCTCATTCTCTTTTCGATTCTGTAAGCCCTACCCTGTGCTCTAGGTCTGATTCTCTTCATTGTAGGTCCCTTGTTTGCGAAACACTCTTCGATGTAGAGATTCTCACGACTCATACCATTGTTGTTCTCTGCATTTGCAATAGCAGAATTTAAAAGCTTTAAGATTATGCCGGAAGCATATCTTGGATTATATGTTAAAATTGCGATTGCTGTTTCAACGTCTTTGCCTCTGATAGCATCAAGTACATAGCAAGCTTTTGTTACTGATACTCTAGCGTATGACAACTTAGCTGAAGGTCTGTTTTCCTTCTGGTTCTCATTTCTCTCACGTTTAATTTGAGATCTGTGCCCCTTAGCCATGGTTGAAACCTCCTTTCAAAAATATAAGATTATCTATGTCTATTACTTCTTACCCTTTTTCTCGTCCTTACCATGACCTCTGTAAGTTCTGGTAGCAACGAATTCACCGAGCTTGTGACCAACCATGTCTTCTGTAACGTATACAGGTACATGCTTTCTTCCATCATGTACAGCGAATGTAAGGCCTACAAATGAAGGGAAGATTGTTGAACGGCGAGACCATGTCTTTATAACCTGCTTATCGCCACTGTTATTTACTTCATCAACCTTCTTAAGAAGCTTTGCATCAGCGTATGGTCCCTTCTTTAATGAACGTGCCATAATGTTCTCCTTTCACTTTCAATCATTATTTAATAACGTCACCGTTTCTTCTTCTTATGATAAGCTTATTAGACTTGTTCTTCTTCTTACGTGTCTTAAGACCAAGTGCAGGCTTACCCCAAGGAGTACATGGACCTGAACGTCCGATAGGTGCCTTACCTTCACCACCACCGTGTGGATGGTCATTAGGGTTCATAACAGAACCACGTACAGTTGGGCGGATACCCATGTGACGCTTACGTCCTGCTTTACCAATCTTAACAAGTGAATGCTCTCCGTTTCCTACACCACCGATAGTAGCGCGGCAGAGGATTGGAACCATTCTCATTTCGCCTGAAGGAAGACGAAGTGTAGCATACTTACCTTCCTTAGCCATAAGCTGAGCTGTGTTACCTGCTGAACGAACAAGCTGTCCACCCTTACCAGGCATGAGCTCGATATTGTGAATTTCTGAACCTACAGGGATATTTTCAAGTGGAAGACAATTTCCAACTCTGATTTCTGCATCAGGTCCGTTCATGATAGTCTGACCAATCTTAAGTCCGTCCGGAGCAAGGATATAAGCCTTCTCACCATCATTGTAAGCGATAAGAGCTATATTTGCTGTTCTGTTTGGATCGTACTCGATTGTCTTAACCTTTGCAGGAACACCATCCTTAGTTCTCTTAAAATCTATAATTCTGTACTTTCTTCTTGAACCACCGCCGTGATGTCTAACAGTTATTTTACCCTGGTTATTACGTCCGGCATTCTTCTTTAAAGAAACTAAAAGTGATTTCTCAGGCTTTGAAGTTGTGATCTCAGCCTTATCAAGAACGCTCATGTTTCTTCTTGAAGGTGTATATGGGTTAAATGTTTTAATTCCCATGACGAAACTCCTTTCGTAGTTTAAATCGTTTTTTTGCAGAGCCGATTGCTCTTTACTTATTTGTTAATTAAAGGCCTTCGAAAATCTCGATATCCTTACTGTTTTCTGTAAGTGTTACATAAGCCTTCTTAGTCTTAGCTGTTCTACCTTCGATTCTTCCACGACGACGTGCCTTACCGGGTGCATTGAGCGTATTTACCTTTTTAACCTCAACACCGTCGAACATCTTCTCAACAGCTTCCTTTATCTGAGTCTTATTAGCCAGCGGATTTACAAGGAACACGTAGCACTTGTTTTCGTTCTGAGCCATTGACTTCTCAGTAATAACCGGCTTTAAGATAATATCATAATACTTTAAATCTGCCATTATGCATACGCCTCCTCAATCTTTGATACAGCATCCTTAGTAACTATAACTGTCTCATACTTAAGTATATCGAAAACGTTAAGTTCGTCTGTTGATACTGTTCTTACATCAGGGATATTTCTTGCTGCAAGAGCAACCTTTGCATTAGCTGCCTTACGATCCTCGATGTTATTTACTATTTCCTGAACCTCTTCAATTGACTCAGCACCGTTAGCAAGCTTATTTCTCTCATCCTTGCTCATACCCTCGAGTACGATAAGTGCCTTGCTTGTCTTAAGTACGTCGTTATCCTTAAGAGAGTTCATCATATTTACTACATTCTTTGTCTTAGCTTCTTCGAAGCTGATTGAATCAAGAACTACAAGCTTTTCTTCGTTAACTCTTGATGA
The DNA here is from genome assembly GCA_016281605.1 of Lachnospiraceae bacterium. Taxonomy (GTDB): domain Bacteria; phylum Bacillota; class Clostridia; order Lachnospirales; family Lachnospiraceae; genus JAEEJA01. Next base: position 3,129 of record JAEEJA010000006.1, read on the forward strand.
AAGAGCTGACTTGATAGCTCCTGCCTTTTCCTTCTTATTCATCTTGAATGAATAATCTCTAGGTGTTGGAGCAAATACAACTCCACCGCCTCTCCACTGTGGAGATCTTGTAGAACCCTGTCTTGCATTACCGGTTCCCTTCTGTCTCCAAGGCTTCTTTCCACCACCGGATACTTCCGAACGTGTCTTAGCCTTCTGTGTTCCCTGACGCTTATTAGCAAGATGAAGTACAACTGCCTTATGCATCAGATTTTCTTTAACTTCTGTAGCGAATACAGAATCATTTAAATCAATCTTCTCAACTTCGCTACCTGACATATTGTAAACAGATACGTTAGCCATCTGTATATATCCTCCTTTCCAAAAGAATTAAGCCTGACCCTTTACTGCTTCCTTGATAACAACTAAGGATTTCTTTGGTCCCGGAACTGCACCCTTAACAAGGATTAAGTTCTTCTCAGCATCTACACTGACAATCTCAAGATTCTGGATTGTACGTGTAACAGATCCCATGTGACCTGCCATTTTCTTGCCCTTAAATACACGGCTAGGATCAGAACAAGCACTGTTTGATCCGGCATGTCTGTGGTACTTAGAACCATGTCCCATAGGTCCTCTGTGAAGACCATGTCTCTTGATAGCACCCTGGAAACCTTTACCCTTAGTAACACCGCTTGCATCAATCTTGTCTCCGGCTTCAAATATATCAGCCTTGATTTCCTGACCAAGCTCGTACTCATCGGCATTTTCAAACTTGAATTCCTTCAGATACCTCTTACCGGTCTCGATTCCGGCTTTCTTAAAATGTCCCTGCTGTGGCTTATTTACGCCATGGGCTCTTGCAACCTGCGCATTACCGGCTGCATCCTTGGTTGTAACCTTGTCTTTCTTATCTACAAAGCCAACCTGAACTGCGCTATAACCGTCTACTTCATCAGTCTTTATCTGAGTAACATAACAAGGACCAGCCTGAAGGACAGTTACCGGAGTAAGTACTCCTTTCTCGTCGAAGATCTGTGTCATACCAACCTTCGTAGCTAAAATAGCTTTCTTCATCTTAGGTTTTCCTCCTATAATTATTAATGCAGCGGATTTCGTGGATAACATATGACTTATGCTTACAACTCTAAAAGCTATAGTCTGCCAGCGCCCTAAAATCATGCACTTGATATTTGAAAAAGGATAGATCTAAATCAAAAACGTGAGTTTTTTCGAATCAAATTATCCTTAATCTTTCTTATTTAGTAACGTTCTTGATGCTTACCTGAACGCCTGATGGAACTTCCATCTTCTGTAATACGTCGATAGTCTTAACAGAAGGAGAGATAACATCGATAAGTCTCTTGTGAGTCCTCTGTTCAAACTGCTCTCTTGAATCCTTATACTTGTGAACTGCACGAAGGATAGTAACAACCTCCTTCTTTGTTGGAAGAGGTACAGGACCTGAAACACGTGCACCTGTTCTCTTAACTGTGTCCACAATCTTTCCAGCTGCATGATCAATCTGATTGTGATCATAAGCCTTAAGTGTGATTCTCATTACATTCTTAGCCATAAAAAAAGCCGCCTCCTTTTCGTACTTTTGCGTATAAACGCTAATCTAAGCACAACAAGTGGTGACTGTACACTTACCCGGGTGTTTCGCTTTTTATCTCAATCAGTCTGCGTAAATCTACTCCTTTCTTATAACTCTCTTATGATAAGTAGTTATAAATAAGAAAAGCTTGCATCCATGGAGTAAAGTAAAAACAACCGTCTTATCTGCCCTTTGGCAGAAGGTTAATTGTTGGTACAGTGACTTGTCGCCAATTTGCAACTTGACATTCGCTCCGCATAAAAACCTGAAGGGTGTTACCACCGGTCAGCAACCTCATGCATCATCGCTATCATGTCACAGCATTTGCCATTATACGACGGTTCTCCATAAATTGCAAGCTTTTTTTATATTTTTTTAAGAATGTTTTTTATAATGAAAATATAATCCGGTTATTTTCTATTTTTTTGTAACGAGAGAAATTGATTTCCCTTCAACTTCAGTTTTTGTTTTTTTGTTCTTAATTATAATATATATAAGGAAAGGCATATATGTTACAGATGGGAGAAGGAAGCCAAAATACTTCATGCTCTCTGTCTGTACAAATATATTGAATACTCCATGGTATATGATAGCTGTAATCAACAATGAGAAGGTTCCCGGTAACGCCAGCTTTTTCTTGAGGCGTACATAAGCCATTCCATATCCAACCGCAGCTGTACACAAACCATGCATCAATGCAGTTGAAAAACCTCTTATAAGGGCCCATCCGAGAGATACGCTCTCAACATTTGATATAAGTATGTAGGTATTTTCGAACAATGCAAATCCTATACCAAGAGCAAAGGATATGGATAATAGCTTTCTCCTGGATGCCGGAAACAAAAATACATAAAAAAGCACCGGAAAAGCTTTAATAATCTCCTCAGTAACCGGAGTTATCGTGGTTGTTACATAAAGTATGTCATTATCAAACAGTTTTAACATCATCCCGTTCACCTCTGAGATGAAGAGGGCAGCCACAATGCCTATCAATATATAGATAGTAATATCTCGAGATGACTTCTCAATCAATGGCACACTTACCATAATAGGTACGAATATACATATAAATAAAATATAAATCATATTACTGTCCATTATCTTTTACCTCCATGCCAAAGCTTTTTTAACCATTGCGTTTTCTCTTGAAAGATTTTTTCAGTCCTCGTGAAATCAAAGGAATCATAAGTACAAGAAAAACTGCTGAGAAGCAGGTGGATACAAGTGTCATTACGCTATTATTTCGACTCATGGCATAGCACTCAGCTATACTCGACATCATATACAAAAGCGCTAAAAGATTGTAAGGTCTTAGGTTTTTTATGACACCAAATTCCACATCTGTTATGACGAGATGCTTCAGATGAAAATAAGAGCATAATGCCATAAAGAATAAAAGTACAGCACCCTGAACTTTCCAGATTTTTGTTACATCTCCCAAAAAGAACAGCGGAAAATATAATCCTATTACAACAACAGGTGCAACCATAGCAATCAGACGATATTTGAGAAACTCTTTCGTCCCGTCATCTACGATAGAATCGAGTGTTCCGTAGTTTGATGTGTAGAAGAACATGAAACTACCGATGATTCCCAGCGTTCCCAGTTGAAAACTTCCGATAAAATTGACACCGGACAATATACGGGCAATATTAAAGATTCTACCTATAACTACGCACAAAAGTGCAAATGTTATCATCTGCCCGTAAAGAGCTTTTCCATGTCTAAAAAACTGCATAGCTCCGTAAACAAAGCCTACAAATGCAAATATACATACAATAATATTTGCTAATAAATAATAGTTCAAGCTTCTTTTCCTCCCTTGTATTTTTGCATGAAGATATTAATCACTCCGGAATAGTCACCGTCACACAAGTTCCTTTGCCCGGTTCACTTTGTATATCCAGAGTACCTCCACACATTATTTCAAGCCTGCTCTTTGTATTGAGCAGACCTACATGTTCTTTCTTTTCATTTTTCAATAAATTTGTATCAAATCCCGCTCCATTATCTGTAATTGTTATTATATGATCTGATCCCTTTCTTTCTGTTTTAATAATTATAATCCCATCTTCAATCTGATTATCAAGTATTCCATGCTGAAGCGAATTTTCAACGAGGGTTTGTATCAAAAAAGGAGGGACATCAAAATCCTCATCATTAATATCATACTCTATATTAATACGATTTCCAAATCTTTTTTTCTGTATATTGATATAATGTTTTACGAGATCAATCTCCGTATCTGCCGTAATACAACTGTTTTCACCTATAAAATTCGTTATTCTTCGCATACATATGGAGAAATCATTAATAGCCTCCACAGCTTCATCCACATTAGTCCTGCATAAATATCTGATGGTTCCAAGACTGTTAAATATAAAATGCGGTTTCATCTGATCGTTAATAATGCGAATTTTTTCATCATGTAGCTGTTTTTCCCTCTTTATCATATAATCTGCATAATTCATTTCATATGATATAAACATAGTCATAACCGAGATTACTATCGCAATATCGGTATAATAATCTATATGGATAAATACTCTCAATGCTATGGCGAGCATGGGTAACACTAAAAAAACAATTAAAACCGCTCGTTCTATATTGTTCATATATCTTATATATACGATAGCAACACTAAGTGTCATCAAAAGTCCGGTAAATACCAGCGCTCCGGGTATCCAGAAAAAATTAGGAAGTCGAGCAAGTGAGCCGTCACTTTTTATCTTGTAAATATACGGATGTATCTCATTCGCAATCAAAGCCACAACTCCAACGAAAAACAATATCCACTCGACCATACTCCAATATATCTTATATCCCTTTGTACGAATATAGATTATATGGGATATGTATTCTGCCACCAGTGGCAAAACGAGAAGACTTAATGCTCTCGAGATAAAATTTGTGACTCTGGAAATAAAATAAACATTATCTCCCTCTCCCGAAAGCATCCATGGAACCACATCAAATGCCATCAAAGTAGCACAACAGAGTGTCACAATGATAAGGTCGAGCGCTGCCTTCCGATCAAATCTTCTCGTAAGAAACAAAACAATAGACGCAACGATACAAAATATACCTCCCCATATTTCGGCCGATATATGAAAATATACGCGTTCCATATGTTAATACTCAGGTTTAATAGGTTTTACGCTTGGTCTTTTCATGTCTTCTTTGGCAGCGGCTACGGCCTTAGGGAGAACCTCTAAAAATTTATCCACTTCCTCTTCGGTATTATATATACCAAAGCTGACACGAATCATGCCCGGTGCAAATGCGTCCGTACAATTCTCAAATTCACCCAAAGCTTCATCCGGAATTCCCATAAGTCTCCATACGTAAGGATGTGCACAGAAAGCACCTCTTCTGGTAGCGACTGCACCTAACTTTTTAAGCTGTTCTGCAACAAAGAATGAATTTGTATCACTATAATTAAATGTAACGACACCAACTCTGTCGTCAATATTTTCATAGTCTCCGTAAATAATAATATTTTCCTGTTTCTTTAATCCATCTATAAGTCTCTTATTAAGAACCTTTTCATGATTCTCAATATCTTCAAAACCAACTTCCTGCAGGATATCTATAGCCTTACCCATTCCTACTACTCCTGGGTAATTAGGTGAACCAGCTTCGTAAACAGCCGGAGCGTTCTTGTACTTCTGCCAATCATCTCCAACAACCGTTACGATACCTCCACCGTAAAATTCCGGCATGTGTTTATCTAATTCACTTGTAAGTCCCACAACAGCACCTCCGCCATAAGGAGAGTACATCTTATGAGCTGAGAATACCATAAAATCTATATCCTCATCCTCTGTATCACCAACCATGGAGAACTTACGATGAGCTACTATCTGGGCACCATCAACTATTATCTTGGCACCGTACTTATGAGCCAACTTAGCAACCTTGTGAACATCGGTTACGTAACCTGTAACATTGGAAGCCGCTGTTACAGAGACATATTTTACATTGTTTTCTTTTAGTAACTTTTCTATATCATCATAGATAACGCGACCCTTTTCATCTACTTCAGCATAGATTACTTTACAGCGCTCACGCCATGAAAGATCGTTAGCATGATGCTCCATACGGGTTGTAAGAACTATATCATCTTCACTTTCTATAAGTGCAGATGCAAGCTTATTTAGTCCGTCTGTTGTATTATTTACATAGAAACAGGTATATTTACCATTGGGCTCATCTTCTGTCACTCTGTCAGCATCGAGGAAATTAAGAACCTTCTCTCTTACGTTGTAGTATATCTCTGTTGAGTGATCTGATTTCTGCGAGAAACCTCTACCTATGGAGCCATACATCTCAAACTCCTTATTTACCTCATCCATAACAGGGCGAAGAACAGGAGTTGTCGCTGCATTGTCAAAATTTATAAGCGGAACGCTTGTACCATCCTCTAGCTCTACAGGCTCATCTATTCCGACTACGTAATTACGTATATTATCAAGTGTAATCTTAACATCTGCAGGTGTTTGTGATGGCGCAACAGTTGGAGCTACCGTAGCTGTAGGAGCCACCGGAGCTGCAGTAGCGGCCTTTGTAGCAGGTGCTACCGTTTGAACTGCAGGACTATCTGCCTTCTTAACCTTGACTTTACACTTATACTTCTTACCCTTGTACTTTATAGATATAACAGCCTTACCTTCTGAAACGCCCTCAATCTTTCCTGCCTTGGTAACAGTTGCTATAGAATCGTTGCTGGACTTAAATTTCTTAACATCGAGCTTCTTTTTGCCCTTTTTAAGATAAAGCTTTTTTGTTTCACCAACCTTAATAGTTATGGATTTTTTGGAAAGCTTAATCTTAGCCGCTGCTGCAGACTCTGTGCCCGACACCGCCGTGCCACTTACCATGAGGCAAAAAGCCAAACATGTAGAAATCAGTATCTTAGACTTTTTCATATAATAATTTTCCTCCTTTATTATGTCTATGTTAATAAAATTTGAAACATCTTTATTAAAAAAACCTTACTTTATCTTCTTAATTCCCTTACCTCTTAGAATTCTGCCATAAACCTTCTTTTTACTGCGTGGCACCTTGATAACTGCTTTTTTCGCTGTCTTTGCAAATGCGCCGGCTCCAACCTTCTTCAAAACCTTAGAGGTTACCACTACATTTTTTATACCTTTACATCCAAAGAATGCTTTAGCGCCGATTGCCTTTACATTAGCGCCTATTATTGCTTTCTTTAATCTCTTACAGCCTCTGAATGCGTTTTTCCTAACCGAAACCACTTTATAAGTAAAGTCTTTGTACTTAACAGAAGCACCAACCTTTACTACCCTTGGCTTCTGAGCTTTTCTTGTCTTTGAATTCTTGTATCCCATGAGCATAACAGAAGATGAGCTTGCGCCAACTGCTGTTACCTTATACTTATATTTACCTACAGCAAAAACTGCACCCTTTGAAGCGGATAATGAAACAGCAGCCGGTGTTACAACTGCCGGTGGTACATATCTACCCAGGAGAGCTGCTGCATAAGGATTCTTGGAAGTATCGATACCCTTGAGATTTGTAACGTTTGCAAATGCATTTGGTGATATACTCTTTACACTGGCCGGTATATTCATCTCATGGATATTATTACAATTGGAAAATGCATTGTCACTGATAGTAGTCAGTGTCTCCGGAAGGTGAACCTTGTTCAGATTCTGACATCCGGCAAATGTGTCAGCCTCTATAGAAGTAACGCCCTCCGGAATCGATATCTTGTGGAGGTTGGCATTACCATAAAATGCACCTTTTCCTATGGAGTCAAGTGTATTTCCCGCAAAATTAACGGTATCCATATTAACGCACTGTGTGAATGCATAATCCGCAATCACCTTAACAGTAGCAGGTAAATCTATATAATGAAGATTAGGACACCCTGCAAAACAGTACGAGGGCACCTTAGTAATAGATGTACGCTCAAGTATTCCTGCCTGAGTCGCAACGCTTGAGTACTCTTCTGTAAGTGTTGCCTTTTCACGAAGGTTGCTGCAATTTGCAAAACAGTACTCTCCGATTGCTATTACACTTTTCGGAAGAGATATCTCAAGATTTGGATTGTTTTCAAATGCATGAGAACCGACTATTATGAGATTTGATGGTGCAGTCTTTTCGTCAAATATAACTCTTAAAAGATTTCCACCACCATAAAAACCATAATCACCTATAATTTCAACTCTGCTTGGAACTACGAATCCCGTAGTATCCATAGCACTTTCGCAAGCATAATTAAGTATGTTCTTAACATCGCCCGGAAGTGTATAAAGATTGGATTCATGGTTTGCACTTGCATATCTGTAAAGACCGGAGCCATCCTTGCTTTGCAGATTCACGCCATCTTCAGAGGTTTTAAATGTTTCATTTTCCTCAGGAACATAAAATGAACGTACCTTCTTTGTTCCTGCAAAAGCAGATGAATCAACAGCCGAAAGACTTGCAGGTACAACAGCTTTGTAGTTCTCATCAAGTGTATAGAGAACCTGATTATTGACTATGTGAGTGTAACCCGGGGCTACCTCTTCGTCAGGAACATTTTCCGCAGCTACACCAAAAGGCTCAATAAGTGCAAGTGAGAGTATTGCACATAATACTTTTTTCACGCTTTTCTTCTTAAAAAAATTTCTCATAATTTTTCCTTATGATAATCGATTTGATTATCATGCATTCCTTTCTTTTTTATCTATAAAAAATACAGGCTGTAAGTCCAGTCTGTATTAGTCTACTATTACATGATTTTTTTGTCAACTGATGCGGTTTTTTTCACCTTCATTTTTTTAAGATATTCTTTTTGTTCCGGTTTAATACGGTAGCTTTCTACTGCCTTTTGTATAGTTTTATTGTGAGTCCAGGTGGAAAGGCGTCTTTCTTCCAAGAAAGGAATTATACTATCATATTGCTTTGCCAAGGCAGTTGCAAAGTACCAGGCAATCATCATATTTACATAATACTCTTCAGATCTGACTTTGGCTACCATACTCGCATATGAAACATCAAAATCGTCATCCAAATAATGGTTCATAAGCATTTCAATTCCAAATCTTATAGTATATGTTTTATCATCATTTATCCATATATTAATACTTTTCAAAAGCTCTGTTTTGTGCTTTTTAAAAATCTTTGGTTTCAGTTGATCACAGGTTGCCCAGTTATCAACATAAGGCAAAAATTTTTCAACCTCTTCAAGACATATCTTATAATCTTTTATCTCCGAAATTATAAATGCATGCAACTGATTTTCATCAAAAAACTTATGCGGGAGATCTAAAAGAAATTCATCATAATTCATATTTCGTATAATATCTTTTGCAAAGCTCTTTAGCTTGGGCGTACGAACTCCTATAAAGAAATCAGGGCTAATACCCGGAGTTAATTTACTCTGAAAATCTTTGTACTTTTTATCTTGAAGTTCAAAAAGTTTGTTGCGGATTTTTATAGTAACAGATTCTTCTTGATGTATCTCATCTGTCGCCATTTTTCATTACCTCCTGATTGTTTATAATATTTGCTACTGTTATTAATTATTCATCATATCTTCATCCCTCTTTAGTTTTAACGGACAGTAAAGAAATCAAAAGAGAAATAGCCATGCCAATTAAACTAAGATTACTAATCACCGCTGCAGGCACATTTATCCTTTCTAATACTGTCCCAAAATATGTACTAAGTATACCACATACTCCTCCAAGTATTACGGCTGTAATCCACACTTTTTTTCTTAAGTCGTACTTTTTGTAACACAGTATAGCTATAAGTAGTGGAAATATAACGCCTGGTGTATAAACAGAGTAAGCTCCGGTTAGAAGAGCCATGATATCTCCTCGTCCCAGTAGAGCCAACATTGCTGCTAACACTCCTATAACAGCCACTGTCAGTCGGATAAGCTTAATGCTGTCTTTTTTCAATATATCCTTTACAAATATAGAAGATGCATTGATTATGCAGGTATCTGTTGATGATAGTATGGCTGAGAGCAATCCGAAAATCATGGGTATACTGATAATCTTCGGCACGTGAGCTACAACATACATGAGGGCACCGGACTCTCCAAGTTCTTTCGATGAAATATTAAACTTAACCCACATACCAATAAATGTAATAATAAGAGCAAAAGCAATTAGTCCAAAGCCCGCGAAGAGAGCTGATTTCTTTGCGGTTTTAGAATCCTTTGAAATAAAGTTTCTTGATATAATATCCGGCCCCAAAAAGTATACTCCACCAATAACGAAAAGCTGAGTAAATAGATTTATGGGTTTATAATTGTCATTCAGAAGCTCAATATTACTTTTGATACTTTCTGTATCTCCCCCTTTAATCAGATAGAGATATCCACAACATAAAATCACACCAATTATGATAATAAAAAACTGAATTTTATCAGTCTTTACTACTGATAGTTGCCCACCAAAGATTGTATACATAATCACTATTGCAGCAATTATGATAAAAATCACTTTATCACTCTTTCCTGTTGCAAATGTAATGAGAGAATTCATTGCAACCAACTGACCGGCAATTACACCTACCCAGGATATAACAATAATAAGGGAGATTATTATTTCAGCGACAGGGCCAACTATCTTTCCTGCCATATCAGGAAGTGTGTCTGCACCTATATTTCTAACCTTTTCAGATATCAGAAGCGACTGAAGCATAAGACCTACAGCTCCGAATACTATCCACCAGATTCCTGGAAAACCTATGGTGTAGACTGTATCGGTAATTCCAATTGTAAGAGAAGCCCCTATGACGGTTGCTAGAAGCGTCATCGTTACCGCAAAGCTGTTTTGCTTTTTTCCTGCAACAGCGTAGTCGGTGAATGTTTTTACTTTTTTCATATCGTATATACTGATTCCTACAAAAACTATCAGGTATATACCCAGGGCTATTAAAAAGATTATATTTGCACTTGCACTCATACTCGGAGCCTCCTTCTTAAATCATAAAAAAACTTATTATAATTATCATTAGTCACTCTTGATGAGCGACAAAACGATATTATCATAAGTTCTTTTATCATTTTTGTCAACTCGACTTTCTTTGGGTTGACAGCTTTTTCTTTGAGTTGACAAGCCCCTTTTTCGTTAGCCACATTACCACACACTATAAAACAGATAAGACGCGAACCACACTGCCTGGTTAGGTGACTTCTTACATCAAATCAAACAGTGACATCTGGTTGCTCTTTGGCAATCCCTTGAGAATACCCATCTCATCCATCTTTTCAACGACACCGGATGGTACCTTTGCTCTTGATTTGATATCATCCTGGGATAAGAATTTCCCCTTTGCTGCTTCTGCCTCAAGAAGCTCAGCAGCTGTTTTTCCAAGTCCTTCAATACTAACAAATGAAGGCATAAGTTTCCCGTCTACAATCTGAAATCTGTTTGCCTTAGATTTGTAAAGATCTACAGGCACAAATTCAAATCCTCTCGCATACATCTCCTGAACTATTTTCATATCTTCAAGAGTAGACTTTTCCTTGTCGCTCAATGAATTTGAACGAGAACTATAATCTTTTATATGATGATTTAATTTTTCTTTTCCCTGGCACATAAGCTCATAATCAAAGTCAGTTGCTCTGATACTAAAGAAAGCCGAGTAGTAAGCAAGTGGATAATGTACCTTAAAGTAAGCAACTCTTATAGCCATCATAACATAAGCAACAGCATGTGCCTTTGGGAACATATATTTTATAAGCTTACAGGACTCTATATACCAATCCGGAACATCATGCTTACGCATCTCTTCTTCCATCTCAGGCTTAAGACCCTTTCCCTTACGAACGCTTTCCATGATTGTAAATGATAACTCATTTTCAACGCCCTTTCCGATAAGGTATATCATGATGTCATCACGAGTACAGATAGCCGTCGAAAGGGTACACTTACCTGTTTCTATAAAATACTCTGCATTGTTGGTCCAAACATCGGTTCCGTGTGAGAGTCCCGAAATTCGGACAAGGTCAGAAAAATTCTTTGGTTTAGCCTTAAGAAGCATGTTAATAACGAAGTTTGTACCAAACTCCGGAAGTCCAAGACAGCCAAGCTTACAGCCACCTATATCCTCCGGCTCTATACCAAGTGCCTCCGTGCTCGCAAATAACGAAAGTACCTCAGGATCATTCATAGGGATAAGAGACGCATCCACTCCAGTAAGATCGGATAATTCTCTAATCATGGTAGGATCCTGATGTCCCAGTATATCAAGCTTCAAAAGGTTTGAATCTATCTTATGATAATCAAAATGTGTCGTAATAACCTTCGTTGTCTGATCATTGGCAGGGTGCTGAACCGGCGTAAATGTATTGATGTCCTCTCCTACCGGTAAAACAACTATTCCTCCCGGATGCTGACCGGTAGTTTTTCTAACACCTACAAGCCCCTGAGAAACCCTAATTATCTCTGCATTTCTTTTGACTATCTGATGCTTCTCATTGTAGCTCTTAACACAACCGTATGCAGTCTTTTCAGCCAAAGTACCTACAGTACCTGCTCTGAATGTCTGACCAGCGCCAAATATTACTTCCGTATAATCATGAGCATTGCTCTGATACTCACTCGAGAAGTTTAAGTCTATATCAGGCTCCTTATTTCCCTTGAATCCGAGGAAGGTTTCAAATGGTATATCATGTCCTTCTCGAAGTAAATCTGTCCCACATTTTGGACACTTTTTTGGTGGCATATCACAGGCAGAAAATCCTGCATATGATTTCACTTCCTCCGAATCAAAATCATAGTAGTGACACTCAGGACATATATAGTGTGCCGCCAGAGAGTTAACTTCTGTAATACCCGCCATATTGGCCACAAAGGACGAACCAACAGATCCTCGAGAACCAACCAGGTATCCGTCTTCTACGGACTTCCACACAAGCTTCTGGGCAATTATATACATAACAGCGTAGCCATTTCCAATGATAGAATTCAACTCTCTTTCAAGCCTTTCACTTACAACAGGCGGAAGATCAGGTCCGTAGATTTCATGGGCTCTTCTCTCACATATTTCACGTAAAGTCTTATCGGAATTTTCTATTTCAGGAGGACATTTTCTCGGACTACAGGGTGAAATCTCATCTATCATATCAGCTATGAGATTGGTATTTTCTATAACAACCTCATAAGCTTTTTTGTCTCCAAGATACTCAAATTCCTTAAGCATCTCCTCTGTGGTTCTGTAGTAAAGTGGCGCCTGTTCATCAGCATCCTTGTACTCTTTACCAAACTGCATTATACGACGATATTCTTCATCCTCAGGATTTAAGAAATGTACATCACAGGTTGCACAAACAGGCTTTCCGTACTGCTCTCCAAGGTCAACTATCCTTCTGTTAAGGTTTTGAAGATCGCTTATATCCTGGATTTCCGGATGTCTCCTGTTGTCCTTTATCATGTACTCGTTATTTCCGATTGGCTGTATCTCAAGATAGTCATAGAACTTAACAATTCTGTCTATCTCTTCATCACTTTTTTCATCAAGAAGCGCTTCAAAAAGTTCACCCGCAGAGCAGGCTGAACCCAGTATCAAACCTTCTCTGTGCTCTTCTATCAAACTCTTTGGCATGAGAGGAGCTCTCGAACCATAGTAATTTAAGTGTGATTCTGATATTAATCTGTAAAGATTAACTCTTCCCGTCTCATTTTTCGCCAAAATTACAGCATGGTAAGAATGAGTCTTCTTTATATTTTCCACGCTTTTTTTAGCTAACATATTTATTTCAGAAAGATACTTAACCTTCAAGCCCTCTTTTCTGATATTTTCGTTACCGTAATTACCACTCTCTAAAAGCTCTATAAGCTTAACAAAAATCATAGCTGTGCACTCCGCATCATCTACCGCTCTATGATGGTGGAGTAGCTGTATCTTAAGGGATTTCGCCACATTATCCAAAGTAAACTTTGATATTCCCGGAATCATAATCTTAGAAAGACCTACCGTATCAAGCACGGTAAAGTCAACCGTAAGTCCAAGCAGCTTTCCGTAATGAGTTATAAATCCGTAATCAAAGCCCGCATTGTGCGCAACAAGTACACATCCCTCGCAAAACTCAAGGAACTTAGGTAACACTGTATCTATGGTTTCTGCATCCTTAACATCGTTATCCGTTATACTTGTAAGATTCGTTATGAAGTACGGAATCGGCTGTTCAGGATTTACAAAACAAGAAAATCTATCCTTTATCTCGCCGTCAATTACCTTCACGGCGCCAATTTCGATTATTTTATGGGTTCTGGGGCCTATACCTGTGGTCTCGATATCAAAAACAACGTAAGAATCCCTTAAAGTCTGACCCTTGTCATGCTGCACAACTTCCTTTAGGTCATCAACTAAGTATGCCTCAACACCGTAAATAATCTTTAAATTATCATCCTTCTTAAGACAGTGCTCCGCATCCGGGAAGCTCTGGACCACGCCATGATCGGTGATTGCGATCGCAGTATGTCCCCATCTTCTGGCAGTATCTATGTAGCTTTGCACGCTCATGACAGAGTCTTCCTTACTCATCTGAGTATGTGCATGAAGTTCAACTCTCTTCCTGCCCTGATAATTATCCTCCCTAAAAACTCTGGTGTCTTCGCCTTCCTTCATACCTCTGACACTGTTAAGGGTTATTTCCTTGGAATATGTGTCATAAAGCGGTACGCCCTTAACCTTTATAAATTTGCCCTTCTTTATGTAATTACTCATCTCCTCAAAGTCTTCAGGCGACAAAAAAAGCTTTCCGGTTATACTGTCGCTAAAGTCGGTTATATCAAAGGTTAAAAGAACTTTACCGTTCCTGAGCTCTCTTGACTCAGTTCCTGTAACCATTCCCTCTGTGACTATCTCTTCATTTTCAGACTGAATATCTGAAATCTTAACAAATTCCCCCTCACAGTTGTAACCGTAGAAGCAATCTTCATCAACGTTTTTCCCGAATTTTTTTCCTCCGAATTTCTTCTTGTAAGGTGAATTTTCCCTGTTATAAGAAGTGCTGCCTGCATCATTTTTCTTATTTGTTCCATTGGAAAATGTGTCGTTATTTGATGCATTTTTCGAATCAACGGTAGGTTTACTATCACTCTTTTTATCTGAATTTTTTGTAAGATTTTTCTGATCTTTATTTGCGTCAAAATTAGCTTTGTTTTTCTTTGTTTTTTCTATATTTTTTTCGTCCGAAGTACTGTCTGAACCGGTATTAGGATTATTTCTTGATACAGGCATAATATACTCTTCTTTAAATTCAAGAGTCTTTGTGGGCTTAACAGGATTAATAGAAACTTCTATATCAAAACCTGCTTTGATTTTAAATATTTTTTTCAGATAATCTCTGATAATTGATGTTCTTCCATTTACAAAACGACTATCCTCACAATCAACAATCAGTGTATTATTCTCAAATATAATGTCAGATGCAAGAAGAATAGAGTAATCAACCACACTTATATCCTTCACCATTAAAAAGATGCTTTCCTTGTATTCATTCCAGAAAACCTCTGCATCATAGGCGTCCGAAAGCCTAAAACTCTCTGATATTCTCGCCTTAATTCCCTTTGTTTCCAAAAGCTTATTAATCTGCTTTCTGAGAGCCAGTGTTTCATGAAACGGATATATATGATTGCTCACTAAATAGACGGTCAAGGTGTTGCTATGACCGTCTGCTGATATTTTATTAACATAGGTGTCGTTAAAAACCTTCTTTTGTCGCTCCGTAAGGGTTATGCCCGGAAATACATCTAAAAGCTTCTTTTCATTCATATACTACACTCTGCCCCTCTAACCTGTAACAACCTAATATCGTCATAATTGAGTGGTAGACTTCTCACTCTGCCCCTCTAACTCTGCCCGAAAAAGTATTATTCATTTATTTTTTCAGCGATATAAGTTAATAACCTATAAGCAACTTCCTCTTTTGAAAGAATCGGAAGTTCCTTTATCTCCTTCTTTGTAATAAGGGTTACAACATTGGTATCAACTCCAAATCCGGCTCCCTCAACCTTAAGATTATTAGCAACTATCATATCAAGATTTTTCTTTTCAAGTTTCGCCTTGGAGTTTTCAAGCATATCCTGAGTTTCCATGGAAAAGCCGCATAAAAACTGGTTTTCCTTCTTATGCTCACCAAGGTATGCAAGTATATCCTTTGTTCTTTTAAGAGGAATACTCATATCCCCATCCTTCTTTTTAAGCTTATCGTCGGACACATCTACAGGCGTATAGTCAGCCACTGCAGCTGCCTTTATGATTATATCCGCCTCACCTGAGTGATTCGTCACTGCACGGAACATATCTTCAGCACTCTTTATATCAATAATATTCGCATGTATAGGCTTTGCTATGGATGTAGGTCCCGTAACAAGAGTAACACTTGCTCCCATTGCAGCTGCTACTTTTGCTATAGCGTAACCCATCTTTCCGGTAGAGTGGTTTGAAATGTATCTTACAGGGTCAAGAGCCTCCTCAGTAGGTCCTGCCGTTACAAGGATTTTCTTGCCCATAAGAGTCTTTTCATAGGCAATTTCATTGTAAATATGCTCAAAAAGGACTTCAGGATCCGGCATCTTACCCTTTCCCGTATCTCTGCAAGCTAAAAATCCACTATCCGGCTCTATTATCTTGACGCCATAATTCTTTAACTTTTTGATATTGTCCTGAACAATTACATTTTCGTACATGGCAGTATTCATGGCAGGCGACAGAAGCACCGGACTCTTTACAGCCATAAGAGTTGTAGAAAGCATATCGTCCGCAATTCCATTTGCCATTTTTCCTATGATATTTGCACTCGCAGGTGCAACCATACATACATCACAGGCCTTCGCAAGTGAAACATGCTCAACACTGAAATCGAAATTTCTGTCAAATGTATCGACTATACACTTGTTACCTGTAAGAGTTTCAAATGTAACCGGTGTTATAAAGTTTGTCGCATTTTTCGTCATAATTACATGGACTTCTGCATGCTGCTTTATAAGTGCACTCACGAGATTTGGAATCTTGTAAGCCGCTATAGAACCGGTAACCCCTATAAGAATATTTTTCCCTTTAAGCATCGTCACATTTACCTCCCCAAAAAACTTCTGTTATCAAGACAATTCCCCGTGTTTTTCATAGGAAGCTATCTTAGTGATTTTATTTTCGGAATCCACCAAAACAACCTTAGGACTATGTGATTTAGTTTCCTCAGCATCCATCATACAGTAAGCCATAATTATCACGTGATCACCTTTGAGAGCCTGTCTTGCAGCTGCACCATTTAAGCAAATCACACCACTGTTTTTTTCTCCTGCTATGGTATAAGTTTCAAATCGGTTTCCATTTTCAACATCAACCACCTGAACCTTCTGATACTCAACCATTCCTGCCGCTTCCATGAGAGCCGTGTCTATGGTAATACTTCCTACGTAATTAAGTTCAGCCTGAGTAACTACCGCCCTATGAATCTTTCCCTGTAACATTTCTATATTCATATTTTTAAATCCTTTCCTGATAATTATCGGTTTTATCACCCTACTGTTTTTATGATTATATTATCTGATTATGTTATCTATTAATCTGGTTTTTCCGATATACACTGCCATAGCACAGAGTACAGTTCCTGTTATTTCACTTACTTCCTCTAACTCAGGCCAACTTACAATCTCAACATAATCTATCTTTGCAAGCGGTTCTTTCTCAATATTTTCCTTAATTACCTGTACGATTTTTTGTACATCTTTCTCTCCTGCTTCCATCATATCGCTACCAAGCTTTAAGGATTTTGAAAGGATGAGAGCGGCCTCTCTTTCCTCCTTACTAAGATAAGTGTTTCTGGAACTTTTTGCAAGTCCATCTTCTTCACGAATTATAGGACATCCCACGATTTCAAGACCAAAGTTTAAGTCCTCTACCATGTGCTTAACCACAGCAAGCTGCTGTGCATCCTTCTGTCCGAAGTAGGCTTTGTCCGGAGTGACAATATTAAAAAGCTTTGCAAGCACTGTGCATACACCTCTAAAGTGGATAGGTCTTGTCTTTCCGCAAAGACCACCTGTAAGTGTAGTCATGTCCACATATGATGAAAATGAATCGGTGTACATCTCCTCCGGCTCGGGATTGAAGATTGCATCTGCACCTGCCTCTGTAACAAGCTCGGCATCTCTGTCCAAATCTCTTGGATAAGTATTTAAATCTTCTGTAGGTCCAAACTGCATAGGATTAACAAAATCACTAACAATTGTCTTATCATTTTCTGCAACAGATCTTATTATAAGACTTTTATGTCCCTCATGCAAATATCCCATAGTAGGCACAAAACCCACACTTAAACCTTCTCTTTTCCAACCCTTTACAAGCTCTCTTAATTCCTCAATTGTCTTAATAATTATCATTTTTTAATCTTTCCTCCAAGCGTTTTTATTATTATTTTTATTATTAATTGTTATATATGAATGATTTTTAACCAAAATTCACTAGTAAATAATGAGATTTATTTCAAGACTCGCTTTTTTTGATTTCTTCCATAATTTCCGAATCTATGGTATAACCATGCTCAGCGGCGGGATAAGAAGAGTTCTTTACTTCATCTACATAACCCTTAAATCCCTTCCTCATTTCATCTCCAACATTTGCAAAATTCTTAACAAACTTTGGTCTGTAATCAGAAAACATCGCAAGCATGTCGGCATACACGAGGACCTGACCGTCGCACTCAGCTCCGGCTCCGATTCCTATAGTTGTGATGTTAAGACGCTTAGTGATGAAAGCCGCAAGCTCTGAAGGTACGCACTCTAAAACAACTGCAAATGCGCCTGCTTCCTGCACAGCTTCAGCATCCCTTATAAGTTGCTTTGCCGCTTCAAGTGACTTTCCCTGAACCTTGTATCCGCCAAACATATTGATTGACTGTGGTGTAAGTCCGATATGGGCACAAACCGGTATTCCAATATCAACTATCGCCTTAATAGTAGGAGCAACGGCCTCACCACCCTCAAGCTTTACAGCATTGGCTCTACCCTCTTTCATAAGGCGTCCGGCATTTACTACAGCATCATAAACTCTTGTCTGATAGGACATGAAAGGCATATCGCAAACAACGAGCGTATTAGGAGCCCCTCTTTTTACAGCTTTACAATGATGAATCATGTCTTCCATGGTTACTGAAACCGTATCCTCATAACCAAGCATTACATTGCCCAGTGAATCACCCACAAGTATACTGTCTACTCCCGCTTCCTCTATAAGCCTTGCTGTAGAGTAATCATAGGCAGTAAGCATAGTCATCTTTTCGCCGGTTTTCTTAGCTTCTATAAATGTATTAACTGTTTTTTTCATATTTTGTCCCTTAATCCAATTTCTTTTCTGAAGATTAGACTTTCCCTTTCTCTAAAATGATAATATCTTCGTATAGTATTGCTTCCACCGAGTTATAATCTCTTTCCGGATTTTTCTCTCTTGCTATCCCCAAAAGTCCCTTTGAAAGAGCCATATACTCATCATACTCAGTTTTCGAAAGCACATCTAAGTGTTTTTTTATAGTTTGTACATCGGCTCTTTCGAGTGGGCCTGTAAGAGAGTGCGCGGCACCACTCTTGAAATATGTATTGGCATTTTTTAATGCCAACCCTTTTATAAGGTCTAGGGCCTCACTTTGACCGAACCCGCAACTTTCAAGCATCTCCTCTGATGTATGAAGAAGTGAAACCAAAAAATTGCTCGCAAATACACAGGCGGCATGATACCTGACTTTATTTTCAGTGGAAATACTAATAATATTATGTCCCATGGCAGAAAATATACTTCCAACTGTTTTACAGGCGTTTTTGTCCCCTTCTGCTGCAAATGTAACATTATTAAACTGCTTGTAAATTGAGAATTTATCCGAAAATGCAAATACCGGATGGAATGAGCAGGTACTTATAAAAGAACCCGTTTTGATATCATTTTTAGAAAAAACATCTGATGATAATGAACCGCTAAAATGGCATATAATCTTGTTACTGATTTCTAATTCCGCAATACAACTCCATACCCTCGGGATCTCACTGTCCTCTGTAGTAATAAAAAGGATATCGCTTGCACAAACTATGGTTTTTAAGTTATCAAAGATTTTGGTTTTAGTAAAATGTACAGACTCTGAAGTGCTTTCGATGCTCCTACTATAGTAGCCGCTCACACTTATTTTTTCACCGTCGCTCGACTTGTGTTTGTCGTAATAATCGCATATACACTTACCGAGAGTGGTTCCGACTTTGCCTGCGCCGATAAAACCTATCTTCATAGCATCACCCCCTTTAAGGGCGATTCTCTCATCTGATGCAGTTTCAAAAAGAATACCGCTCAATTAATAATATATCATAGATTTCTCGTGTGCGCAAGAAAAATAAGGTTGAACATATCTCAATACTTATTTTTATCACACATCACTAAATTACAAATATAAGATATTATTCAATATTTTAAAGATACTGAATAATATCTTTATACATATATAAGCTTCCGGTAATAAGCAGCACATCTTGAGTTTTACGTGCTTCTTCTCTTGCTGATAAAAATCCTGTTTTTATATCATTAAATGCTTCTGATTCGATATCGTAGGATCTGCATAATCCGGTAAGCTCATTGGATGGAAGGGCTCTTTTATTATCAGGAGTTACGGTGAATATTTTTCGAGATATATCTGAAATAATTTCAATCATTTTTTCACAATCCTTATCTGCCATAACACCCATAAGAACCAAAATGTGCTTATCGGGATAAATGCTTTTAATAGTTTTGACCAGTTTTTTTATTCCGTCACTATTATGACTTCCATCGTAAATTATGGTTGGATTTTCTGAAATGATTTCAAATCTTCCGGGCCATTTGGCGCATAAAAGCCCCTTATATATCTCATTTTGACTTATTTTAAATTGTGTATGTTTTTTTAAAACCTCGATAGAAGTAAGAGTTAGATTTATGTTTTCTAATTGATAATCTCCTACGAGAGAAACCTTTATATTTTTTAGTGTATTTATAATTGATGTAGATGCATTTTTTTTGTTGGCAGAAATAGTATTGAAATCACTAGACGAAGTGTGATTTTGTGTTTTATCATCATTTATACATCCGAAAAAATCCACTGTCATGCCACATAAACTCATATCCTTTAGCTTTATATTTTTGTCAAAAATTTCATATAGTGGTGAGTGATTTTTTTCTGATATTTTTTTAATGATATCTTCTCTGCAACCTGTCACAACAGGAACATTTTCCTTAATTATTCCTGCTTTTTGTTCAGCGATTTTTTCAGTAGTGTCGCCTAAAATTCCAACATGCTCCAGAGAAACATTGGTAATAATTGTAAGAAGTGGTTGCTTAAGAACATTGGTTGCATCTCCTTTGCCCCCAAGGCCACACTCTACTATCGCTATATCCGGATTTATTTTTCGAAAATAGCAAAAGGCGACTGCCGTAAGAACCTCAAATTCTGTAGGATATATAGCCTCTTCCTTTGTTTCAGCCACCCGAATTTCATCTATTAATTCAGAGAAAATCTCCTCCGACATATTTTCACATGCTCCATCTCGATACTCTCGAAAGCTCTCTCTATAATCTGTCATGTAGGGTGAGTTGAAGGTCGCGACACTATAACCTGCACACGAAAGAATCGATGCCAGCATACAACATACAGACCCCTTTCCGTTAGTACCTGATATATGAATTGTAGGAATAACATTTTCAGGATTACCTAGTCTTTTTAATAGTTCTTTTATACGCTCTAAACCGGGAATTATTCCTCTTATCTTTAGAGATTCCATGTACTCTGGTGTCATGATGTATCCTTTCTGCAAAGTCCAGATATTCTTGTAAACCACCTGGTATCAAGCAACAAAAATCTTGTCGTGAAAGTCTTAACCTCATGTTTACTATTGTAGCTAAAGATTTGATTATTTCTGAAACCGTGTAGTTAATTTCTCAGTTAATGATATATTTTCTTTGGATTAGCAATTATTATGCAGGAACTTCTTGGTGGAATCGTAATACTGTCAAATCCGATTTCATCTTCCATATGAAAGCTTGATACAACTCTTTCCCATCTGAAGCCTGCTGGTATGATGGGAAGATTAAAGATGTGCTCTTCCCAATGTGCGTTAAATATTACGTAAATATATGCGTCGTTTTCTGTTTTGAATTTTACATGATCCTCTGCATACAGATAAGAAAATGTAAGATTTGGGGATGACAAATCTAATTCCCATGGTGTAGTAGAGTGAAATGATAGTTCCGGATAACCTGTACCATTCTTATCATAATCGTAATACTTATTGCGTATTACAGGGTGAGCTTTTCTAAATTCAATAAGTGTTTTTACATATTCATACAAGTCCCGGTACTTCTCCAGGTTTTGCCAATCCAGATAAGATATATTATTATCCTGGCAATAAGCATTATTATTTCCGAATTGTGTATTGGCAAATTCGTCGCCGGAAAGTATCATAGGTACACCTCTGCTGGTAAGGAGAAGAGTAAAAAAGTTTTTAATCTGTGAAAGCCTCAGTTCATTTACAGCTTTATCTTCAGTCTCTCCCTCTATTCCACAGTTCCAGCTATCATTATCGTTGCAGCCGTCCCTATTATCTTCGCCATTATTTTCATTATGTTTTTCATTGTACGAAACCAAATCATACATGGTAAATCCGTCATGACAGGTAATAAAATTTATAGATGCTGTGGTTGATCTGTCCGCATACATATCAGGCGAACCGCCTATTCGAACATACATTTCCGGTGCCATTTCTGCTCCACCTTTTATGAGTTTTCTGGCGCAATCTCTATATTTTCCGTTC
The DNA here is from genome assembly GCA_016281605.1 of Lachnospiraceae bacterium. Taxonomy (GTDB): domain Bacteria; phylum Bacillota; class Clostridia; order Lachnospirales; family Lachnospiraceae; genus JAEEJA01. Next base: position 25,506 of record JAEEJA010000006.1, read on the forward strand.
CACTCTGCCCAGCGCTTCCATGAAGGGAATCGACCCACTTGATACAGTCCGCCTGCGTCCCATGCCTCTGCTATCAGCTTACAACCTCCAAGTACAGGATCGTGCGCAAGTGTTTCTAAAATTGGCGGAGACATCATAGGTGTCCCAAATTCGTCCCTCGATAATATTGAAGCAAGATCAAATCTGAAACCATCGATATGGTAAGCAGAAACCCAATATCTAAGGGCATCGAGTATGCAATTACGGACCACTGCATTGTTACAGTTCATGGTATTTCCGCACCCGCTGAAATCATTATAATACCCTTCAGGAGTCAGCAGGTAGTAGGTCCTGTTATCTATACCTTTGTAGGAGATATATGGTCCCTTTTCATTTCCCTCTGCAGTATGATTGAAAACAACATCGAGTATAACTTCTATGCCGTTTCTGTGAAGATGTTTTATGAGAGATTTGAGTTCATCGGACTCCATTCCAAAGGCGGAAGACTTGGCGTAACCGGCCTTTGGTGCAAAGAAATTCACAGTTGAGTATCCCCAATAATTATACAATTTATTACCGTTTATTTCTCTAGAATTTTCAAATTCATCAAACTCAAATATTGGCATAAGTTCTACACAGTTTATACCCAGTTCCTTGATATAATCTATCTTTTTTTTCAGACCGGAAAATGTGCCTTTATAATCAACATTGCTGCTTTCGTGCATAGTAAAAGATCTTATGTGAAGCTCGTATATAATAAGCTTTTCCATGGGAATCCTAAGAGGTGTATCCCCTTCCCAATCGTAATCTTCTCTTATCACTCTGCCTCTGTGAACAAAAATCGAGTTTTTTTCAGGCTCTTGACCCCAGACACATCTACCGCTGACAGACTTGGCATAGGGATCCAAAAGTATCTTGGTATTATCAAATATATGTCCCTTTTGTGCATTGTAAGGCCCATCAAATCTGTAACCGTACTCAATCTCATCTATATTTAATCCGAAAACCATCATAGAAAAAACATTTCCGATTCTAAATTCATCAGGAAATTCAATTTCTTCAAAAGGCTCTCTCTCCCCGTTTTTAAAAAGCACAAGAGTAGCCTTTGTGGCCTCCTTTGAAAAGATGCTGAAATTTATTCCGTCATCTATAATACTTGCTCCAAAAGGCAAGACCCTTCCTATGCGATATTCAAGATTTCCTTTTTTATGGGTTGGGAAACTATCTATTGATTTCACGCTTACCTCTCTTTCAATTATAACGCCTGGTAATAAGTTTATTTTAACATTTTTTCACCGTAAATGCTATTAGAATATTTTTGTGGGGGTGAAGATGGGTGGAAGGATGGTTCTGCGATAATCTCTGGCGGGAGAGAACCATCCAAAATTGAAGATTCTCTCAAAAGGGATGGTTCTGGGGTAACTTCTGGTGAGAGAGAACCATCCTAAATCGCTGATTCTCTCAAAAGGGATGGTTCTGCGAGAGTCTCAGCGGGGAGAGAACCATCCAAAATTGAAGATTCTCTCAAAAGGGATGGTTCTGCGAGAGTCTCGGCGGGGAGAGAACCATCCAAAATTGAAGATTCTCTCAAA
>JAEEJA010000081.1 GCA_016281605.1 Lachnospiraceae bacterium
AATAATACAGCGAACAGAGGCACAGTTACGGTGAACTTTTTCTTCTTTGTCTTATGATGAAATGCTTTCATGCCTAGAAACGCACCCGGTGAACCGCCTAGTACAGCAACTGTTATTAGTGTCGCTTCGGAAATACGAAACTTATTCTTCTCAGCCTTCTTCTTGTCGATTCCGTATAAAGCAAATGCGAGAATATTGACTATGATTAAATATATAACAAGTATCATTTTTAACTCCTATCTTTATTCCTGTAAAATACTTTTGTTCGATAGTATAATCGAATATGCGATTATAACTTAACCAGATGATATCGGATTCATTATAATATATTTATAAATAAAAATCACTCAATAAAAATCAAAATGCCTGATTTAAGTGTTCTTCTTGATTGTGGAACGAAAATCTCTTCTATTGACTAACGCATTAGATATTTTACAGTCTTACATAGCATATAAAATCAATATATCAATAATTTAAAACAATGAGGCTGTTTTTTTTAATAAATTGATAATATATATATGGAGGAATAAATACAAAGGAGGAAAAATCTTATGAAACCAAGGTTTATATTATATTTATTAATTACAACATTATTATTAAGTAATCATATTTTTGCTTCAGCAGAAGAGTCGTGGATTAGTAATTACGATTCAACCCATAAATACATGAAAAAATACATCATAAAAATAATCAATAAAAATTGGATAGAAAAGAAACCCGATAAGGATTCAGATATTTCAGAATATAATATAAATGAAGCGTATGAAATATATAATGTTATGACTGATTTATATATATCAGATTATTATAAAGAGAAAAATACTATAGAAGGGATTTTTACTGATAAAAAATTTGATTTACCTCATTATTGGGCAGTTCCGGCATATACTTCTTCAGGAAAATATGGAGAAATATTAATCGATGACAATTCAGATGGATATTCAGTAAGTGATGTTATAGTTTATGGAAACGAAACAAATACTTATGAACAAATGAGTTATTCAATGATTAAAGATAACATTAATAAATATTTTGATGATTTTGAAGTTACTAAAGGGTGTGTACTTATATGTCCAAATTATAAAATTTCATTAATATATGTTAAAACAAATGACAAAAAAGAATACTTAATACCATATGCTTCATTAAACAGTGATGTATTAAAAAAGATGAATTATAAAGAAGGTGAGTGTTATGCAGCATCAGAATTCATAAAAAAGATTGAAGAACACTATTCAGAATTTGATGTATACAAAGAGCTTATAAAACCCTCTGAGGAAAGTGACGGTCCTGTTCTTGCGACAGGGCTTATGAGTGGTCGAAATCCATATGATCCAAATGCTGATCATACTCTTGAGATTCTTTCTGTTGTATGTATTTTAGCATGTTTAGGTGCATTTGGATTTATAGTATTTAAATATATACAAAGAAAAAGAGGAAATTGAAATTTTTCATATTTCTTTGTTCTCTTCATCCATTAATATCTAAATCAAAAAAGAGGCCCTTTGGACCTCTTTTTTGATTTAGCTGCCAACGGGAATCGAACCCGTGACCTCCGCACTACCAATGCGACGCTCTACCGACTGAGCCATGGCAGCAACTTGAGTTTTCAAAACTCACAAAGGATATAATACTATATAGATAATAAAAAAGCAAGTATATTTTAATATTAATATTAGTTAATAATAGCTACTTTGTTTCATAAACATCTTTTACATGCTTAGTTTCAAGCACCTCATAAGCAGCAGTTTTGTCTATGATTGCTTTAAGAAGGATATCAAGCTCTGAGCCTTCTGTGTAATCGGCTGGTGCAAAGTACCTTATCCTGTTATCCTTTAACATCTTATATACTCTGTCTTTATTGTTGTTTTCCGGGTTGTATACGCCTATGGAGTGTCCACCATTAATATTTACAAGCTTCATACAAGGTATATCGGTATCACTGTCTCCGATATATACCATATTTCTGAATGGAACTCTCATGTTTTCGGGAGCAAAATAATCATTTACCTTATCATCATTTATGTCCAGTACTCCCTTCTCTATACGAAAGAGAAACTGAGTTTTATTGGTATAATTTATAACCTGTGCAGGCCAGATTGCTTCACCTCTGTCATTATAGCAAAAACTGCTGGCATAGACCTTTTTAAAGACTCCTCTCTTTGCTATTTCAGTTCCATCTATCATTTCCTTTAAACCTGATGAAATTATATAATGCTCAACAGTAACCCCCTTTTCTTCACCATAAGCATTCAATCTGCCGAACCACTCTGATACACCCGGAAACAGCTTAACCTTACTTCCATACTCTTCTAATTTTTCTCTGTTAAATATAATCCTGCCCCTTGCTTCATCTCTCATCACGTACATATATGCCAGATTGCCATCCATTTCGTTTTCCTTAGCAAGAATATTAGTTTTATCCCAAAATTCCTTTACATCATATCCAACCGACTGTATGTAACCCTGTGCCTGCATATCAGTGGGCGACAGAGTTTTATCAAAATCATAGCAAATTGCAAGCACTGTTTTATCTCTTTTATATTCAGCCATATTTACCTCCTTGCCGAACACGGTAGTGTGAGGCACCGCACGAGAATCTCAAATTCTCGTGTCGGATCATTAGATATTTGGGCTCTGCTCAAATATCTGTGTGAAAAATCAGCGCATCAGCGTGATTTTTCACATTACCTACTTTTCATCTTATCAAATCCTTCGACCATTTCCTGTAATTCTACGTATCTTTCTACTTTTTGATCTATAAGGGCATCAACTTCTTCTTTTTCTTTACTTAGCTTCATAAGTTTCGGAAAGTCAGTTGCTGCCTCTGTAATCAAATCAGATAACTCTGCACTTCTCTCTTCGAGTTTCTCTATCTCTCCCTCGATAGTATCATACTCCTTCTGTTCGTTGTATGATAGCTTGGTTTTTTCTCTTACTTTGCGATTCTTTTTCTTTTCATTTCCATTTTCTGCATATGTATCTTTTCCTTTTATATCCGTTTTTTGTCCTGCAAAAATCGATTCTGATTTATGTGAAATATAATCCGAATAACCACCTTCACTCTGATAAAGAGTCCCATCACTTTCAAATGAAAAAATCCTTGTTACTACTCTGTCTAAAAAGTACCTGTCATGTGACACAGTAATTATTATCCCTGCAAATGTATCGAGGTAATCTTCAAGTATTCTAAGTGTTTGTATATCCAAATCATTGGTTGGCTCGTCTAATATAATTACATTAGGCGCTTCCATCAAAACCTTAAGAAGATACAAGCGTCTCTTCTCTCCTCCTGATAACTTTGATATAGGAGCATATTGCATATCTGCATCAAAAAGAAATCTCTCACACATAGCAGAAGCAGATATGGTTCCGTCTTCAGTTTTTATATACTCTGCAGTATCTTTGACATAATCTATCACTCTGCTATTCACATCCAGCTCTTCATTTTCCTGGCTAAAATAACCTATTTTAATAGTCTGTCCTATCTCCACTTCTCCTTCATCCGGTTCTGTTTTTCCAACTATGCACTTCATGAGTGTTGACTTTCCACAACCATTAGGTCCGATAATCCCTATTCTGTCAAGCTTATTAAATGTATACGTAAAATTCTTAAAAAGTATATTATTATTGTACGCTTTAGATATTTCATGAAGTATGATTGTTTTATTCCCCATACGTGAAGGCAGGGAACTTAAACTCACCTGTCGCTCTTCTTCAGGTTTTACTCTGTCTCTAAGTGCTTCAAAGCGCTGTATATGTGCTTTTTGCTTTGTTGAACGTGCTCTCGCCCCTCTCATTATCCAAGCAAGATCTTTTCGATAGAGAGAAGCAGCCTTTCTTTCAGCAGCAAGCTCATAATTCAATCTTTGCTCTTTCAACTCCAGAAATCCGGAATAGTTTGATTCATATCTGTAAGTATGTCCCTTATCAATTTCCAATATCTGATTAGTAACCTCATCCAAAAAATATCTGTCATGAGTTACCATAAGTATTGCTCCTCTAAAGCGTTGCAGATATTCCTCTAACCACTCTATCATCTCAGCATCCAAGTGGTTTGTTGGCTCGTCCAGTATCAGAAGGTCTGCAGGTGTCATAATTGCACCCACAAGAGCTGCTCTTTTCTTCTGACCTCCGGAAAGTGTATCAGGACTACACTCAGCATCATCTATACCAAACTTAGACAGATTCGCCTTTATTTCTCCCATCTTATCCCAATGGTCACCACCATCATATATGGCATCAGTAATATTTTCAAGCAAGCTTTTATTATTATCAAATGAAGGATTTTGGGGAAGATACGATACTCTGAGAGTATTTGACCTAACTATACTTCCCTCATCAGGTTCTATTACTTTTGCTACTATTCCCAAAAGGGTAGACTTTCCGGTTCCGTTAGTTCCCACAACTCCTATTTTATCACTATCTGAAATTCCAAAAGTTACATTATCCAGCACTTTTTTAACCATAAATGTTTTTGATACATTTTCTAGATTTAAAATATTCACCGTACTTCTCCTTTGTACCATTCGATGATTGATATAAATTATTTACATAATGTAAGTTATTGTAACATAAATACATGAAACTGTGCAAAATTTTTTTCAATATATAAAAAAACTTCTTGACATATATCTATTTACTGTAGTATAATCATTTTTGTTGCACGACAGAAGAAGAATTCTAAAGTGTCAATTATGGTCTGTTGGTCAAGGGGCTAAGACGCCGCCCTCTCACGGCGGAATCAGGGGTTCGATTCCCCTACAGACTGCGAATGATAAATGCCGATTGAATATAATTATTCAACCGGCATTTGTTATTTAAGATTTTGATTGCTTCTTTTTAATTATTATAGTAAAAATAACTATAAGAATTACAACCCCAAATAGTATAATTACTATGTAATAATACTTATTATTTATATTATCTTTATCATTGTTCATTATATCTTCTGCTATTTGAGGATCTTTTAAAAATTCTTTTGATGGATTTTTATTATTCCAATTACCACTATCAAAACGTGGATTTTCACGACTTTCCTTTAAATTCTCTTTTCCCTCTTCAATTGTTATTTCCTTAAAGGTCTCCTCCATTTTTTCCATAAAATAATCTAATTTATACATTTTATATTCTTCTAATCCCATATAATCAATTGTCAGGGAACCTGTCCATTGATACGGTATAACATACTTCGAATCATCAAACATAGTTATTATAATCATGGTCATAGCATATTTTGAATATGTATTACATACTTTAACATCTTTTACATTGTTTATATCCGCATTCTTACTTATAAGTTCAACTATTTCACTATAGTAAAGAGGCTTCTTATCATAATCATCCCCATACATTATACTTCCTGTTTTAACTTTATCATCTTCAATATTAAATGTTATTAAACACCTTTTCCCATTCTTAGTTATTCCGGGCATATACCATGCTTCAAATGGAAATTTTATAGATTTATCAGCCACACAGTAATCAAGAAGAAAATCATTCTCATCTTTATTCTGCATATATAAGTAAATCATAAAAGGCGTATTAAAAATCAAATATTTATCTATTGAGTCATGAATATCTATACTATCAATATAATACTCATCTTCACTTTTATCTTGAAGATTTCTTTCAACTTTTTCTGACAATTCATTCTCGATTGATTGTATTATTCTATCATGTTTTTCAACCCACGTTTCCTCTGCATCGGATGTAGAAAAAGGAATAATAATACAAAGTGTAAATGTTATCATAATTAGAGTAGTTTTTATAAAAAATCTATTCATAGCTAATCTCTCCATTGTTCATTACACTGGTTATTTATAATAAAAAACACTTTTATAAATTATAAACAAAATTTCTCAGTAAATAAAAACAACCATAAATTACACCCACTTTAGTTCGCTGCTCTTTCTTACGATAACATCCATATCTTCAATGTTTTTTGCCATGAGAGCGGTTATAAAGCCTACATCAGCATTGACATTATACCGTTTACTCATTTTCTTATATTGCTTAGTTTCTGCTATATAAACTATAACCCTGTCATCACCCGGGTGATTTTTAATTTCATCAGCTATCATATCGAAGCACTTATCATAATCTTCTTTGGTATTAAGCTTTATCCAACATTCTCTTTCGCCTGATTCCATATCGGATATATTAGCTGCTATAAGCTTTGCATTGCGATCAGATTCAGTACTGACCCTACCCTTTATAAATACCTTTTTATCTTCTTCTAAGTAAGTCTTTAGTTTTTCATAACTTCTCGGAAATACAATCACCTCTATACTCCCCATAAGGTCTTCGAGGGTAACTATTGCCATGATATCATTTTTACGGGTATATCTTATGTTTTTAGCTGTAATCATACCACCGATTATCACAGTTTCTCCATCTCTTAAGGAAGTATTAATTCCCATGTCAGTTTCCTGTTCATTAACAGAATCAAATCTAAAATCTTCCGATGTTTTTGTAGCATGCTTTTCAAGAAGAGACTTATACTCTTCTAAAGGATGTCCGCTTATATATACACCTAATAATTCTTTTTCGTATGCCAGTAATTCCTGCTTTGTAAACTCATCTTCATCAGGAAATTCTATTTTATCATAATTGATAAATTCTTCATTTCCCAGATCAAATAAGGATATCTGCCCTGACATCTTCTCTTTTCTGCTTCTTTCAGCATTATCTAACATACGCTGATAAACAAGTATCTTCTGTCTTCTGTTTCCGGGAAGGCAATCAAATGCTCCTGAACATATGAAATTTTCCAAAGCATGCTTTCCGGCAACCTTTGAAGGAATTCTCTCTATAAAATCCTCCAATGACTTAAACTCACCATTATTCCGGCGTTCTTTGATAATTTCATTTATAATATTATCACCTACACCCTTAATGCCTGAAAGCCCAAAAAGGATTTTTCCTTCATCTGTACTAAATCCTGAAAAGCCCTTATTTATATCAGGAGCTGTAACTATTATTCCTTGCTTTCTTGCACTCTCTATATATCTGACAACCTTGTCGGTGTTATCCTTAACAGATGTAAGAAGTGCCGCCATAAATTCAACAGGATGATAATATTTTAGATATGCAGTCTGATAAGAAACAACAGCATAGCAGGCAGCATGAGACTTATTAAATGCGTACTTTGCAAAATCTATCATCTCGTCGAATATTTTATTTGCTATATTAACATCTATTCCGTTATTAACACATCCGGGAATACCGGCAGAATCATCTCCATTTATAAATACAGTTCTCTCCTCTTCCATAACCTTCATCTTCTTTTTAGACATAGCTCTTCTAAGGAGATCGCTTCGTCCATAGGAGTATCCTGCAAGCTCACGTACTATCTGCATAACCTGCTCCTGATAAACTATACATCCGTAAGTAGGGGCGAGTATGGGTTTAAGCTCCGGACAGTCATAAGTTATGTTATCCGGATTATTTTTACCCTCTATATACTTAGGAATAAAATCCATGGGGCCCGGTCTGTAAAGAGATATACCTGCTATCAGATCTTCTATGCTGTCAGGCTTTAATTCCATCATAAAGGATGTGAGTCCGGCCCCCTCTATCTGGAACACTCCATCGGTTTCACCTCTGGATATCATATCCAATACATTTTTATCTGCAAAATCTATGTGATTCATATCCTCATAGGTCATACCCACACCTCTGGCTGCGTCCTGTATAACAGTAAGAGTCCTAAGTCCCAGAAAATCCATCTTCAAAAGCCCAAGTTCCTCTAACGTAGTCATCGTAAACTGAGTAGTTATATTATCATCAGCTCCCTTTGAAAGCGGTACAAAATCATCTACCGGTTTAGGGCTTATAACTACTCCTGCAGCATGAACAGATGAGTGCCTTGGCAAGCCTTCAAGCTTCTTAGCCATATCGATAAGATTTCTGGCTCTATCATCACTATTATAGATTTCTTTAAATTCAGGATTAGTATCAAGTGCAATATCTATAGTCATTCCGGGACGCATGGGAATAGCTTTGGATATAGAATCAACATAATTATATGGAAGATCCATAACTCTTCCTACATCCTTTATAACACCTCTTGCAGCAAGCGTTCCAAATGTAACAATCTGAGCTACATGATCCACACCATACTTTCTGGTGACATAATCAATTACCTCCTGCCTTCTTTCATAACAAAAGTCCACATCAATATCAGGCATAGTTACTCTTTCAGGATTTAAGAAGCGCTCAAAAAGAAGACTATACTTTAAGGGGTCAAGATTAGTTATCCCCAAAGAGTAAGCCACTATACTTCCTGCTGCCGATCCTCTTCCCGGTCCAACAGCTATTTTATGATCTCTTGCATACTTAATATAATCCCAAACTATAAGAAAGTAATCCACAAATCCCATAGTTTTAATGGTATTTAACTCATAATTCAGGCGTTCTCTGATTTCATCAGTAATTGTATCATAATTTCTTTCGATACCCTCATTACAAAGTTTACAAAGATATTCCCACGATGAAAGTCCGTCGGGACACTCAAAGTGAGGCAGCTTATAAACACCAAATTCTATATCTACATGGCACTTCTGCGCAATTTTTTCAGTATTATCAATAGCTTCAAGTGCATAAGGAAAAAGCTCTCTCATCTCTTCCTCTGATTTGAGATAAAACTTTCCACTCTCATATCTCATCCTGTTACTGTCATTTACTTTGGATTGAGTCTGTATACAAAGCAAAAGATCATGAGGTATCCAGTCCTCTTCGTTGATATAATGTACATCGTTTGTAGCTATAAGAGGAATCCCTGTTTCTTCGTGCATACGAAGAAGAGCAGATATAACTTCTCTCTGCTCCGGTATACCATGATCCTGTATTTCCAAATAATAATTCCCCTCTCCAAAGAGGTTTAGCATATATAAAGCTTCTTCCTTAGCTTTCTCGTAATTACCTCCAAGTATAAGGGATGGAAGTTCACCTGCAAGACAAGCGGAAGTAGCTATAATTCCTTCATGATACTCTTCTAAAAGTTTTTTATCGATACGAGGCTTATAATAAAAGCCTTCAGTAAAGCCCTTAGAAACAATCTTCATAAGATTATGATAACCTGTATTGTTCTTGGCAAGAAGTATAAGATGATAATATCTTTCCTTCCCGTTTTCCCTATCAAATCGAGAAGAAGGCGCAACATACACTTCACAGCCGATAATAGGATTAATATTGTATTTTAAAGCTTCCCTGTAAAAGTCGATAACTCCATACATGTTTCCATGATCTGTAATTGCCAGATGTTTAAATCCCATTTCTGAAGCTTTTTTTAGTAAATCCGGAATTTTACAGGCTCCATCCAAAAGAGAATACTCTGTATGAAGATGTAAATGTGTAAATGCCATAATCCTTCTCCGTTAATTATCGATGTACATATTCATTCACATAAAAACCAATCTGTCCCAAAAGATGTACACCTTTTTTATAATTAATTTTTAAAACTATGAATAGGTGCAGGTATACGTCCACCCCTGTTTACAAATGCATCACATGAAAATGTATTGACAGGCATGATAGGTGCATAACCCAGAAGTCCTCCAAACTCCACCTTTTCTCCCACACTCTTTCCGATAACAGGTATGATTCTTACTGCAGTAGTCTTTTGATTAACCATACCAATAGCCATCTCATCCGCGATAACACCTGAAAGTGTAGCTTCGCTGGTGTCCCCCGGAACTGCAATCATATCAAGTCCCACGGAGCATACACAGGTCATGGCTTCAAGCTTTTCCAATGTAAGTGCTCCTTCGTTGACAGCATTAATCATTCCCTGATCTTCACTAACAGGGATAAATGCTCCGCTTAATCCACCAACATAAGAGGATGCCATAACTCCACCCTTTTTAACCTGATCGTTTAAAAGTGCCAAAGCAGCAGTTGTGCCCGGTGCTCCTGCTCTTTCAAGGCCCATTTCTTCAAATATATCAGCTATACTGTCACCTATTGCCGGTGTAGGTGCAAGTGATAAATCTATAATTCCAAATGGAATATTTAATCTTTTTGATGCTTCGTACGCAACAAGCTGACCTACTCTTGTTATCTTAAATGCAGTCTTTTTAATGGTATCCGCAAGTACTCCGAAGTCTGTTCCTCTTACACTTTCAAGAGCTTTTCTCATAACTCCGGGTCCGCTTACACCTACATTTATAATTTCATCCGCCTCAGTAACTCCGTGAAATGCACCGGCCATGAAAGGATTATCATCCGGCGCATTGCAAAATACAACAAGCTTAGCACAGCCTATACAATCATTTTCCTTAGTTTTTTCTGCAGCTTCCTTTATGATACTTCCCATAAGTCTTACTGCATCCATATTTAGACCTGTTTTAGTAGAACCTAAGTTGACAGAGCTGCAAACTCTCTCTGTCACACTAAGCGCCTCAGGTATGGATTTTATCAAAAGCTCATCACTCTTTGTCATCCCTTTAGAAACAAGGGCCGAAAATCCTCCGATAAAGTTGACTCCCATCTCATGGGCTGCTTTATCCAGAACTTTTGCTATTCTTACATAATCCTCAGGATTCTTACATGCGGCTCCACCTATTAAAGCAATAGGCGTAACAGAAATTCTTTTATTAACTATCGGAATCCCATATTCTCTTTCTATTTCTTCACCTGTTTTAACGAGATCCTTTGCTGTTGCAGTTATTCTATTATAAATGTTATCACATAGCTTATCCAAATCATCTGTAATACAGTTTAAAAGGCTTATACCAAGTGTAATTGTTCTTACATCCAGATTTTCCTTTTCTATCATATTATTGGTTTCTAATACTTCACTTATTTGAATCATATCTGCTCCTATTTTATTATAATAATTATTCTTATCTTTTTGATTTATTTATAGAAATATTCTACGCGATTTTACTATCAAGGATTTTGTTCAATTATTATTTACTCTATTATATTCTGTGCATTGCATCAAATATTTCTTCTCTCTGAAGTTTTATAACGCAGTGTATCTCATCTCCTATCTGCTCAAGCTCAGAAGCCAATCCATCGAACTCCTTTGGTGAATTTTCAATATCTGCAATCATCATCATGTTAAAAAATCCATCTACAATTGTCTGAGAAATATTTAAAATATTTACTTTATTGTTTGCAAGATATGTACATACCTTTGCTATAATTCCCACACTGTCTTTTCCTACTACTGTTATTACTGTTTTCATGATTTATCTCCTTTATAATCTTAAAAAAAATTAATGACGCTTTTAGAATGCAGTCCGATTTTTGGGACAGTTAAAATTCAACTGTCTCCGAAGGTTCACTCCTCTTTGCGACATATAAGTGAAATGGTAATTGCTTTTTACCTGTGTGCTCCCAATAAGCACACTTTACTGTTTCATATGCAATTTCAGGCAGATTATTTTCCTTTGAAAGGTGAGCCAGACACACGTATTTAAGCTTTCCTGTCATACATTCGCATAGCAGCCTACCTGTTTCATCATTTGAAAGGTGCCCATGACTGCTTTGTATACGTCTCTTAAGATAATAAGGATAAGGCCCTGTCTCTAACATTGCTTTATCATAATTAGCTTCAAGATACATAAAATCACAATCGGATAAATGTCGAATCGTATAAGAATCATATTTACCAATATCTGTTGCAAATGCACATCTCTTATGTACGGTTTCTAATATATATCCAACCGGTTCATTGGCATCATGATTAATCTTAAATGGTGTAATATACATATTTTCCATGAAAAAAGGTTCGTCAGCACGTATGATGTGGAGATTATCCTCATTAAGCTTATCCTTTTTATTTGCTGCCTTTATACCCTTCCAGGTTCCCTCGGTGGTATAGATTGGGACATTATCCTTATTTACAAGTAGTCTTACTGCTTTTATGTGATCTTCATGCTCATGAGTTATGAGCACTCCATCCAACATATCTACCGAAACACCTACACATTCAAGACCTTCTAATATTCGTTTCCTACTTATACCTGCATCGATCAAAAGATGCTTATCCTTATAATTGACATAAACACAATTGCCACTGCTTCCGCTGGCAATACAACAAATCTTCATTTTCTTTCCTTTCGCAAAAACGATAAATATGTATTATTGTCTTTGTTCTTCATAATAATCTATTCTTCCCTGTAACCATATATTTCCTTTAAATCTTCTGCCTATGGCGGGCACTCCCATTATATCATTTTTATTGATACATATGGATATTATTATATCCTTTGCCTTTAATAAAAGCTTATATATTTCTTCTCCTGTTATTCGATTTTTTACAAGCCGCCAATTGATTATATTTCCCACAATCTGATAATTATCCGATTCGGAGCCGTAGGGATAAAAGCTTGTGTCTACAACAGTGTACACATCCTGACTTTTAAGTCTTTTTTTTACTATTTCTGTATTTCTTATGTCATTCATGATAATCCAGTCCATGGCATTTTGATCTCCCATTTCTGCCTTTTGTATCATGAGACCTCTCTTGGTTAATCCCTCATCACCTGTGATTGAAAAATCCGATTGCGGATTGGCAGTTCCCAGTATAACTTTTCCCGATAAAGAAAGACCTGCCAGGTAGACCCTTGCAAGGTATGGCTCATTTTCCTTAAATCTGCCTGCATAATACTCTATAGCATTTTGAAGATAAAAAATAAGCGAAAGCCCCACTCTCATGTCATCACACATTCCTGTAAATGCACTTGTATCAACTCTTTTATTGATAGAAACCTTATCGTTTACAGTCATTATGCTATTTTCAATATATGGAAAATAATGATCCAGGTGCAGAACATCATTATCATTATAGTCTCCGCAAAGTATGATTCCTATAGCATCAGCAATCTCACCCTTTATCTCAGCATAAGTACTTCCTTCTTCGGTTGTGGTTTTCTTAAGACTTACGGCATTTTCTATAATGTACTCAACTATATCTCCAAACTCATTTTGGCTTAATGGTTTACTAAAACCTATAGCTCTTAAAAATCTATGTGTGCCTGTAGCGCTCAAAAGAAAATCACCCCCTTCTGATTTTATGTTTGTTTATAATTTCACTCTAGTCAAGACTCGCTTGACTATCATCTTTGTCTTCATCTTCTTTAGGCTTTGGGAATACAAATGGTGTATCCAAGGTTTCGGATTTTTCGTTCTTAATAATATAGACTCTTTCTTCTCTGTCACTATCAGGAAGAAATTCATCAGCAGGCTCTTTCGTCTTTTTGTTAATGCTGTACTTTGCATGTGTATGACAATAATCCTTTGGTTCAGTTCCCACTCTAAAGTACTCTACTCTCTTATCGGAATTTAGATTATCATTATCACATATATCCTTTATTGCAAGAAGTCCTGACTTTGGACATATTGTCCTTTCTACTATGTTATCAGGCTTATCAAACTCCTTATTCATAAGGTGATTATTAGCTATAATAGCAGTCTGGATATCAAGCCACATCTCAGAGCAGGTTTTATCTACAACTACAGCATCGCGATTATCGTATCCAACCCAAATACCACAGGTTAAGTAAGGGTTAAAACCTTCTATCCATGCATCATAATGATCTAAGCTTGTGCCTGTTTGACACGCAAAAGCCATGGAGCTTTCTTCACTCTTTGCGTCTTCTGCTCTTCCCTTTTCTACACATTGCTGCATGGCAGACTTTAAAAGCCAGCAGGTTTCTTCTCTCAAAACTCTGGTTTTAGGATTGTCATTTTCTATCACAACAATCTCATTATTATCCAGTATTTTTGAGTAAAAAATCGGATAATTATACACACCGCCATTTGCAATAGTCGCATAGGCACCGGTTAACTCAAGATTTGAGATTCCATTTACCATCTCGCCCATACCAAGCTTTGCATCTATATCGGTATTTACTTCATTTGTAACCAGATTAGTCACTCCAAGATGCTTTAGATAATCATAGGATGTTTCATAAGTTATATCCTCCATAAGCTTTGCTGCAACTACATTGTTTGGATTAACTATAGCATCCCTTATGGTTGTAAGTCCTTTATGAACAGAGTCTTCATTTTCTACTTTATCACTGGTTTCCGGAATCGTATATTCACTATCATCCTTAACTGTTCCAAGTGTAAGATTATTGGTATCAAGCGCAGGCGTGTATACAGCCGGAACCGAAAGCACAGATCCGGGTTGCCTTAAGGAGTACTCTGCTCTATTTACAGGTGTCTCACTGTAATCCTGACTTCTTCCTCCTATCATAGCATGAACCTTACCCGAATAGTTTTCAATAAGAATCAAAGAACTTTGGGGTTGCTTCGATAAACTTACCTTTTCTTTCTTTATACTGTAATCATTTGATTTAAGATATTTTTTAAAATCCTCTATATAATCTTTGGCTTTACTCTTTTCTTTAAAATACCTGTCTATTTTTTTATGATATTTAGACTTAATAAAAGTCTTTAAGTCTGGCATAGAGAAGGTAATACTTGTTCCGTCGTCATACTCGCACACTATAGAAAAATCAAGATAATACCCCTTATCTTCCGGATAATCATAATACTTATCATCATTTAAAACTTCTTTACATATTTTCTGAGCTTCGGAATCCATGCAGGAATATATGATCAGCCCGCCTCTGTAAATAGCATTGTAGGCCTGAGTTTGGGTAAGGTTATTTTTATTCATCAAATCAGATATACATGAGCGAACCAGAGAATCAACATAGCTGTTTTTTGCTCCTCCGCTGGCATTTCTGTTCTCAGAAGCATTTGGCGAAAGCCTGGCATACACATTATCACCCAAAGCATCAACAAACTCTTCTTCAGTAATCATATCATGCTTCTGCATTTCTTTTAAAACCTGCTTAAGCATTTTCATACTGTTTTCTTGATTAGAAATGGGATTATACTCCTCAGCATGTATGGATACTCCCAGTAAAACCGCAGCCTCTGCTATAGTCAAATCAGAAGCATTTTTATCAAAATATCTCTTGGCTGCATCCTGTATACCTATAGTATTTCCTCCAAAATTCAGAGTGTTTAAAAACATTTCCAATACAGATGTTTTTTTGACATTCTGATGCATCTGCATAGACCATGCCTGTTCTCTTATATAATCCTTAACATCCTGCAAAAAATCAGTCTCACTTTTCACAAAAAAGAACTGATTTTGAAGCAATCTTTGAGATATGCTTCTGTTGTACTTTAAGCCTGTTTGAGCATAATTCTCATCAAATTCTTCTGTGTACTCTTCCGTATACTCGGAGTACATCTCTCTCATCATGGAATCTGCATTCAACTCAGTGGCTTCATAAAAGTCAGGATCTAAATATGCTACAAATACATCCTGTGCCTTTGTTGATATTTCATCAATTGATACATAAGTATTATCGCCATAAGAATCGGAAAGAGACTGTATCTGACCGCCTTTTATATCGAGAACCGTAGAAGGCGTACCATCCTGCCGAAAGTTCATGGCTGTAATATTGGGGATATCCTTTATAAATTGCACAAAAGATATAAAGGACCTGGTCGCAACACTAGCAAACATGTAAAGCATCAAAAAAGCCACAATTAACCCCACTATACTGTAAATAGTGTTGACTATACTCCGGTTATGAAAGCTTTTTTGCTTTTCCTTTATACTACGTTCACTATAATTCATGCGCACAGATCCTTTGTTTTATATATATCAATTACCTGTTTTACTGCTTATAGATGATATCCTCTCTCTTAGGTCCGTTAGAAACCATTTTAATAGGCACACCTATTTCTTTTTCTATAAACTCTATGTACTTGCGACAATTCTCAGGTAAATCTTCATAATTTTTGATTCCGCTGATATCACAGTTCCATCCGTCAAGAACCTCTAATACAGGCTTGCACTGTGAAAGCTTAGGTGTAACAGGGAAATCCTTTATAATCTCTCCATTAAGCTCATAACCTACACATACAGGAATCTTCTCAAGATATCCAAGACAGTCAAGTACAGTAAGCACAACTTCTGTAGCCCCCTGTATACGGCATCCGTAACGAGTTGCAACAGCATCAAACCATCCCATACGACGTGGTCTACCTGTAGTAGCTCCGTACTCTCCGCTGTCTCCTCCGTGCTTTCTTAATTCATCAGCCTCTACTTCATCTGTAATCTCACTTACAAATTCGCCCGCTCCGACCGCTGATGAGTAAGCCTTAACAACAGTAACAATTCTCTTAATCTCATATGGTGGTATACCTGCTCCGATAGCTCCGTAAGAAGCAAGTGTGGAGGAAGATGTAACCATAGGATAGATTCCGTGATCAGGATCCTTAAGGCTTCCTAATTGTCCTTCAAGAAGGATATTCTTTCCTTCTCTTATGGCATTGTAAAGATAAGATGAAACATCACATACATATGGCTCAATCATATCTCTGTAGTCATGAAGAGTATCCATAAGTTCGTCAACAGAAAGCTCAGGCTTGTGATAAAGATGCTTCAATAAAACATTCTTCTGCTCACATATCTTTTCAACCTGGCTTCTGAGCATATCCTCATTAAAAAGCTCAGCAACCTGAATTCCGATTTTTGCATATTTATCTGAATAAAACGGAGCAATACCGGACTTGGTAGAACCAAATGAATTCTTTCCAAGACGCTCCTCTTCATAACTATCAAATAATATATGATATGGCATAAGTATCTGCGCTCTGTCTGATACAAGTATATGCGGCTTTGGAACGCCTTCCTTAACGATAGTATCGATTTCCTTTATAAGATAAGGAATATTCAGTGCTACGCCGTTTCCGATAACACAGGTTGTATGATCATAAAATACACCAGATGGAAGTAAGTGAAGGGAAAATCTACCATAATTGTTTATGATAGTATGACCTGCATTGCTTCCTCCCTGAAATCTTACAATTATATCGGCTTCCTCGCCAAGCATATCGGTAATCTTTCCCTTACCTTCATCGCCCCAATTTGCTCCAACTATAGCAGTTACCATATTTTCATCCTCCGTTAATTATTTATTAAAGACTCTCGTAAAATCTTAGACGTTAATTTCAGCTTTTACACCGAGTATATCTTTATTTGCTTCAAGTATAGGATTTACAACCTCATTTATAAAATCTGTAACCTGACTTGCTGATCTTCCTACATACTTTGAAGGCTCCATACTTTGTTTTAATTCCTCCAAAGTCATCGGGAAACCTTCATCCTGTGCTATAAGCTCAAGAAGATTATTTTCCTTTCCTTCCTGCTTAACATTCTTTCCGGCTTCCATAGACAGCTGTCTTATCTTTTCATGGAGTTCCTGCCTGTCACCACCCGCCTTTACGGCATCCATCATAATATTCTCTGTTGCCATAAAAGGTAATTCTGACATGAGACGCTTATTTATAACCTTTTCGTATACTACAAGACCATCCACTACATTTAACATAAGATCGAGTATACCGTCTGTAGCTAAAAAGCCTTCAGGTATGCTAAGTCTCTTGTTTGCAGAGTCATCTAAAGTACGCTCAAACCACTGACATGCAGAAGTAAAATAAGTATTTGTAACATCACTCATAACGTATCTTGAAAGTGACGCTATTCTCTCACTTCTCATAGGGTTTCTCTTATAAGCCATAGCAGATGAACCGATCTGATTTTTCTCAAAAGGCTCTTCTATCTCCTTTAAGTGCTGTAAAAGTCTGATATCATTTGAAAACTTATGAGCACTTGAAGCTATGGATGCAAGTACATTTAATACTCTTGTATCGAGCTTTCTTGAGTAGGTCTGACCTGAAACAGGGAAACAATTTTCAAATCCCATCTTATTTGCAATCATCTTGTCAAGCTTTTTAACCTTTGTTTCATCTCCGTTAAAAAGCTCCATGAAACTTGCCTGTGTACCGGTGGTTCCCTTAGAACCAAGTAATTTCATGTTATCAAGCACGAAATCAAGGTCTTCTAAATCCATTACAAATTCCTGGCACCATAGAGTTGCTCTCTTACCTACCGTAGTAGGCTGTGCAGGCTGAAAATGTGTAAATGCAAGAGTTGGAAGTGATTTATACTTATCCGCGAACTTTGAAAGCTCATCTATAACGCATATAAGTTTCTTTCTTACAAGCTTCAGCGCCTCTGTCATAACTATAACATCAGTATTATCACCTACATAACAGGATGTAGCTCCGAGATGTATGATACCCTTGGCCTTTGGACACTGAACACCATAAGCATAAACATGAGACATAACATCATGACGTACCAGTTTTTCTCTTTCCTTTGCAACATCATAATTGATGTCATCTACGTGAGATTTTAATTCTTCAATCTGCTCATCTGTGATGGCAGGTTCTCCTGATTCGTTGAGAAGACCAAGTTCCTTCTCAGTCTCTGCGAGAGCTATCCACAGCTTTCTCCATGTTCTAAATTTCATATCAGGAGAAAATATATACTGCATATCTTTACTAGCATATCTCTCTGATAAAGGACTAACGTATCTGTCCATACTCATGACTTATGCCTCCTTATAATATAAATAATCTTTTTAAGTACATATGACCTCATAATCAAAACATACAGAGTTATTATAACCTTTTTTTCATAAAACACAAGAAAAATATTAAATTACATTTACTCATCTTCATCTTCTGCATCCACAGTTGCTATGATTCCTCTTTGGAATTTCTTTGTTAATATACGTATAATTGTCTCATCTATCATAGCTTCGTCGATTTCACCGGACTTAACAGCGTCGTAAACCGCACTGTAGGCTTCCTTTAAGTCGTGTGGCATAAGGATGATGTCTGCTCCTGCCTTAATTGCCTTTACACAAGCTTCACCTGTTGAGTAGTAATCTGTGATTGAACTCATGTCAAATGCATCTGTTATGCATATTCCCTCAAACTTAAGTTCTTCTCGAAGTATAACTCTCATAATGAGATCTGACATACTTGCAGGAGTGTTGGTTTCTGTGACCTTGCTTACAGAAATATGTGATACCATTACAAAGTCCGCTCCTGCTTCTATTCCTGCTTCAAAAGGCACAAAATCAACCTTTCTGAGATTTGCTATATCACTGTCTATATCAACACTTGTTACATGTGTATCTCCGGTTGAAGATCCCTGTCCCGGAAAATGCTTTAAAGTTGACGATACATTTTCCCCTTGGGTTCCTTCTACAAAATTTGTAACGTACTGCGAAACCTTCTCAGGATCCGAACCAAAAGAACGATCTCCTATTTCCAAATTCAGTTCACTGGTATTTACATCGGCTACAGGTGCAAGATTCACATTAAATCCTAATTCTTTAAGATCCGTTGCTATTATGCTTCCCATTCGCTTGCAGTAGTCCGGAGACTGCTTTTCTCCGATTACAAAAGGAGTTTGAAATGTAGTGGTATGCATGTCAGGGTTAGAGCCAATCCTTGCAACTCTTCCTCCCTCTTCATCTACCATTACAAATAGAGGAATCTCAGAATTTTTTTGTAATTTGTTTATAAGTCTTGTGGTCTGTCTTCTGTTTCTAAGATTTCTGGAAAAAAGTATGACCCCTCCTACATGATACTTTTCTAAAGTCTGTTTCATGCGTTTGTTGAATTTGGTATGTTCATAATAGCTTCCCTTTTTACTGTCTAAAAGTTCAAGATTTACAGAAAAAAGTTGCCCGATTTTCTCATCAAAATCCAACTCTTCCACATACTTCATTGCAACTCCTCTTGCAGAATCAAAGTCTATTTCTTTTCTTTCAATACTAACAGCACTTTTTGTTGCAACTATATTAACATCAGCCACGCTATCGCCTCTCAGATAAGCTCCAAGCCTATCAAAAAAGGAGCAACCGGTGGCAAAAAAACAGGTTATACAGATAGAAAATATTAGTATTAAACTTGATATTTTTTTCATAAATATTTATTCCCTTTTTTATCCCTAAATATGATTTTTTCAATAAATATAAAAAGATTTATCTGAAAAAATCAACTACTGCATCCATCCTGGATGTCATGGATGTAAGAAGTAAATCAAAAAGTGTTAATGCAACCATGGATTCTACCACAACCACAGCTCTTGGAGCTATCACAGGGTCATGCCTTCCCTGAATACTTATGTCCATACCTTTACCTGATATACTGATGGTTCTTTGCTGTTTAGATATAGATGGAGTTGGTTTAAATGCTGCCGATAAAAGAATGGGATCCGAATCAGATATTCCGCCAAGTATACCTCCGGCATTGTTGGTACTTTTTATATTTGAAATCAGATTACCATCTTCATCAAAGAAATAATTTACCATTCCTCTCTTATTTTCATGTGGGTCATCTCCCGTGAATTCATCATTATTGTCTGAACCCTTAGAGCTACATACTGTAAAACCTGCACCTATGGAAACACCCTTTACGGCACCTATGGACATAACTGCCTGAGCAAGACGAGCATCTAACTTATCAAATACCGGCTCTCCTACTCCTGCAGGAAGTCCCGTCACAACACAATCAACCATACCTCCTAGGGAATCACACTCTTTTCTTGCAAAGTCAATGGCTTCCATAGCTCTTTGTGAAGCTTCAAGATCCGGCATATATATAGGACTTTTCATTATGTTATGCCTATCAACCTTTACTCTGTCTACCTTTACATTACCAATCTGTGAAGTGTATGCTGTTACCTGCACTCCAAGTTCCTTGAGAGCCTCAAGTGCTATAGCTCCTGCTGCCACTCTTCCTATGGTTTCTCTTCCGGAAGATCTTCCTCCTCCTCGATAATCCCTAAAACCGAACTTTTCATCAAAAGTATAATCAGCGTGACCTGGTCTATAGTAAGATGCTATATCCTTATAATCCTTAGAATGCTGATCCTCATTTCTGACTATCATGGATATAGGAGTTCCTGTGGTCTTACCCTCAAAAACTCCGGATAGTATCTCAATTGAATCAGACTCTTTTCTCTGTGTGGAAAACCTGTTTTGCCCCGGTTTTCTCCTGTCCATGTAAATCTGTATTTTTTCTTCTTCGAGAGAAAGCCCTGCAGGACAACCATCTACCACAACTCCTATGGCCTTTCCATGCGATTCACCCCATGTAGTACATCTAAAAATATTGCCAAATGTTGAACCAGCCATAAAAACCTCCAAAAATATGTTTAAAATGCAATTACCCAAGAGGCCGTTTTTTTAGCCTCCCGGGTAAATAATACTCTATTTTTTACTTTATACAGCTGTTATAGAAACAACCGTTACGCCCTTACCACTACGAAGAGTAAGATTAATCTTTTCTTTTCTTTTAGCTCTTATACTTAACCTAACTCGTCTATTATACACCTTAGTTATTCTTACGGCAAGCTTCGACTTTGGATAGCTTAACCTGACAGCTGAAGCTCTCATACCACTTTTAGCTGTAGTAAGAATTATATTTTTTGTATATTTTTTATTTGATCTTATCTTAATTCTTACGATTTTTCTGTTTGAAGAAGCAGATTTCGACTCTTCCTCACCATTATCTCTAACTCCCTCTTCCGGAGCCTGTGTTACGTTCGCAGCAGGCGTTTGTGATGGTGTAACAGTATTACTTGCAGAACTTCCATTCTGATTTTCTGCAGGTGTAGCAGATGGAACCTCAGATGGTGAAGCACTCGGTGAAGCACTTGTTTCATCACTCTCATTAGGCTCTGCGGATGGTGTTACGCTTGGTGATACGTTTGGTTCATCACTTTCATCAGGCTCTGCGGATGGTGTCGCACTTGGTGATGCGCTTGGTTCATCACTCTCATTAGGCTCTGTGGATGGTGAAACAATTGGTAATTGGTTATTCTTTAATTCTTTCAGTTTAGCTTCTGCATCAGTAAGAATCTTATATTCTTCAGCGGTTATTAAATCCTTTTGATCCGGTGTTAAAGCATTATAGGCATCTCTAGCCACATTTATTTCCTCTTCCAAATCAAGATTTACTTCTCCTATTGTTCTAATCTTTTCTACTACTTCATTAGCTGCAGCCTTGTCAGCTTTTTCTTTAGATACTATTGCCTCAATAAGGGCTTGATATTGTGATTCTGCATTTGTAAGAACCTTGTACTCATCTTCAGTTATTATTGCCTTTTGATCTGCTGTAAGACTATCATATGCTTCTCTTGCAGCTGCAATTTTTTCACCTGATTCATAATTTACAGAACCGATTGTATTTATCTTTTCTAGAACAGAAGCTGCAGCAGCCTCATCTTTCTTCTCCTTTTCATCCTCAACTACGGTTGGTGACGGACTTGGACTATCACTCTCTTCCGGTTCTACCGATGGTGATACACTTGGTGATGGACTTGGACTATCACTCTCTTCCGGCTCTACCGATGGTGATACACTTGGTGACGGACTTGGACTGTCACTCTCTTCCGGCTCTACCGATGGTGACACACTTGGTGACGGACTTGGACTGTCACTCTCTTCCGGCTCTACCGATGGTGATACACTTGGTGACGGACTTGGACTGTCACTCTCTTCCGGCTCTACCGATGGTGACACACTTGGTGACGGACTTGGTGATTCACCCTCCTCAGGTTCCGAATCAATTCCATAACATTTATTCTCTCTTATTCCGATAGAGGTAAGATCTGTCTTTGTATCGAGATCATTAATAGCATCTACATCATTCTTATGGAGCAGATATAGTCCTGCAGCAGCTCCAACTATACCAGCATTATAATCAAGGGCTACTTCGTTACAATTATAATCTGTCTGAAGGTCATTATATGTGTCGTTAGTATCACTTGGTCCTCCTACTAAAGCTCCAAGTAATGTATAGTGATTTGCCGAAACTACACTTGAATCAGACGAGTTAGATGCTGCTCTATGATGAGGATATTTACTTGAATTTTCATTATAACCAACTATAAAATTCCTTTTACTTTTGTTATTTCCAAGTAAGTATTTCATCTGACCCGTTGCCCATGAAGAAAATGAGCCGTCTGTCATATTGAAAATGTCTTTTTCTTTATCATAAGAAAGTCCCACAAACTGATTATTGGCATTATACCTGGCAGAGCCCCATCCATCTACAATTTTAAAGCCCTGAGCAGATACATTACTTCCATAATTAGCAAATGAGTACATAGAAGGATAATCCTTCCTAAGTATAGAGCTAACAGGCCATGTGTTATCCCATGACAAAGCCCATCCAATGCTTATACTACTGTAATTTTCATCAGCGATTGTCTTATACTTTGCTTCACCCGTTGCTATGTAAAGAGCTTCTGCAGCAGCTGTATAATCGTCCTTCCAACTTGAAGATGCGTAAAATCCTGAAGCTCCCAGAGTTGCAACTGTCTTGCTATTATTCTTTACAAATTCAAATAGATCCTTAGCAACCTTTAAATCTTCTTCGTTTTTAAAGTTTATATAATTAAGTGCAAGTGCAGATATGGCAACACTCACTTCATCAGTAGCAGGATTAGAGCTATCCGCAAAGTAAGCAGGTCTGTCAGTAGTCTGCTTTTCAGGCGGACCCCAATATCCATGATCTGAATTACCTTCTCCTACCTGATAGCAAAACGCTTTAACACTATCTCCATCATAAACTGTACATCTTTTAAAATAATCACAGAAATAATCCATGATAAGCTTATAATGTGATGTTTGATTTAATTCATCAAAAGCTTCACCAAATTCATAGTAAGCAAGTCCGAGAACTGTTGCACTGTAACCCTGTGGAAGACCAAACTTAACATGATCTCCTGCATCATGGAAGCCTCCTGACACATCAACGGTTTTACTGAAACTTCCGCTTGTATATGTTACTGATTTCTCTGCAGTATGGCAATCATCTCTCCATGAAAATGCACTCTTTTCTCCAACTTCAGTACCACACATATTGGCATCATAAAAATACAGTACATCTTGTAAAAGCTTTGCGTAATTATATTCTACATCCAGATTAAGATTTGTAGTAGAATCTGCTACCTGTCCACCTTCACTACCTGAGCTGCCACTACTACCTGACCCACCTGCTGACGAAGCAGCTGAAACAACAGAGTCAAATGCTCCTGTACTTGAGCTTCCCTTAACATAGTAAACAACAGCTTTTGAGGTATCTATATTAGATGAGCCTTTATAATTGAACTTATATTCACCTTCACTTGTACTACCAAAGCTTCCTCCTGCCTGTATTATATTATCCGAGGAATTGGAAGGAGTAAGATACAGGTACTCTGAATCATAGCTTATCTTAACCTTTGCCCATGAACCCCACTGCTCAGCTGAAGTTATACCGCTTACAGGCACTCTAACAATCCAGTCTCCTATGCTTACAGAAAGACTATTATTTACTTTAAGAAAATACTCATGATAATCTCCGGATATATTGGAGCTTGTGATAGTAGCCTTTACACTTGATGAACTCTCTCCAATCTGAGTAGGATCTGTCTGAGTTTCATCTACACCCGCATCGTGGGTTGACTCACCCTCATAATAAGATATAGTATAACTTGCTCCCTCGATAGCTGACGCTGCAACCTGCATCCCCATGCCATCTGCACATTCGCCTATATCAATTGTTTTATTATCCCACTCTTCCTCATCACCAGTACCCTTGAAGGTAACAATTGAGATAGTGTGACCTGAAGCCGAAACACCATTCCAGCCTGCATTCCACTTATTACCAAGATCCGAACCTGTATCTATGGATACACTCCAATCACTGATGACTTTTCCTGTGTTATTAACAACCTTTATGGCATACTGTGTAAGATCTACAGCAGGAGAACCACTTCCCCAAGTATTTGCGGGAATTGTTTTTTCAACAGTAAGACTGAGATAAACATCTCCTGTTTCGTTTCCAATCACTCCGTTTACGGTAATTAAATTACCTGCGGCATCAGCGTGTTGGCCGGTGTTAAAAACAGTTATTCCTGTTACAATAAGCGCTATAGTGAGTAACCAGGAAATTACTCTTTTACTACCTCTTCCTAACTTAACCCCCGGATTTTCTTTTTTGCAACCCATGATAACCTCCATTTGATTTGAAAAAAAAATTTTAATACTTTGTCTTAAAGGTTCTTTCATCTTCAACTTCAGATATAATCTTAACATTCATATCTGTCACATCTATATACCTGTCCCTTTTTATGGACAAGATCAATTGATCGATAATTTCTTCCTTACCCTGAACTTCCATGGTAACAGAGCCATCATACTCATTTCTAACCCATCCTGTGAGTCTCAAAGAATCTGCTGTATATTTGGCTTTGTAACGAAATCCAACCCCTTGAACTCTTCCGTAAAAATTATATCTTCTTCTCACTGATTTTTACCTTTTCTTTCATATTTCCTTTTTATACGCACCATCTAATATTATACCATATTTATATTCTGTATGTCATTCTTTATTTTTGCATTTTATATGCCCTAACCGGCTCATGATGCAAACTGCGTTTTGTACAATTTCTCATAAAATCCTTTCTTTTCAAGTAACTCTTCATGATTACCTTCTTCTATAACTCTGCCCTTATCAAGCACAAAGATACAGTCTGCATTTTTAATAGTCGACAATCTGTGGGCAACTATCAGAGATGTTCTTCCCTCCATAAGTTTATCAAAAGCCTTCACAACCTTTATCTCTGTTAATGTATCTATATTTGATGTCGCTTCGTCGAGTATAAGAACCTCCGGTTTTTTAAGCATAACCCTTGCGATACATATAAGCTGTTTTTGACCGGCTGACAAGTTGGTCCCTGTTTCTGATATATAGGTATCATACCCCTCAGGCATCCTTTTGATAAATGAATCGGCATAACACGCCTTAGCGGCTTCAACAATCTCCTCCATAGTAGCATCAGGTTTTCCATAGGCTATATTTTCTGCTATAGTACCTGATAAAAGATATGTATCCTGAAGCACCATACCTATATGCTCTCTTACTTCTCTAAAGCTCATCTCTTTTATATTCTTACCACCTAATGTAATAATACCGGTCATAGGTTCATAGAATCTCATAATAAGATTAATAATTGTTGTTTTACCGCAACCGGTTGGTCCAACGATTGCACACTTATGTCCCGGTCTTAAATCCATATCCACATCTTCGATTATAATCTGATTTTCGTTATATCCAAATTTTACATCTTTAAGAGCAAGCGTTCCATCAAATGAATTTTCAAAATCAGCATCCTCTTCCCCTGCGATATCCTCTATCTCAGGTAATTCAAGAAAATCAAAAACTCTTTTAGCGCAGGCAAGTGCATTGGTAAGCTCTGTTATAACATTTGATATATCATTAAAGGGTTTAGTATATTGATTTGCATAAGAAAGAAAACTTGAAAGTACTCCTACTGTAATAAATCCTTTCGTTACAAAGATAACACCAGTAATACCGACAGCTGCGTAAACAAGATTATTTACAAACCTAGTAGCAGGATTTGTAATTGAAGAGTAAAATGTAGCTTTTAAAGAATAGTCAGACAATTTATTATTTATCTCATCAAACTTTTCTATAGCTCTTTCTTCATAGGAGTAGGCTTGTATAACTTGTTCATTAGGGATGATTTCATTTATCATGGAAACCTGATCGCTTCTGGTAAGCGACTGCATGGTAAACATATTGTAGGACCTTTTAGCAATAAATGATGCCACAAAAAATGAAACGGGAGTAAGTACTACAACTCCTATAGTAATATATACATTTTGTGAAAGCATAAAAAAAATTGTAATAAGTATTGTGAAAATACTTACAAATGCCTGTGAAAAACCTAAGAGAAGTCCATCTCCTATACTATCTATATCGGCTGTCATTCTGGAAAGTAAGTCTCCCGACTTTACAGAATCAACCTGCGAGCACGGAACTTTCTGCAACTTTTCTATAGTAGCATTTCTAAGCTCTTCAACAATATTATAGGTTATATTGTTATTAAGCACTCCCATTATCCACTGGGAAATAACTGTAATCAATATACAGATTCCCATATAAAGAAGTTCTGTTTTAATCCCCTTAAAATCGACTCCGTTTTCAATCATATAATCAATCGCACGAGCCGTTAATATTGGCAGATAAAGAGCGCTTATTACTCTAATCAGTCCAAATATACAAGATAATAAAAGCTTATACTTTGATCTGCCTATGAAGATTAATAGTTTTTTTATTGTTTTCATTCTATTTCCTCCTCGGCATCTGATATTATCTTCTGTGACTCACATATATCCCTGTAAACATCGCAGGTCTTAAGTAGTTCTTCGTGACTACCCTCTCCTGCTATATGTCCATCATCCATTACAATTATTCTGTCGCAGTCCAAAATTGTGGACACCCTTTGAGAAACAATAATAGATGCATGAGGGTAACCCATGCTCTTTAAGTTCTTTCTTACTGCTGCATCCGTCTTATAATCAAGGGCACTGAAGCAATCATCCAATATTAATAATTCAGGTTTTCTTACTATACCACGAGCTATGTTTAATCTCTGTTTTTGACCTCCTGAAAGGTTCTTAGCATTCTCAGTAAGTTTAAAAGAAATCCCTCCCTTTTTTTGAGAAACAAATTCATAGCTTTCGGAAATCTTTAGTGCGTAAATTATCTCTTCATCCGAAGCAGAACTTGCACTAACCTTTAGATTATCTCTTATACTTCCGGATAATAAACTTACCCTTTGAAGAACTATGGACATATACCCTCTAAGCGTGCTTATCTTATAATCCTTTATATTTATTCCCTTATATATGATACTTCCTCCGGATGTATCCATAAATCTGGGTATCATATGTACCAAAGTCGACTTACCACTACCGGTACTTCCAATAATTCCTATAGTTTCTCCCATATCCAAAGTAAAACTTATATCAGAAACAGCCTCCTCTGAAGCACCCGGATAAGTATATGAAACATTATCAAATATCAGCAGATGCTCATAATCAGTTTTTATTGTATCCACACCTGTCTCTATATCAAATTCCGGCACTGTATCCAGTATACTTTGAAGTCTGTCACCGCAAGCAACAGCCTTTGTTGTAAGAATTATGGTATCAGCAAGCTTTATTAATTCTGTAAGTATTTGAGTCATATAATTAATCAAAGCTATAAGCTGTCCGGTTTTTAACCCACCTATTTCAACCTGCACTCCTCCAAACCAAACCACAAAAAGAAGAGCTGCATTTAATATAAGATAGGTAAGAGGATTCATGGAAGCTGCTATACTACCCACCTTCATCTGTACTTTTTTCAAAAGATTATTATCCTCTTTAAAATCTCTTACAGCATCGTCCTCTTTATTAAAAGCACGTATTACTCTTATACCTGCTATATTTTCCTCAGTTCTTCTTGTGAGCTTATCTAAAGAAGCCTGAACTTTTTTATACAAAGGCATGGTTATTAACATAATAGAAAATATAACGATAGATAAGAGAGGTATCATAACAGCAAAGATAAATCCCTCTTTTATATCAATTGTAAAAGAAAGAATAACAGCTCCTATCACTATAAAAGGAGAACGTAAAAAAAGCCTCAGAGCCATATTGATGCCTGCTTGAAGCTGATTTAGGTCGCTTGTTAACCTTGTAATAAGTGTGGAAGAGCCGGTCTCTCCTATCTGTGAAACCGATAATTTCTGAATATGCTTAAAAAGCGCACTTCTAAGTTCTTTTGAAAAGCCTGTCGCTGCTTTTGCTGCAAAATATTGGGCTGTGATAGAGCAGGTAAGCCCTATAACAGCCAAAAGTACCAAAAGTGCACCCATCTTAAATATAACACTGCCTGCTTCACCTGAAACACCCTCATCAATCATTTTTGCCATAACAAGCGGTACAAAAAGATCAAAAAGTGCTTCTAAAAGCTTAAAAAGTGGTCCGAGTACACATTCCAATTTATAATTCTTTAGATATACAAATAACTTTTTCATGACTATGCATTATCCTCTTTTAGAGGAGCTTTTCTCTTTGGCTTCGCTCCCATATAACTATAAAATCTGGTTTGCATCATCCCATTATATATCTTTCTGTTTTTATCGGCTTTTCTGCCAATATACTTCTCTGCGTCTTCAAAGCCTGTAATAAGAAACATAGACCAGTCATCGAGAGACCTGTAAACTTCCCCTATTTCCTTATAAAGCTTCGACATATTTTTCTTTTCATCAAGTCTTTCTCCGTAGGGCGGATTAGTAATTATAAAACCATACTTTTTTCTATGTGAAAGTTCACTTACAGCCTTTCTCTGAAGATGTATATGCTCGTAAACCCCTGCATCCCGGGCATTTGCTATAGCAGCTTCTATAGCAGTTTCATCTATATCATATCCCTGTATATCCATAGTGATATCTTCAGTTATCAGGTCATTAGCTTCATTTACAGCTTCATACCACCACTTCTTTGGTATAATATTTTTATAAGCTTCTGCCTGAAATTCCCTATTCATACCCGGAGCCATGTTCATGCCTATCATAGCAGCCTCTATAGGAAATGTACCGCTTCCGCAAAAAGGATCAACTAAAATCCTGTCTGCCTTCCATGGTGTAAGCATAATAAGTGCAGCCGCAAGAGTCTCTGTAATCGGAGCCTTAACGGTAGCCTTTCTGTATCCCCTCTTATGAAGAGAAGCTCCCGATGTATCGAGTCCTACAGTTACTATATCGTTCATGATGGTGACTCTCAAAGGATACTCATCACCTGTTTCCGGAAAATCCGTAGTTTTATACTGTTTCGAAAGCTTTGTTATGATAGCTTTCTTCATTATGGACTGTATATCACTGGGACTGTTATTACGACTTCTAACCGTAGTAACCTTCTTAACATAAACCCATGCATCTGCAGGTATAAATCTCTTCCAGTCTATACTTTGAGTTCCGTCAAAAAGTTCATCGAAGTTAGTTGCCTTAAATTCTGCAATTTTTATTAATATTCTCTCAGCGGTTCTTATGAAAATATTAGCTCTTGCAATAGCCGCCTCATCTCCGCAAAATGTAACCTTTCCGTTATCGGTCTTTACTATCTCGTAGCCAAGATTCGTTATTTCACGTTTCAAAACTGCTTCAAGCCCGAAGTGACAAGGAGCAATATATTCAAACATCTTTACTTCCTTTCATACACTAATCCTATAATAATCTGAACAATTCCTTTACATTGGAGATTCCTACAAGCTTCATATCCTTCAATTCACTCTTTTCAAGCATAAGACTGTCTATGTTTACCTGTGGCATGATACATAGTGAGAATCCAAGCTTCGCAGCCTCTGATACTCTCTTCTCAGCCATATTGACAGCTCTTATCTCTCCTACAAGACCAACCTCTCCAAACATTATGGTTTTTTTATCAACTTCCTTATCCTTGCAACTTGAGATAATGGCACCAATAATAGCCAAATCCATAGCAGGCTCGGTAATTCTCAGGCCTCCTGCTATATTGATATAAACATCAAGTTCTCCTACATAAATTCCTATTCTTTTTTCTATTACAGCAAGCAACAGATTTAATCTGTTAAAATCTGTTCCGGTAGCTGTTCTTCTGGGGAGATTAAAAGAAGTTCTGGCACAGAGCGCCTGTATCTCTACCAGGATAGGTCTCGTACCCTCTAATGAACATGAAACAACCGAACCCGCTTCACCCTCAGGTCTTCCCGCCAGCATGTACTCCGATGCATTTTTAACTTCATGAAGTCCGTCACCCTGCATCTCAAATACTCCGACTTCGTTAGTTGAACCGAATCTGTTTTTCACTGCACGTAAGAATCTGTAAGCCGCTCCGCTTTCGTTCTCAAAGTAGAGAACGGTATCAACCATGTGCTCCAGTACTCTTGGACCCGCCACAACGCCCTCTTTAGTTACGTGTCCAACTAAAAATATACTTACCGGAAGCGTTTTAGCAAGCTTTAAAAAAACTCCTGTTGCTTCTCTAATCTGAGCAACAGAACCGGGCGCCTGTCCAAGCTCTGTACTTAACATGGTCTGAATGGAGTCTATTATAACCACATCCGGCTTTATATCGTTAATATGCGAAACAACTACTTCTATGTCTGTCTCGCTTAAAATAAGCATTTCATTATTAAAAGCCGGCAATCTGTCGGCTCTCATCTTAATCTGTCTGGCTGACTCTTCTCCCGATACATAAAGAACACTTTTCCCACCTTCGCTAAGATTTCTGCACATCTGTAATAATAATGTGGACTTACCGATACCGGGATCGCCTCCGACAAGTATCATGGAGCCGGCAACTATGCCGCCTCCAAGTACTCTGTCAAGCTCTCCTATGTTTGTAAGAGTCCGCTCTTGATTTTCAATATTAACCTGTGATAATTTCAAAGGTTTTGTGTTTTTCTTGAGTATATAGCTATCATGTCCCTTTACTTGAGATACTCTCTCTTCTGTAAAACTATCCCAAGCCTTACAGGAAGGGCACTGTCCAAGCCACTTAGATGACTCATAGCCACACTCTTTACAAAAAAACACG
Organism: Lachnospiraceae bacterium; assembly: GCA_016281605.1. Lineage (GTDB taxonomy): Bacteria > Bacillota > Clostridia > Lachnospirales > Lachnospiraceae > JAEEJA01. Next base: position 31,329 of record JAEEJA010000081.1, read on the forward strand.
GATTTCTTAGTTGTTTTTGCCATAATCAGCTCTTTTCAACTTTTATTTCTGACATACTGTCTTTATCAAGAATAACACTTAATACGAGCTTTCCGCCAAGATTTGTCTTCATCTTACCAAGGCTTGTGCCATTCTCAAGCACCTTGTACTCTGTTTCAGGTTCTAAGCCTATAGTAATAGATGAATCTGTTGTTCCATAAACCTTGAATTCAGTAACCTGATCATCTGACTTGAAATTAGTTACACATGTTCCCGGAACTGATTCATATACAAATAAGCCATTCTTCTCAAGCTTGGTAATCTCATTAAAGGTTTTTACCTTATACATATCTCCATTGTGCTCAAAATCGGATAATTTGCTTTTTGTCTTGAGCTCATAGTTACCAAAACTAAGAGTACCATCTGCCTCTTTGCGTATGAGTTCGTCAATAACAGCCATAATTGTCTGCCTCCTTGTTATTTTAATGAGGTGAGTTAATCCTATCTACACCCTCAATCATTTTACTTTTTTTAGAATAACATATAATCATTTAAATGGCTAGAACTTATTAAACTATTTTTTATCATTTAATTGATTTTAAAGAAAATACCGTCTTCACTTGCATCTACGAAGACTTCATCATCATTCTTTATATTTCCTTCAACTATACCCTCTGCCAGCTTATCTTCTATGTTGGTCTGTATAGCCCTCTTAACAGGTCTGGCTCCATATACTCTGTCAAAGCCCTTCTTTGCAAGGTATGTAATAGCTTCATCCGAAAACTTAAGCTTTATGCCGGTCTGATTAAATGCTCTTTCCTTTAGTTCCTTAAGCATGAGTCTTACTATGGATTTGATATTCTCTTCATTTAACATATGGAATACTATTATCTCATCAATACGGTTTATAAACTCAGGTCTAAACATCCTCTTAACCTCTTCCATAACCGCATCCTTCATCTTTTCATGATCGGATTCCTCCGTATCCTTTACGCCAAAACCTAAGTGCTTAGGCTCTACTATTCTCTGTGCTCCCGCATTGGATGTCATAATGATAACAGTATTCTTAAAGCTTACCTTACGCCCCTGTGAATCCGTTATATTTCCCTCATCAAGTATCTGGAGCATGATGTTAAATACATCCGGATGCGCCTTTTCTATCTCATCAAAAAGCACAACAGAGTAAGGATGCCTTCTAACCTTTTCAGAAAGCTGTCCGCCATCATCATACCCAACATATCCCGGAGGGGAACCTATCATCTTTGAAACACTGTGCTTTTCCATGTACTCCGACATATCTACACGTATTATGTCGCTACTCTTACCAAAAACAGCATCCGCAAGTGTTTTAGACAGTTCAGTCTTACCAACTCCTGTAGGTCCAAGGAACAGAAATGAGCCGATAGGTCTGTTAGGGTCTTTTAATCCTGTCCTCCCTCTTCTTACCGCTCTCGCAACAGCTTTTACTGCTTCATGCTGACCTATAACTCTTTCATGAAGATAATCTTCTAAGTTTTTAAGCCTCTCAGTTTCCTCAAGATGAAGTCTCTGAACAGGAATCTTTGTCCAGCCTGCTATACACTCTGCAACTTCATTTTCTGTTACTGTAAATTCCTTATTATCAGCCTCGTTTTCTCTGCGTTCTTCCTTAAGCTTTTCGATTTTTTCTTCTATTTCTCTCTGAGTTTTTTTAATCTTTCCTGCAAGCTCGTATTCCTCATCCGTTATAGCCTCTTCCTTTTCTTCCTCAAGCTTTACAATTTCCTCTTCAAGCTCTCTTATTTCTGCGGATGGAATATACTTTCTTATTCCTGCTTTTGCACATGATTCATCTATAGCATCTATTGCCTTATCCGGAAGAAAACGATCACTTACATATCTTTCCGTAAGAGTAGCTGCTGCAATTACAGCTTCATCTGTTATTGTTACCTTATGATGCTTTTCATAAGCAGGCCTTAAGCCCTTTAGCATCTGTATGGTATCCTCTACACTCGGTTCCTCCACAACTACTGATTGGAATCTTCTCTCTAAGGCAGCGTCCTTCTCTATGCGCTTTCTGTACTCTTCACCCGTAGTAGCCCCTATAAGCTGTATCTCACCTCTTGCCAAAGATGGTTTAAGTATGTTGGCCGCATCGGTTGAGCCTTCAGAGCTTCCTGCTCCTATAACAGTATGTATCTCATCTATAAAAAGAAGTATATTTCCAGCCTTTGAAGCCTCTGCTATAGCTCTCTTTATGCGCTCCTCAAAATCACCCCTATACTTTGAACCTGCTACCATACCGGCTATATCAAGAGTGATAATTCTCTTTCCAAGCATATTTTCAGGAACATCTCCGTTTACTATCTTTATGGCGAGTCCCTCAACAACAGCTGTTTTACCTACGCCTGGTTCTCCTATAAGACATGGATTATTCTTAGTTCTTCTCGATAGAATTTGTATAATTCTCTCTGTTTCGGTATCTCTGCAAAGAACTGCATCCAGTCTTCCTTCTTCAGCCGCAAGAGTTAAGTCCCTTCCAAATGTATCTAACATAGGTGTTGTAGATTTTTTCTTATTATTTTTTGCCGACAGATACTCATTTCTGGCTGCTGTCATATCTTCACCGGTAGCTGTCAAAGCATCCGTATATACCTTCTGAACATTTATATTCATAGTATTTAATATACGGACAGCTATACAATCATTCTCAAACAAAAGAGATAAAAGTATATGCTCCGTTCCGGCTTGCTCTAATCCGTATTTCTGAGCAACTTTAATGGAATTATCCAGTATTCTCTGAGCTCTGGGTGTAAATTCACCCTTCTCCTTTACTGTAACTCCTCCATCAGAGCTTAAGATATCTCTGATTATTTCTTTAACCTTTGAAACATCTACCCTGTTTTCCTTAAGAACCTTAGAAGCAACACCTTTATTCTCTATAAGAGCTACAAGTATATGCTCCGTTCCCACATAGGAGTGTCCAAGTGATACGGCAGCTTTCTTAGCCTTCTCTATCACATGTGCAGCACTTCTTGTAAATTTTTCTTTCATAATTATTTCTTAAAGCCTTTCATTTTTATAGTCTTTTTCATCCAACCGATGAACCTGAAGATGGATCACTCTCCTTTGGTTCCGGTGTAACCTCTGTCTTATTGCTATCATCATTTGCAGGAGCCGGTGTAGAAGCAGTATCCGTAGTATCTTTCTTTCCTCTGCTCTTAGGAACTCTAACTACTATCCTGTATCCTTTTGTCTGACCATTTTGAGCAGTTACTGTCAGGTTAAATATATTCGTTCCTTCCGAAACTCTTTTTCTACCGGTTCCGCTGACACTTGCATTTTTATTAGCTGCTCTCGCAGCAATCCTTATGTATCGGGTTCCTTCTGCAGCCTGTACTTCTATGGTTTTTTCTGTTTCAGAAGGTCTTATAATCTCATACTGACCACTGTAAGAAACCTTAACACTCTTAAGAGAATTATTACCGTCAGATGCAGCATTACTCGAAAGATCCGATATCCTTATAGTACTTCCCACATTACTTCCGCCCCTTGGCTTAACAGAAACCGTAGAAGGCATGGAGTGATAAACCGGGATTCTGAAGGTTATATTCATGCTCTTCACGCCACTTCCGTAAGCCTCAACTGCCTTTTGAGCTTCGCCCACATTGGTAGTGATATTAGCAACATACTGATGATTATAAGTTGCAACATTGGTAACATTGAACTTCTGGAAGTACATGGTATTTTGTCCGATGTTTATATAATTCTGACCTATAAACATCGCACCACCTACAACCCCTCTGTAGGGATTATTCCATGGTCTCATGTAATCAGTTCCACTCCTTGCAAAGCTTATGGCTCCTGCTATCGCTCCTCCCGGAACTGTACTGTTAGCTGCACCAATATTGTAATAATTATAGTATCCGGCAGAATTTGTTACAGATGAGCTAAATGCACTTGGCGAAATAACGACCTCCTGCTTTACTCTGGCTGCTAAGAAGTAAGGGCTGACTCCCGAAATACGTGCAGCCTCCAAAAATGTACGGGAATAGGTTTTACTCTTTGTCTCGCTTCCATCCTTATAATTAAATGAAGTCTGGTGCATAGGAGTTCCATTTAAAGCTGTCTCTATACCCTTAATATTATGTACAGCTCTCTGATAGGTAAGATCCTCAAACATAAATATATTAACTTCATCAAGGAAATTACGAGGATCCATAAAGTATCTGACAGCCTTCTCGGATGCAGTTACATAAGTGGAACTGTCATAAGCTATGTAAGAGCCACTCTCTTCATCATAAGCTCCCGGAGCCTTGGATTTGTAATCATTTGGAAGGGAAACATGAACCAGATTCAATCCTACTCTTGATTCTGCTGCTACTGCCTGCTCCCAGTCAAGACCTGTATCATATGCCTTAAATTTCCAGTATGGATAAAGCTTATGAAGAGCATATAGCTTATGCTTATAGTCTTCAGGAAATCCCTCAGCTGTTAATAATTTATCAAATTCCTTATCTGAAATCGGCTTAAGCTTTATGTTTTTCTTTACAGGTTCCGCTGTTTTATCAGGTTTAAGCTTTGGTGCAACATCTACATAAGAATCTGTATAACTGTTGCCTTCATCTAAGTTAAGAAATGCACTTTGTGTACCTTTCTCAAAATTTTGTGCAATTACATAATTATCTTTTATATACCCTTGAACCTTTAGATTTTCATAATCAAACTCAACCCGGTCATAGATTTCCCCTTCAGATAAAACCTGTCCTGTTATAAAAATATCATTATATGCAGGGAGTTTAATAATGTTTTTCTTATATGTTATGGGAGAATCACCCGGTTCCTTTGACACAGTAACTCCTTCGGTAGAATATATACTTCCATCCATGGATATGTGGTATTCTGCCAATGCAGTACCGGCAGGTATGAACCCTACAACCGAGTCCGCTTTTTTGGACACTTTCACCTTATACCACTTTGTTCCAAAAATCATGAAGTTACCTATAATATCAAAGCTGTCACCTTCCGAAAGCACAACATCTTCACCGTTATACTCTACCGCTCCTCCACTGGTGGGATCATTGTAAACAACAGAAGTACTGATTGCTTTAGCGTGTAAAACCCCTTCAGTAGCTCCCTTAGCAATCAGATATCTCTTAGATATATAACCTGTTACCTTTTGATTAAAGAATTCATCCATATAAGAAATCTTACACCAATCACCCTCATCGTGTAAAACCGTGACTATGGTACCCTTTTCTATATGGACCTCATCATCATCTACTTTTACATTTGGGGATGAAAAGTCAGGCTTTGTATATAAAAGCTCAGAACCATAAGAATTTAAAACCGCTGTAGTTGTTGCATCCAAAGAGGATTTTCCCTTTACAGCCATTATAAAGTAAGCGGCTATACCAATAATTAAAGTAATAATGATTATTAATACTGTACCGCGCTTTGATCTAAACATTTAAACGTATAATTTTCCTTCCTGGAAGCCCTCTCTCAAAACAAAGTAAACTCTGTCGCACTCCTCAGTAGCCTTTTCTCCTGTAAATGCCTTATAAAGAGAAACCAGTTCAAGGCCGGCCTCCTGTATCATTGATTGTACATCCTCTAAGGTATATGCTCTTTGCACATGAACCTCTTCGGATTTTCTGTAATACTCACCCTCTGTTCGAGTAAATAAAGTAATATCACTGGTATTTATATATGTTTTTTCATTATACTCATTATCCCAAATAACAGTAGCATTGATTCTGTTATCTGCTATAACTCTGTTTCCAACTGTTTTCTCAAAGAAGTGTATTGTCTTAAGATCAAATATAAATATACCATCTTTTTCAAGATAATTATTAACTCTTTTAAGCACTTCTATAAAATCACGTCTTTCAACCAGATAATTCATACTGTCACAGATAGAAACAACTGCTTCTACTGTACCAAAAAGCTCCATCTCACGCATATCCTGCTGTATAAATAAAGTATCCGGACACTTTTCTCTGGCCTTCTCAAGCATTTCAGAGGAGATGTCAAGTCCTATACTTTCGTATCCCGCTCTGTCTAAGCGCCATGTAACCTCACCCGTACCACATCCTAAATCCAGTACGGTTCCTCTCTTTATACCGTTATTCATAAGAAGAACATGAATATAAGAAAACCATGTATCATATGATATATTATCCATAAAGTCATCATAAATAGGCGCTAAAGCTTCATAAGCATTATACTCTGACATAAATCCTCCAAATTATCATTAATTATATTTTTTCAAAACAACACATGAATTCTGTCCACCGAAGCCAAATGAATTGCTCATGGCTGCATTTACACTCTTCTCTATAGAGTGAAGCGGAACAAAATTTAATTTAGGAATATCATCATCAATTTCCTTTAGATTAAGTGTAGGAGGAACTATACCTGTTTCTATAACCTTTACACAGGTAATAATCTCGGTTATACCACCTGCACCCATCATATGGCCTGTAGCACCCTTAGTGGAAGTAACTGCAATATCATATGCTTTATCGCCAAATACCTTAACTATAGCATTGGCCTCTATAGGATCACCCACATGAGTAGAAGTACCATGTGTATTGATATAACCTATCTCTGATTTATCGATACCGGCGCACTTTAAAGCCTCTTCCATACAAAATACTGCTCCGATCCCCTCCGGATGCGGACTTGTAACATGATAACCATCTGTACAATTTGCACTTCCTGCAAGCTCAGCGTATATGTGAGCTCCTCTTTTCTTAGCGTGGGACTCTGTTTCAAGTACTATAGCTCCACCACCTTCGCCTATTACGAATCCATCTCTACCCTTATTAAATGGACAACTGCTTTCCTTAGGGTTATCATTATTGGTTGAAAGAGCATGTGCAGATGATAAGCCAAGTATAAACAGCTGATTTAATGCTGATTCGGTACCGACGCATACACAGACATCTGCCTGACCGCTCTTGACAAACATATATCCCAGTGATACTGCATCTCCACCTGAAGAGCATGCTGTAGAAACTGTCATACTAGGTCCAAGATACCCTTTATTAATAGCAATCTGAGCTGCCAGTTCATTTCCTATTATCTGAGGAACAAACCTCGGACCAACCTTCTTATGCTCTCCTGTGCTTATACCATGCTGTGTATCAGCAATAGGAGCTATACCACCCAGTGCAGTACCTACGGTTATACCTATGCGCTCAGGGGCTGCACTAAGCTCCCCTGCCTGCTCTATCGCCTCCATGGCTGCTGCATAACCATATTGCATGTAAAGAGCCATTTCCTTGGTCTGCTTCTTTGTCATATACTGACATGCATCAAAATCCTTAACCTCTCCTGCAATCTTCACAGGAAGTTCCTCTGTATCAAATCTTGTAATCTTATCAACTCCGCACTCTCCGTTAACAAGATTATCCCAATATTCTGAAACATTATGTCCTATAGGTGTTATGGCACCCATACCCGTAATTACTATCTTTTCCATAAAAAAATCTCCTATAAACAAATGTAACTTATAAAAAGTACATCTTCTACTTTTCATAAGCCACATTATAACAAAAAACTATTTACTTTGCATCTTTTTTTTCGTCTGTATTCCAGTCAGACTCCTTGATTTCTTTTCTCTTTACCTTTCCACTTATGGTTTTAGGAAGATTTTTCGTAAAATCGAGCACCTTAGGCCACTTATAAGAGGCTATGTTTTTCTTAAGAGTAGACATAATATCTCTCTTTAGCTCATCTGTAGCCTCTACTCCATTAGCAAGAACTATACTTGCCTTTATTGCCTGACCTCTAATAGGGTCCGGAACAGGTGTAACTGCGCACTCTAAAACATAAGGAAGCTTCATAATCTCATTTTCAATCTCAAAGGGTCCTATCCTGTAACCGCTTGACTTAATAACATCATCAACTCTTCCTACATACCAGTAATATCCATCTTCATCCATATAGGCTGTGTCTCCGGTATGATAATAATCATCATGCCATGTACTCTTAGTCTTATCTTCATCGCCGTAATACTCAGAGAAAAGGCCGCAAGGTACATTCTCTCCGGTATATATAACAACTTCTCCCACTTCGTTTGGTTTAGCCATATTACCATCTGAAAGCATGATTCTAACGTCATACTGAGGACTTGGCTTACCCATGGAACCGGGTATGGGTGTACTTCCCTTTAGATTACCTATGGTAAGTGTAGTTTCTGTCTGTCCAAAGCCTTCGTATATCTTAAGACCTGTCTGCTTATAAAACTTATTCCATATCTCAGGATTTAGAGCTTCTCCGGCTGTAGTTACATGCTGCAAGGACGAAAGGTCGTACTTCGAAAGCTTAAGATGAACCATGACTCTGTAAACAGTAGGTGGTGCACAAAATGTAGTGATTTTATATTTTTCTATCATTCGAAGTATGTTCTTAGCATCAAAATCATCAAAATCATATGTAAATATAGGTGATTCACAAAGCCACTGTCCGTAAATCTTACCCCAGAGAGCCTTGCCCCAGCCTGTGTCTGATATTGCAAAATGAACTCCATCTCTCTTTACCTGATGCCAGTAAGCAGCAGTTACATAATGTCCAAGGGGATATGTAAAACTATGGGTTGTTATCTTAGGGTAGGCAGTAGTACCGGATGTAAAGAACATAATAGATGGATCAGAACCACTTACTCCATCCTCTCCTATAGGTCTTCTAAAATGTCTTGAGAAGAACTTTACTTCTCGGTTGAAGCTCTTCCATCCGTTTCTGCAGGCTCCTACCATGATTTTAGCTTTAAGACCTTTATAATTCTTACATGCTTTATCTAATTCACGGGATACATTACCTTCTGCTGTACATATGACAGCATCTACAGAACCTGTTTTAAGCCTGTACTCAAAATCACTCTTTAATAAAAGATTGGTAGCAGGAATTACAACAGCACCTATTTTATGTAAGGCTAATATAGTAAACCAGAACTGATAATGTCTCTTTAAAACAAGCATTACGTGATCACCCTTCTTTATACCAAGATAAGAAAGGTAATTTGCCACCTGTGAAGAGTATCTTGACATATCGTAAAATGTAAAGATACGCTCTTTAAAATCGTTGGTAACATGTATCATAGCGGTCTTTTCAGGACACTTTACCGCAAGCTTATCTACTATATCATAGGCAAAATTAAACTTTTCCGTGTTTTTAAATCGGATATTTTTTAACTCACCCTCATCACCTTCATCTACTTCTATATATGGATATATAATGTCATCCGACTTAATACTCATATGTATTCTCCATTCTTTAAGTAACCAAATCTTAAAATTCTCTATTTATATTATCCAATCTAAAATAAACTCCGCTATGTAGTTTTTAAAACTACATAACAGAGTTTAGAATACAAAACTTATTAACAAAAGTCAAGAGGAATATTTATTTCTGCTCTTCTTTAGGTTCTTCTTTTCTGATTGCCTTTGTTCTGATTTCTTCGGTAATCATATCTATAAATTCTGATAAAGGCTTAACTCCCTCATCTCCTGCAAATCTGCTTCTTACCGATACAGTGTTATCCTCTTCTTCCTTAGCGCCTACTACAAGCATGTAAGGAAGCTTATCCATACGAGCTTCACGAATCTTATATCCAATCTTTTCAGATCTCTTATCAACAGTAACATCTATTCCGTTCTTTCTAAGCTCAGCAAATACCTTATCTGCATAATCAATATACTTTTCAGATATAGGAAGGATACGAACCTGCTCTGCACATAACCATGTTGGGAATTTGCCTGAGTACTTTTCTATAAGCCATGCAAGTGTACGCTCATAGCAACCCATGGAAGTTCTGTGAATTATGTAAGGTCGCTTCTTATTGCCATCTTTATCGATATAATACATATCATATCTCTCAGCAAGGAACATATCAAGCTGAATGGTAATCATGGTGTCCTCTTTTCCGTACACGTTCTTAGCCTGGATGTCAAGCTTTGGTCCGTAGAATGCAGCCTCACCATCTGCTTCCACATAATCAAGTCCTATGTCATCTAAGATTTTTCTCATGGCATCCTGAACCTTATCCCAATCTTTAGCTGAACCAAGGTACTTATCTGCATTTTCCGGATCCCACTTAGACATACGGTATGTAACATCTTCCTGAAGACCGAGAGTTGTAAGGCAGTACTTCGCAAGCTCTACACACCCCTTAAACTCGTCCTCTATCTGCTCAGGAGTACAAACCAGATGTCCCTCTGAGATTGTAAACTGCCTAACTCTGGTAAGACCATGCATCTCCCCCGACTCTTCATTACGGAAAAGAGTAGAAGTTTCACCCATACGATACGGAAGATCTCTGTAGCTTTTCTGACGAGCCTTATATACATAATACTGGAACGGACATGTCATAGGACGAAGCGCATAAACATCGCTATCAGAGTCATTCTCAATCATAGCAAGATCTTCTACACCGTGAATCTCTCTGTTCTTTTCCTCTTCATTATCTATATCATCCTTATTCTCGTAACCGAATACAAACATGCCATCTTTATAATGATACCAATGGTCCGAAATCTTGTACAATGTAGACTTCGCCATAAGAGGTGTACGAGTACGAACATATCCCCACTCATAATCCTCGAGATCCTCTATCCATCTCTGAAGCTTCTGTATCATCTTTGTTCCTTTAGGCATGAAAAGAGGAAGTCCCTGACCGATAACATCAACAGTTGTAAAGATATCCATCTCTCTTCCAAGCTTGTTATGATCACGATTCTTTATCTCTGCAAGATACTCCAAGTACTCTTCCAAATCTGCTTTTTTTGTAAATGCAGTGCCGTAGATACGAGTAAGCATCTTATTCTTTTCATCTCCACGCCAGTAAGCGCCGGATGTGGAAGTAAGCTTAAATGCCTTTATAGGTCTTGTGCTCATAAGATGAGGACCTGCGCAAAGCTCAACAAAATCGCCCTGCTTATAAAAAGAAATTGTTTCTCCCTCAGGAAGGTCGTTAATAAGCTCAACCTTGTATGGCTCATTTCTCTCTTCCATAAGTTTTAGAGCTTCATCCTTAGGTAATGTAAAGTATTCAAGTCTATCGCCCTTCTTGATAATCTTCTTCATCTCTTTTTCAATCTCTTCAAGAGCTGACATATCAAGACTTGGCATATCAAAATCATAGTAAAATCCGTCTGCTATAGATGGTCCTATAGTAAGATATGCATCCGGATATAGATTCTTAACAGCCTCTGCCAATACGTGAGCACAGGTATGTCTGTAAGCCTTCTTTCCTTCATCCGAATCAAAGGTAAGTATGTTAAGAGTACTATCCTCTGTAACCATGGTCCTAAGATCCACTACCTTTCCGTTTAACTCACCTACACAAGCTGCCCTTGCGAGGCCGTCACTTATATCCCTTGCAATGTCGTAGATTGACATACTCTCGGAATACTCCTTCGTGCTTCCATCCTTAAGTGTGATAATCATGCTTTTTACTTCCTTTCGTAATTTTTTTCTTTTGACAATTCTGCTTTTCGACAACTCTTAAAAGACTTAAGAAGTGTACGAGCAACGCGCACCTTACCCGCACGCTAGTCGTCGGTTAGCTTTGCTGACATCTTCCTCTTCGACGACTCTGCGGTAAAAAGAAAAGTCCCCGAAGCAGTCATACATCTTGCTCCAGGGACGAAATATCATATACTCCGCGGTTCCACCCGTAGTTCCGGATTTAAAATCCAGCTCTTTAAAAATGATTATAACGGAATCACCGTACCTTATTAGGTCTCTGTTAAGAGGTGGTTTTCATGAAAAAGATTAACACGGATCTCTCAGCATACTTGATCCCTCTCTGTAGATAATACAGTCTCACTACTGTCCTCTCGTCATAGATTTTTTTATCATTTTGCATTATAAACTTCTTTTTTTAAAATGTAAACACTTTTTATAACTTTTTATTTATCTGTTTACTTTTTGAAAATATAAACATATAATACTTAGGCAATAACTAAAGGAGTTTTAATAAAAATGGGCAACTTTGATATTAATATATTTCTATCTTTCATTGATAATGTAGTATGGGGAGCCCCCCTTATACTTCTGATTATTATAGGCGGACTGCTTTTAACCATTCGCCTGGGTTTTCTACAGATAAGACGCCTTCCTCTGGCCTTAAAGTGGATGGTTCAAAACGAAGAGGATGGAGAAGGTGAAGTAACATCATTTGGTGCACTTTGTACCGCACTATCCGCAACTATAGGAACAGGAAATATAGTAGGTGTTGCTACAGCAATAACCGCCGGAGGTCCGGGAGCACTCTTTTGGATGGAGGTAGCTGCACTTCTTGGAATGGCAACTAAGTACGCAGAAGGACTTCTTGCTATTAAGTTTAGAAACGTAGATAAAGACGGACACTCTCTTGGTGGTCCTTTCTACTACATCGAAAAAGGTATGGGAGCTAAATGGAAGTGGCTTGCAAAGCTTTTTGCTATCTTCGGAATCGGTGCAGGACTTCTTGGAATAGGAACATTTACTCAGGTTAACGGTATCTCCTCTTCTGTTAAAACTATTTTTGATCCAAATAATTCACATACTGTTTCACTCGGCTTTTTGGGAGAATATTCAATTGCGATTATTATTTCTTCTTTAATCTTAAGTATCTTGGTTGCAATGGTACTTATAGGTGGCATAAAAAGAATTACAAGGGTTTCTGAAATAGTAGTTCCTTTTATGGCTATAGCTTATATAGTTGTTACCTTAACACTTATCATATGCAACATAAAAGAAATACCGGACGCCATTGTAGTAATCATTAAATCTGCATTTAACCCAAAAGCAATAACCGGCGGAGCGGTAGGAAGTATTTTTATCGCTATGCAAAAGGGTGTAGCCAGAGGTATATTTTCCAATGAAGCAGGACTGGGCTCTGCTCCTATAGCCGCTGCTGCAGCAAAGACTAAAGAACCTGTAAGACAGGGTCTTGTATCCATGACAGGAACATTTATAGATACTATTGTTCTTTGTACCATGACAGGACTTTCTATAGTATTAAGCGGAGCTTGGAAGGTAACAGGCCTTGAAGGTGTAGATGTTACAATATATGCATTTCAACATGGTCTTCCTTTTTCAGAAGGCTTATCCGCTTTTATATTAATGACATGCCTTATATTCTTTGCTTTCACTACTATATTGGGATGGAATTATTATTCAGAAAGATGTCTTGAATATCTTATCGGAAACCAAAAAAAGAAGATACTTATATTCAGATGGTTATATATAATAGCTGTTTTTATCGGTCCTTACATGACAGTAAAGGCTGTTTGGACAATTGCCGACATATTTAACGGGCTTATGGCTATACCGAATATGATAGCACTCTTCGCTTTAAGTGGTGTCATCGCAGCAGAAACAAAAGGATATTTCGAAAGACATAAGAAATCCTGATAAAATCCAAAATAAAGATATAAAAAAGCCGCAGGTCGGAGTAATCCCGACTTACGGCTTTTATTGGTTTCTTTAATAATATAAAAATATCAATCTTGTGTAAACTTAAGATTTGTAAATACTGCTTTATCTTTTGAGTCAGTCTTTACATGTGAACCTATACCTGTTATAACATCGTTTGTTGCATAAACACCTTCAAAAACTCCTGTAAATCCAGCTGCAACCTCTGATGACAGATGCTTGGTATCAGCGGTTCCGAGCACATGTTCCTCTCCATCTACAACTGCAACAAATGTGTAGTTAGCCGGCTCTGAAGTAATCATTAATCTTACACTTTTTTCTTTAGGTATAGATAATCTTCCTGCTATACCTATAACACTTCCGATATGATATCTGGTAATAATTTCAGCATTTTCACTATCAGGTAAAAGCACCCTTGCAATCTCATAATGATGCGTCTCATCCATAAGTGCGGTTATACCTGCTTCGCCTACACCTGCTTCTACTTCAACAGAAAATACTGTATCAAACTCTGACTGACGTACACCTATAAAGCTTGGTGAATCTGTGGCATCGAGATTAATTTCTGTAGGTATAAGTGTGATAGAATCATCCTTTATATCATAATTATCCAGAACAGGCTGTCTGATATATGACATACGAAGTCTGTCTGTATCACCAAACGGCATGTTGAAATCGTAATTCATCATTTCCGCGGATTCATCATACATACTGTCTACAGGTATTTCCATCTTTTCAAAAACCTGACCGTGAACACCGACACGAATCCATTCACCATCCCATGTTACAGGTACTAAGAACACTTCTCTTCCAAGATGATGGTAAGGCTGCCAATCACTCTGAATACGGAATCCTAAGCATACCATGAAGGTTTCACCCTCAGCATTGGTAACTAAATCTGCATGTCCGATACCATGAATATGATTCTCATGTCCTCCGAAATCTCTGTTTGTAAGTATAGGATTACCCTTGTAAGTATTGAAAGGACCATTTACAGATGATGCGCGAGCTATGGTAACCATATGGCCATACTCTGTTCCACCCTCAGCTGCCATAAGATAATAATAATTACCAAATTTATACATATGAGGACTTTCTAAGTATCTACCGCCATTACCATTCCAAAGTGGAACTGACTCTGTTAATCTTTCACCGGTTTCTATATCTATCTCACACTGAAGCACACAGCCCTTTCCATTCGCATCATTACCGTTACTCATGAAGTAGGTCTTTCCATTTTCGAAAAAGAGAGAAGGATCAATACCACCCTGATCTACAAATATGGGATCTGACCACTCACCATAGATATCATCGGTATAAATATAAAAATTCTTATGATATGTATCGTTGGTAGTTACCATGTAAAATCTTCCTTCATGATAACGAATAGTAGGAGCAAATACTCCTCCGGAAGCATTTATCTTATCCAAATCTATCTGATTGGATCTTGTAAGACAGTTTCCAACCTGCTTCCAATGAACCAAGTCAACACTTTCAAAAATCGGAACACCAGGAAAATACTGCATGGTACTGCATATAAGATAAAACTTTCCTTCAGCATAACAAACACTCGGATCCGGATAAAATCCCCTAATAATAGGATTGTTTACAATCATTTTTTATTCCTCAAAATCTTTTTTATAATGAATTATCTGGAAGCTTTACGCGACTCTCTTACAATAGTATCTGACTCAATATCACCTGAAGCATCTACCTTGTAAACTCCTGCACTGATTTCGACCTTGAAAGGATTATCTGCTTCTTCATTATAGGAATCCATAAATTCCTTAACCTTTGAGATAAGAGTATCTGTATCAGCATCACCCTCAATAACTGCAATCATATCACTTCCACCGAAGTGAGCACAAAGAGTATTCTCAGGAACAGCCTGCTTTAAGCCTTCAGAAACTGCTTCTATAGCATCATCACCGGCAGCATAGCCGTACTCTTCATTGATAGACTGAAGATCCTTTAAATCTACAAAGAGTGCTGTAATCTTTCCGCCTTCCTTCTTAAGTCTGTCATGAAGAATTCTATACTCAAGCTCAAATCCGAAACGGTTAAAGAGCTCTGTCTGTGGATCAAATTTATAAAGTTCACCCATCTTCTTGGTTATATAATGCTGATACTGAACATTTGAGAATCCACCGACAGCATTACGAAGAGCTGTAACAACAAGAGATATTCTTGAATAATTTACTATACTGTAATTATCGAAACAGAATACTACATATCCGAGTGTAACACCCATAAAGTCAAGCTCATTGAATATAAGAGGATAACCTGTTTCAAGACACTTAGCAAGATTAGGAATAATATCTGACTTGTGGAAATCATATGGGATAAATGGATTCTCGCCCTTAGCGTCGTAGAATACACACATATCATCCTCATATGAACCCTCGATATTGAGTGTTATAAGAAGTCTTGAGCTGTCTAAGCAGGACTTATTTATAATAACCTTTAAGTCTCTAAACTCTTCATAGTCGAGGCACTCAACAGCTGAATTAAGATTAGGACTGTTCTGCATGCTTTCTACGATAGCAAACATCTTTCTGTTTTCATCCATAGCATTGTTAAATCTTGTATTGATAGCTCTAAGCGAATCTGAAGCGTCCTCATTAGATGAGCATCCACAAGACTCAGCAGGTATAAGCTCAGGTGAAACATATACTGTCTCTTCAAACTTCTTACCTTCAAATATAGCATCAACAACGCTTCCAACCTGATTAGCCATCTCAGCATAATTACAGAAGCAAGATGAAATTCTAGGAGTAAGATACTTAATTTCATTGATACCGTCAAAGCCGGTAACTATACACTGCTCAGGCACCTTTATACCATTCTTTATAAGCACATTGGCAACACTTATAGCCATGATATCATTAGCACAAATAATAGCCTGTGGTATGTG
Organism: Lachnospiraceae bacterium; assembly: GCA_016281605.1. Lineage (GTDB taxonomy): Bacteria > Bacillota > Clostridia > Lachnospirales > Lachnospiraceae > JAEEJA01. The sequence goes on from JAEEJA010000081.1 coordinate 47,629, forward strand.
TCCTGAAGCTATAATCTCCTCTGTAGCTTCTGCTGTAGCTTCGGAGTAAAAACGTCCGTTACTTACCATGCTATCCTTAAACTCTATACCTTTTTCTTTAAGGACTTCCTTAAATACATCGAGACGCTCATCAGCAAATGGATTACCCTCTACACCGCCCATAAAGTGTACATCGGTAATATTGTGATGCTCCATAACATGTCTCACTACAAGCTCGAATCCATGTCTGTAGTCAAATTTCATATTGGTGCAACCTTCATACTCACCATCGACTACAACCACAGGAACGTTCTTTTCCTTTGCCTTTGCAACGATTTCATCTGTTATCTCTTTGTTTCTGATTTTCTCGTCCATGATGATGACAGCATCTGTTGTATCATAATCAATAAGATCATAAACAGCTGCCTCAACATTTTTCTTTTCGCCCCAAACAAACTCATTACAAAGGTTATAGATAAATAACCTGTACCCCTTATCTGCAAGCTGCTTGTTAAGATTCTTAACAAAGTCATAACTTGAAGTATCATGTACACGGGATATACATACTGAAATCACTTTGTAATTTCCAATCATTACTGTAAGCCTCCTGTTTTAATAATATTTTTTGAAAACATCTTTTGTTTTAAGACATATATTAAAAGACACTTCAAGATGTTTCGTTCGATTCAAAATCATCTAATAAACTATATCACATTATGATTTATAAAACAAGAACAGATTTTTCTTTCTTCCTGTACATAAGTAATCCAACCGGTATACACACAACCGTCAATCCAATGCATATTATGTAGCTTTTTAGGTCCATAAGTCCCTCTGTAGCTATGAAACTGATTTTATCCGAGAAGTACAAGGCAAATACGCTGTATGAATTATTAATAAGATGCATAATTATCGATACAATTAAGCTCTTTGACTTGTAGGCCGCATAACAATTACAAAATCCAAGAAGTACCAGAGGCAATAACCTCGGAAGGCTTAGATGCATGACACCAAAAAGCAATGCTGTTATAACGCAATTCGGAAGCATCTTGTATTTCCCTGAGAAAGCAGTCATCAGATATCCTCTAAAAAGTAATTCCTCTGAAACCGCCGGTAAGAATGCAATAAGTAAAAATGCCACAAAAACCGGTGCCTGGGAGGTTATGTCGGTCACCCCTTGGGTTGCGCCTCCAAGCTTTCCCGGAAACACCCTTTCTATAAGGTCTCCGCTTATATATGATAACCCAAAAAAACCTAAGTAAAGGATGATACCTGCAAAAAGATTCTTAACCGTCGGTCGCTTTAATCTATATACCTCCTTAACATTTCCCTTTGTATACTTGCATGCGATAAATGGTAATATCATTATAAAAAACTGAGGTATAAGAATGGACATATATATATTCTTTGTACTTAATATTCCACCTATGTAGACACTTGCTATCAAAACTACCAGGTAAACAAATATACCGTCTGCAGCGGTAGGAATCGAATTCTCTTTTATATTCTTACGCCTTTCAAATATCTTTATACCGCTTGCGGATTCACCAAAGAGAATAGACTCACTGTTATATACGGATGAAAGCACGAGAATCGATATCCCGGCATAAAGTACATTGCTAAAAAATACCATGATTATCAGCATCATGTCGTACTTAAATACAAGAAGTGACTTAAGTAAGAGTACAATATTAACTATGGGTATGACAGACATCTCAAAATTAAGCTCAACATTGGGTATAAATCCGATATAGCCTATCAGCATAACTACTATCATAACCGGTGATATGTAATTGTTTGCTTCTTTAAAGCTCTTTGCAAATGCGCAGATGCACATAAAGACAGCACTCATAAACAATGCAAAAACTATGACGCAGACTATGGATATGAGAAGTACCGGTATGAAGCTTACAAGATGTATACTACCTAAGTTTTTGCTGAATGACTTCATGGTAGCATAGAGGTAAAGCGCTATACCGCCTATTGAAATCAAATTCATAAATACACTGAATAACGCTATGGTTGCTACCGATAAGAATTTACTCATTATGAGTTCAAAGTTATTGATGGGAAGCGTAAGTAATGTTTCAAGGGTACCTCTTTCCTTTTCACCCGAAGTAGTATCTATAGCAGGATACATACACCCCATAAGAACACTTATGATTAGCAGGAAGGGGAAAATATTTCCCAGTATATTTCCCATGGTTGAATCCCCTGAAGACTCATCTTTTTCTTCATAAACCACAGGGTCGATAACCTTATTTGTATCCACCCCAAGCGAAATAGCATTTTCCTTGGCAACTTTTATCTTATATTCGCCTAACTCGGCTGAAAGATAATTCGCACAATTTGAGGAATTATTAACAGCTGACAAAAAGTGTATGATGACAAAAATCTGATCATCTTTTTCAGATAATTCCAGGTAAGCATCCAGCTTTTCCTGTTTAAGATTCTCTGAAAGTTTTTTCTTATCCGAAATAGTTAAAAGCTTGAATTCATAGTCATATCCATCATCATCACTCTTTATATATTTATCGAAATCAGACGAAAATTCCTTTGCTGTTTTTTTATCTTCTGCATAGACAGCATAATTATATATATTAGTCTGACGGGATGTGCTTATAATCTCTACAACCTGCAAAACCAGGATAAATAAAACCGGATATAGAATCAATGGTAAAAACACCATGATAAGTACGGTCTTTTTATCCCTCAGTACATCCATCATTTCTTTTTTATAAAGTGCTTTTATCTGCTTACTCAATTTCTTTTCCTCTATTTCTTTTCATCCGGTGAACTAGTGCAGCTACTCTATGATATTAAAAAATGAATCTCTCAAATTGCTTGTAGATGTCTTGCTTTTAAGTTCTTCCGGTGTCCCGCCTGCTATTATGCAGCCGTTATATATCATTATTATCCTATCACACAGGTATTCTGCTTCTTCCATATAGTGGGTAGAATATATGACACATTTATTCTTGGCTTTTTCCTGTTTCATAAAGTCAACTATAGACTTTGAGCTTATAATATCCAACCCTAAAGTCGGCTCATCAAATATGTAGACCAAAGGATCATGCAAAAGACACCTGGCTATATTCGCCCTTTGCTTCTGACCTGTAGATAGTTTTTCAATCCTATTATCCATAAAAGAACTCATCTCCAGAAGATTCTCTATCTTCTGCATTCTTTCGTCTCTATACTCTTCTGAAAAGCCATATATATCGGCGCATATTCTCAGAAGCTCTCTGATTGAAAATCTGTTGTAAAGCTTTGTGTTTTCAGACAGGTATCCAATCATAGCTTTTTTCTTTTCTTTGTAGGTTACTATTTCGCCGTCCTTATCCGTTATTACAACTTCCCCATCATCCGGTTTCATAAGCCCACCAAGCATACGAAGAAGTGTGGTCTTCCCCGCTCCGTTAGGGCCCAAAACACCTAGTATTTCTCCATCCAACGCCTTAAAACTTACATTATCAACGGCAGCAAACTCTTCTTTTTTTCCTTTTTGTTCCCGTCGAATAAACTTTTTCGTTAGTCCTTTTGCTTCAATCATATATCTTAAAAACCCAATTTACCCTTCCGATGTAAATATTTGTTCATAGAGATCCATACCAAAGCCTGTCTTAGATGCATATCCCTCTAATATTTTAAATGTTCTTACTCCATCGTCCCTTCTCTCAGCTCTTAAAAACATTGCATAAGGATCCTGCTTTCTAAAGCTCTCAGCAAGTTCGTAAAAGTGTGTTACCAAAAAGATGCGTATACCTCTATCCTCTAAAGCCTTTAAAATCTGTAATCCTATATCTGTACCTTCTCTTTCATTAGTAGATGCAAATGATTCGTTGAACATTATAAGGCATCCCGGTTTTACAACTCTTATAATCTTATCTATACGCATAAGCTCTTCATCGAGCTTACCGCTTTTCATGGAAGTATCCTCTTCCTTTCTAAAATGTGTATAAATCCCATTATAAAGACCTGTAGTAAATGCAGATGCTGTCACAAACATACCACACTGTGTAAAAATTATAGCCTGACCTATACTTCTTAAAAATGTTGTCTTTCCACCCTGATTTGCACCGGATATGATAACTGCTTTTTTATTATACAGATTCCCATCATTTCCAGTAACTATTGATTGCTTTTGAACAGCAAGGGCAGTATCACAAAGCTCGGAATAATCAACTATTCCCACCTCATTTTCAACAATATTGGGATAAACCAGATTCATACCCAATCCTTGCAAATACTCGCATAGATTTAAGCAACCCAGATAATAATTGAGTTCCCTCTCAAACATGATAAAAAAGTTTCTTATGTGATCTGCAGCCTGCATAAGTGTATTTCCGATAGAATTTAACCCCTTTTCTCTTAACTCTGTTATAGAATCCTTATCATCAGGAGAATCCAACTTAAATGTAATCCCCTTATCTTTGGAAAAAAGTCTCTTCATAAAACCTTTTACAACGGGCTCCGGCTCCACCAGCTTATGCTCAGAAGACTTAAGTCCCTCCGCTACATTCATTCCGATTTCTATTCCATCTCTAAATTGACACTTTTCAAGCTGCACTTTTACATCCTTAAAAAATTTATCGTCAAGCTCTGCTCTGATTCGCTCAAAAAGGGCGCTAAATCCATAAGACTTAAATGATCCGGCTTTGGTATTTGCAATCTTTTGAAGCATCTTCAACTCATCCATGTAGGTTGTAAGCACTTCTATACCAATACTTACCTTTGATTCGGGATGATCCCATAAAAGTCCGGCCCTTCCGCTTTCTTTTTGTTTCTCCTCCAGACTTTTTCGCATCTTTTCTATTTCTTCAAATATCCACCTATTTCTAATACAATCTTTGAAGATTTTTTGCCTGTAAACAATCTCCTCTTTGTCAAATAGAGGTTTAAGCATAACCTTTTTAACCACATCATAAATATCCTTATTACCCGCAGCCATTTTGTTGAAAATCACTTCAAGCTGCATATCCTGAATAAGGGTTTTCTGGTGCACGTCTTCCTTTTCATCCCAATTAAAATCTTTATCTTTATATAACAAAAACGCCTTCATATATCCTCCTATCCAACAACTCTTCTTACTATCTGCTCATAAAGAAGATTATACTTCTCAGCAAGCATCATAGCGTAGGACTTGCCATCTGCTTCCCTTCTAACTATCTTAAAGATTCTCTCTCCGTTTTCAGTAACTACGCTTACGTAACTTACACATCCCGGTACATCTGCAATTATCTTATCCAAAAATGTTACGTATACACATATAGCACCTTTCTTCTGTATCATACGTATAACGTTAACACCGAGTTTTCTCGCGTCCTCCATAGTAGTTGAAGAAAAAACTTCGTTGAAGATAAATATACTCTTATCATCAGAGTCATCCAAAAGCTCCTTAACTCTTACTAAATCCTCTTTAAGTTTGCCATTTTCCGTAGCAACATCCTCGTCAACCTCGAAGTGGGCTAAGATTTCAGTACACATGAAGATTCGTACATAAGTTGCCGGAACAGGTACACCTAGCTGTGCAAAATGTATTATCTGACCAATCATCCTTGCATAGGTAGTTTTTCCGCCCTGGTTTGCACCGGTTATAACAAAAACATCTTCTGAATAATCCTTTTCAAAATTATTGGTAACTACTACATCATTATTTCTTGCAACAGCGGCATTAATACCATTTTCAATCTCTATTATCTTTTCATCCGTAAATTCAGGATAGCAAAAGCTAATTCCCTTTTTCTTAAACATTCTTATATAATCAGCATATGACAGGTAAAACTGAATCTCTTTGTAGAAATCAAGAATCACCTCAGACTCGTAACTATTATACTTATTTGCATAAAGCTTTAATTTGTCAAAAGTCTTTTTATAAAAGGCTGTAACACCTTCCATAACCTTTTCTTCTGCTTCATTTAGCTTTATAGAAAGCTGGAAACCGTGATAAAGGTAGGACTCGGTATCGTATTGCTTAAATCTTTTAAAAGTCTCAGCAATCACATCACTGTAGTCATCTTTTGGTTGCTTGTTAAATACCTCAAGTACATTTCCCCTTATGCGAACTGTATAATGAATCTGCGAAAGTTCATCGTATATTTCATTAAGCCTGCTTTTCATTTCCTGAAATCCGGGAGAGGCAATATACTCATTTATAAGCTTTTTATATTTTAATAATCCTTTTGATGCGATAGGAGAATTATTAAAGATATCATTTAACTTTTCTGATAATTTGACATACAAAGAAACTTCATTCATCTTATACCAATTTCTCTGATTTTCATCATAAACTCTGGTAGTTGAGTCCTTTGCCTTACCTAGATTCACGATATCCGTGGAAAATGCAGAAAAACCGTTATAAACATCCTCGTCCTCTATATCCCTGAAAATCTGCTGTCTGTAATATATATGATCGAGATTATTTAGGCGCTCTTTATAAAGCTTGTCCAATTCAAATTCCTGTTTACCTCTGCTAAGTCTTGATACTATATCATCGACATTAAGATCCTTCATATATCGGTAATTCTTATATCGGACAGGTGTATATAAACCATCGTATAACAAAGAAAAATTTTCCATACCTACCTCCATCCTTGGATTATGATTGACGAAAATAAACCGTTTCTTTCACAGGCAAAACGACTGTGAATAGTAACAATAAATCCAATTTGAGATCAAAAAACAATCTGAGTAAAATGTGATTCATTTAGTTGTTTTCTGTATATTGATAGGTTTATTATAACACAAATTTTACTGAAATACGATTAAAATTTTCACTTTTTTTCTTTAATTTTTATGATTATTCAGATATAGCTGACCCAATGAAATCCCACTGTCATTAGCCGGTACCTGATTGTTCCAAAAGGCCTGTAACCCCGATAGATGAAGAGTTTCTATAATTCCTTCAAGGAGTATACGATTAGCAAAGCAACCTCCGCCAAGAGTTATGTTTGACTCTTTGTATCTCAAACTTGCTTTTTTAATTTCATCCTCTATAAGAGCAATCAAAAGCATGTGGGTTATAAAAGATAATTCTTCTGCTGTTTTTTCAGAACTTTTTAAATACACATATCTTAGTATATCTGTCTGACTTATAAGATTATATTCAATATTATCAGTGATATTTGTATTTACATTGTTATCATCAACATAGTTTACAGCGTGCAGGGATTTTTTCAAATCATCTAAGTATATATACTGTACACCTTTTTGTACAGCTGTTACAACATCCGGGTAATAGTTTAACATATATTTATAAGCTTTATTTTCAAGAGCTATGGCACACTCTCCTTCATAAGTATTCTCATGTCTTATATTCAGGAGTGCGCTTACAGCATCAAATAATCGACCTGTGCTTGAGCTTTTTACAGTATTAATATTAGCTTTTTGAGCACTTCTTATGAGTTGCAATCCAGATTCATCTTTATCCTGTATATGCTTTAATATATCTTCATTTGTAAAACCCATATTGATCATATATGATGACAAACACAAATCAGCATCAATACTAACCTTATCTCCACCTGTCAGTTTTACATAATTTAAGTGAGAAACTCTTTTTACCCGGTTAGACGTATCACCGATATATAAGATTTCTCCTCCCCATACGCATCCATCATCACCATAACCCGTACCGTCAAGTATAACTCCTATGGCTGACTTAAGCCTATGTTCAGCCATAACAGAAGCCATATGTGCTGCATGATGTTGGACTTTAAAGTGCACTATACTCTTTTCTTCACATATTTTTTCAGACATAATACGTGTCTTATAAGATGGATGTGCATCCGAAACAACGGAATTCACTGAAACTCCGAGTATTTTTTGCATTCTGTCAACTTCATGAAGATAGTTTTTTTGAATCTTTGCATCTATCATATCTCCGAAAAACTGAGAAAGGATAATTCTATTATTCATACCTATAGCAAAGCAGGTTTTAAGGTCACCTCCCATAGCTAATATCACATCTCCATCTGTATCATAGTCTGTAATAACCGGAAGAGGTACATATCCCCTTGCTCTTCTTATAAACTGTATATGTTCTTTATCGTCTGAGGTTTTTATAACAAACAAAACACTGTCATCTAACGGAGATAATACAGGTCTATCATTACTTAAAACATAATCTACATTAAAACGATTTAAAAACTCTTCATCCTCTGTAATCATAGGTTCTCCGGAGTCATTGGCACTAGTCACCACAAGAGGAGATGCCATATCAAGCAAAAGACTGTGAAGACCCATGGAAGGAAGAAATGCACCGATATACCTGCTTTCACCTGAAACAATCTGAGAAAAAGAATCCTGTACTGAATTTCGGACACGAAGCAAAACTATAGGTCGAGCCGAACTTATAAGTAATTCTTCTTCTTTAGCTGATACAAAAGCGTATTTTTTGATTTCATCCATATCTTTAAACATAACCGCAAATGGCTTTTTTTCTCTATGTTTTATACTTCTTAATCTCCTAAGGGAATCATCATCAAACACAGATGCACAAAGTTGGAAACCTCCAACTGATTTTATACCAACTATACCTCCATCTGATATTACTTTTGCTGCTCTTTCTATAAAAACATAAGGAGTTTTATCATATGTTTCTGTATTTACTTTGGATTTTTTATAATTCTCATTATCTTTTTCATATATATTTTTTTCTTTTGAAAAGCTATAAGCGAAAAGCTTAGGACCACACTCCTTACAGGATATGGTTTGAGCATGATGTCTTCTGTCGTTTTTATTATCTGATATAGCTTTATACTCTTTGGAGCATTTTTCACACATTATAAAAGAATTGTATACTGTTCTTTCTCTATCATATGGAAATGAAGTCATAACTGTGTATCTGGGACCACAAGATGTACAGCTTATAAGGGGATAGATATATCTTCTATTTGATTTATCATGGATTTCTGCATTACATTTAACACATATTCCTGCATCAGGCGCAAGGATTGGAAGTGTATCAAGGAGCTTTTCATCCTCACTTTCCATGATACAAAAATGAGTTTCAGATAATCTTTCATCTAAAGAATCCATATTTTCCAAGACATTTTTTTCTATAGAAAGAATCATGGCTTCTAAAGGCTTATCGCTTTCTAATGCATCACAAAAAGCTTCAAGTTTTTTGTAATCTCCTGAAGCTAAAATATAAACAAAACTTCCTTTGTTTTTGACAAAACCTTTTATGTTATTTTCTATGGCTTTACTGTATACAAATGGTCTAAAACCAACGCCCTGTACTACACCTGTAATTTTTATTTCAATTATCATTTTTCCATGCAAGACGGTCAAAAAAGTCATATCTTCAACCGTATTTTTCTTGTTTTTATAGTATGCTTTTAGAAATCACCTTCTATAACTATATCCTCTCCTAATCTTCTTATAATAGGATTTTTAAGAATATATGCACTTGAAGGGCTTTCTACACCCATACCCTCAACCGCAGTTTTTGAGTCCTTACCTCCAAATATCTTTGGAGCTATATATGTTATCAGATGATTTACTATTCCTGATTCAAGAGCGGATTCATTTAAACTTCCACCACCCTCTAAGAGTATACCATCAATTTCCATCTCGCCAAGCAAATTCATAAGATTATCTAAATTAACATGACCCTTATCATTCAAACCCGGATTTATGATTTTTACACCTTTCTTTCTGTAAAGCGCTAATCTTTCTTCATCATCGCACCCTGTGGCAATAATGGTTTGAAACTGCTCAGTGCTTTCGACAACAAAAGATGCTAAAGGAGTTCTCAGATTAGTATCACATATAATACGAATAGGATTTCTTCCACCCTCTAGTCTACAGGTAAGGGAAGGATTATCTGCTATTACGGTTCCAACTCCTACCATAATACCTTTATACTTATTTCTGAGTTTTTGTACCTCTGCTCTCGACTCTTCCGAGGAAACCCACTTACTTTCTCCTGTGTAACAAGCAATCTTTCCGTCAAGTGTCTGTGCGTACTTCATGACGACATAAGGCTTTTTGGTTGTTATATAATGAAAAAAAACCTGATTTATAGCATCACACTCTTCTTTGAGTACATTGGTATGCACGGTAATACCTGCATCCTCTAACATTTTTATTCCTCTTCCACTCACCTTTGGATTTGGATCAGAAGATCCTATATAGACTTCTTTAATTCCGTAATCTATAAGTGCCTGTGCACAGGGTGGCTGGTGACCCTGGTGGCTACATGGCTCAAGAGTCACAAACATAGTAGCCCCTTTACAGAGTTCTTTATCCTGAACACTTTTTATTGCATTTCTCTCAGCATGCAGATCTCCATAAAGTGCATGATAACCACTTCCTATTATCTTATCATCCTTAACTATTACAGCCCCTACAAGTGGATTTGGATTAACACCACCTTCGCCTGCAAGTGCAAGTTCAATTGCCAATTCCATGTATTTTTTTTGTGTCTTTTCATCCATAGTATTTCTCCGTTTTTCTCTACTTTTCTACTGTCAAGACTCGCTTGCGAGTCTTTTCGCGCCGTGATTCAAAGAGATGTTTTACATCTCTTGGCTGCATTTAGCAGACATTTACCTACTGAGTTAAAGCTCCTTTACTACTTTCTTTTATCTAAAAAAAGACAAAACCAAAAGGTGTACAGGATAAAATATATAATAAAAATATTTTATAATGAATTTCTTATTATCCCTGGCTTTTTCTTCCTTTATCATGATAAAACTAAAAGGAAAGTATAATCTTAATTTATACAATATAAATATAATAACGATTCCGTATATATAGTAATCTGTTTTTATCAGATAAGTTAAAAGCGAAAACAAGCTAACTGTAATTATTTCATAAATAATCTTTAAATTTGACTCATTTACTTTTTCTATACAAACTAACATGCATAAAGATAAAAAAAATGTAAACATTACATTTTGCGATTTAATCGAAAAATAATGTTTATTCATACACATATCGAAGGGCACTTCCGAAATAATTGCAAATACAAATAATCTTACAGCGTAGCGAAACCTGTCGGAGGTGTAGCAAAATCCTTCTGTCAAGCATATACAAAAAAGTGGGAAGGATATCCTTCCTATATACCTTAAAACTTCATAAAGCACAGGATTGTAATTAGGAATATCTTTGTATATGAAACCTGTGTGATCTAAAAGCATAGTAATTAATGCTATTATTTTTATGTAATCTCTTTTTGATATTTTTCCTGAATCCATGGTAACCCTATCTTTACGTGAAATATTTTTCTATTTGATTTTATACCAATTAAACATTATCTGCAATAACAATTCGCTTATAATTTACAATGGAAATAATTGATAAAAAGTGTTATACTAGCCTTGTAAAAACATATAAGAGGGTGATGATTATAATATGACTGCAAAAGAAATAGTTTTATATGTGTATCATAACAACTGGCTTTTCCCATTGGCAGTTGCTATACTTATTCCGTTCATTATAATTGCTGTAGGCTTGGCTATAAATCTCTTAGGAGAAGCTTTAGCTACACTGTTAAGTTTCTTTACGGGTGAGTGGTTTGCATTTGTGCTTGTTAATTATGTTTTTTTCCCGGGAGTTATGCTTCACGAGCTTTCACACGCTCTCATGGCTGTACTGACAGGAGCACGCGTTACTGAACTAGCGCTTTTTAAAAGGGAAGGTAACAGCTTAGGACATGTGAATTATGTGGGGCGGGGCAACGCTGTAATGCTTGCTTTACAATGCTTACTCACCTCTTCAGCTCCTATGTATATAGGGGGTTTAATAGTTTACCTTTGCTGGCACTTCGGTTTTGAAGTTAAGGGCGTAGACCTTTGGTTAAAGATACTTTTGGGATATATAGGCGTATCGATGTTTTACCACATGACCATGAGTACCGAAGATATCAAGGTATACGTCAAGGGAATTCCTCTTTTTATGGGAATACTCTTTGTTCTTAGTATAGCTTTAAGACTCTTTGGTGTTGTGTAATTATCAAGAAGATTATTTTTAAAAAACCCGGATAGAAAATCCGGGTTCTTTTTTATAAATATTAGCTTTGTCGGTTTTATAAGATTATACTATTTTTTTTTATTCTTCTTTTCGTCTTTATCCTCTTCCTCTTCTTCAAATATTGCATGAATTTTCCCGAAGTAATTCTTTCTCTTTTCTATTGATTGTTTGGAACCTATGCATATAAATCTTCCATTACTTATAATTTCATCAAAATAGCCGGCAAGAGAACGTAAATCCTCTACTGTGCACTTTATCAGTTGTTCATATCTGGTCTTTGTAAAGTCATCCGGATAGTGCAATTGTTCTATGTTCATTACTTCTCCCATATCGTACCAGTTGTTCTCACTAGAGTTTTCCGAATCGCTGATAAAGCTTATCTTAATCTTATTAAGCTCATCATCTGTAATATATAGATTCCTTAAGAAATCTCCAATTCCGTTTATAACATTTAAGGTACGCTTAAGATGCGGATCTCTATAGCTTGTAACATGTAACTGTCCGTGCATATTAAAACCTGCATCATAACTATAAGCTCCACCTCTTTCACGTATTTCCCTTCTGAGATAATACCTTTTTATAACTGCTGCTGCAAGACTGAAAGCTCCACTGTTTAATTCACTATATGAAACAGGTGTTTCGAGTGATCCGCAAAAATCAATATAGTTTACAGTAGACGGAATAATGATCGCTTCATTTTCATCATACTTATCTACAGTTTTGGTAATAGAGGCTAAATCATTATTATTATAATTTTTAATATATATTTTTTTCCATTTTTTCAAATCATTTCTATAATAATAATCCTGAATATTCTCTATCAACTCATCATAATACTTTTTCAAACTACTGTTTAATTCAGCTTTTGCCTTAGAAAGAGCATCTTGTTGAAATGCTTTTTTAAGTAATACAAGACCTCTCTCAGTAGAAGTACAAAATACCGAAAGCCTTTCATCCGTAAATATTTTATTTATCAATGTAAAGCAGTTTTTAAAGAAAGCTTCATGGGCCTTCTGTCCATTATTATAAAGGTCTTTGATAAAATAATAATAATTTAAACCAAATGCTGCACACTTTAATTTTGATGTTTCAGAAAAGCTTTTTCCGGATAATGAAGCCGAATTCTCAAGTGGATTACTGATCATATCCCACTTAAAGCTTTCCATAGTATAATCCAAGAAATCACCAAAAGAAGGAATTGTAATTATGGAATCAAATAGTATTCTGAATATAAGTTGAACTGCATCCGGTATATTTTCTTCTAAAACACAGGTTGAAATATCAATAAAAATATGACTATTAGTATCTTTATTGTCATAATCACTGCCTATATACAAATCAATGTTAATAAAATATGTCAAAAAGATTTTTGCGTCATCACAACTAAGCCCGTTAAAATCTTCAAAATCAGCTCTGTTATAGAGTTCTACCAATAAAGATATTTCGGATATATAATCCTTCAAATCATCAATATTAAATCTTAAGCAAAACCATACAACCTTACTTTGTTTAATAGGAACATGATAGTAATTGATCTTTCCATTTTTAAGTTTGTTATAATTACACTTTCTCGTATAAACATACTCTTCCAAGCGCTTTTTATTTTTTGCCAGTTCTTTAGGATTATCTTTTATGTAATATGTATTTAAATCCCATTGTCTGTATTTCTCATCATTATCCAAAAACTTTACAAACTGATCGTCATCCATGGAATGAAGGTAAACAGAAAGCTTATCGTCAAGCATTTTTATAAAGTAATTATCATCAACTCTAACAGGATTAATCTCTATAATTACTTCTCTACTTTTTTTCGGAAGTGCTTTGGTTATGAGATTATTATAACAATTTCCCCAAATCCTGTTTTTTATGTATTGAATATTATCTGAAGTTTGAAAGCTATCTAGAATTAGAGAATCATCATATAACCACCTTTCCTTTATCATACCGTAAAGATGCTTTCCTTTTATATCCAATTCATTCATTTCATTCCAGAAAAACAATTCATATCGGTTAAGCTTAGCAATGAAATTTGCACGAAACAATTCATCGATCTGATCATCTCCAAATAGAGCTTCTCTGATTGCTTTATAGATATCTTCGCTGCCATCTTCTATAGTTGTGGATATAGTAATTCTTAAATAATCCTGTGGTCCCGTAAAATCAAATTCGCACTTCACATAATCATTTGGAATCCCGAGATTATTTAGTTTAATTCTAATAATAGCATTTATGGTTTCAGTAAATATTAAAAAAATCTCCTCTTGCTTAATACTCATCTTTCCATCAAAATGAATACCATATATATACAATGTATTATCATCATCATCAACTGTTTTAATCTTCTTTTTATATGCTTTAAATGACTTTTTATTATCAATTAAAGGTATACTGATTTTTTCGCTTTTTTCAAATTTGGAAAGATATTCTTTGTCCATATAATTCAGAGTTTTATATATGTCCATATCTCCATAAAGGTAAATATGAGAATTTGAAGCAGTATAATATTTCTTATGATACTCACAAACCGCTTGATGAGTTAAATCAAGAATACTCGATGCCTTTCCTCCCGATCTGAATTCGAATCCTGTACCCGGCAAGAATTTCGAAGCAAAGAACTCAAGAGCACTATTATAATAATTACTATCATGAGCTTTCATTTCATTGAAAACCACTCCGTTAAAATCTATATAAGTCTCATCTTCGTCTTCAATACTTTCTAGCCTCCATCCCTCTCTTCTAAATATATTTTCTTCTTCCAATACAAGTGGATAAAATACAGAATCAAGGTAAAAATCCAAAAGCTTATAAAAATCATCATCACGAACAGCATCAAAATAAAACACTGTACTATCCGGGTCAGTATATGCATTTGCAGAAATCTCACTTAACTCAGAATTAAGCCTTTCAAATGTTCCTGTTGGATATTTGCGAGAACCGCTGAGAACAGAGTGCTCTAATACATGCGAAACTCCCGTATCATCCTTTACCGGTGTAATAAAAGAAATATAAAATAACTTATAAGGATTATCATTTGGTAAAAAGACAAATTGGGCACCGGTTTTTTTATGTTTAAGTCGCATGGCAAAGGAGTCAATTTCCTCTATATACTCTCCTTCTAAATACTCATATGCATCGGGCAAAGTAAAATCCTCCCGATGAAAAATCTTAGTTTTAGTGTTACTCATAACGCACCCCCTTATAGCAATAAATAAAACATACGAATCTATTACAGATAGGATACCACATATAAATTATAATAACAAGATACAACGTTCGAATAAGAATATATTATTGACTTATCATAAAAAAGGGGGATAGTTCATCCGAGCTATCCCTTCTTTTATTCTATATATTGCATTTAATAGGTTCTCTCAAGATTGAGAAATAGTATAAAAATCAACATAAATACATACGGAATAATTTCCTTGTACTAGGTGTGAATTTGACAGTCTTCACAAACTCCGTAAAACACTGTTCTCATAGAATTCAGTTCAAATTTGTGATCCTCAAAGAGATGATACTTTATATCTTTTAATACATCACAATGGAGATGTATGAGTTTGCCACATTTTTCACATTTACAATGAAAACACACTTCTCCATCTTCATGTACTTCTTCACCTACGTACTCAAAGCAGGCAGGGCTATTGGCATCAATAATATATTTATTTATAATTCCTTCATCTACTAGACTTTCTAAATGACGATATATGGTGGATTGACCAATGGAAGAACCTTGATTTTTACAATATTCACACACATCGTTTGCTGTTACGTGAACACCTGACTTATCCTTAAGATAACCAAGCAGTATTTCTCTTTGTTTTGTTTTATATTTTGATCTTGTATTCATATAGATTCCCTTCTTTATATGAAGTTTAACTCAGTCGGAGAAATCCCCCACCTCTAAGCTAGAGCGTAGGTGGGGGTATTGACAAATTATACTTACAAAAGCTCCGCGAGTGATGCGAATAGTTAGCTTTGCTAACTATTGGATTCGGATAGGTAAATGTCTGCTAAATGCAGCCAAGAGATGTAAAACATCTCTTTGAATCACG
>JAEEJA010000082.1 GCA_016281605.1 Lachnospiraceae bacterium
CTACTAATCAGAAGATACGATCATGGGTCAGCAGTGACACCGGTATCTTAACGGTTGACCTTAATGGTATGATCAAAGCGGTTTCTCCGGGTGAGGTCAAGGTTACTGTAACAACCATGGAGGGACCTAAGGCTGAAAAGACTGTAAAGGTTGTTTATGATGGGGATATAGCAGGTAATGATGGTACGGTTCTTCACTATGAAAACGGAGTTCTTAAAAAGGATACCTTCTATATTGAGAATGGTAAGAAATATTATCTGGGAAGTGACGGAAAACCGGTCAAAGGTTTTATGGATATAGGAAATGACAGCTATTACTTTGATGATAAAGGCGTGATGCTTACCGGGTGGCAGACAATAGGCGGAGACAGATATTATTTTAACAGCAGCGGAGTAATGCAGAAGGGATGTTTCTTGGATTATAGCGGCAGCAGATATTATTTGGATGCCAATGGTAAAATGGTCACAGGTCTTGTTCTTATAAATGTCAATAAGTATCTGTTTAACAGTGATGGTGTAATGCTTACCGGGTGGCAAAATATATCGGGGTCGGGAAAACACTACTTTAACAGTAAAGGCGTGATGCTTACCGGCTGGCAGACTATAGATGGTAAAACGTATTATTTTAACAGCGATGGAGTAATGCTTACCGGCTGGCAGACTATAGATGGCAATACATACTACTTTGATGAAAACGGAGTCTGGCTTACTGTAGGCTGGCAGACTATAAATGGAAATAAGTACTATTTCAACATGCAGGGAGTTCCGGTTAAAGGCTGGAATACAATTTCCGGAAAGAAATATTATTTTAATAAAAATGGAATTATGTTAACCGGATGGAGAAAAATTAATAATAAAAAATACTTCTTTAATAAAAAGGGAGTAATGCACACAGGATGGAAAACCATCAAAAAGAAGAAGTACTATTTCAGTAAAAAAGGAGTAATGCAGACGGGCTGGAAAACCATCAAAAAGAAAAAATATTATTTTAACAAAAAAGGAGTAATGCAGACAGGATGGCAGACGATAAAAGGCCGAAAATATTATTTTAATGATAAAGGAATAATGCTTAGCGGGCTTCAGACCATTAAGGGAATATCTTATTATTTTGCCGGCGACGGACATTTTGTAAGCTAAAAGTTCTGTTAATAGTAACAGTTAAATAGTTTAATATATGAGGATGGAGGAGTGGTTTATGAGTTTACATAATATTAAATATAGGCTTTGTTTAATGGTTGTGATGCTTGCAGCTGTATTTTCACTTTCTGTAGTGCATGCAAGTGCTGCCGGAGTCAGTGATTATGGGACATTAAAGGTTTCTGGTACGAAGCTTGTAAGCTCTAAGACAGGAGAGAACGCCAAGCTTTTTGGAGTGAGTACTCACGGTATCAATTGGGATGTGGGTTATCCGTATATTTCAAAGGAAGCTTTCTCAACACTTAAAGATAATTATGGTGTTAATGCGGTAAGACTTGCTATGTATACTACGGAATATTTCGGCTATTGTGATAAAGCTGGCGCTAATGAGTCGCAGAGTCAGGTTCAGAGTACGCTTAAGGAACGGATCGATACAGGAGTTAAGGCAGCCACGGAGCTTGATATGTATGTTATAATCGACTGGCACGTGTTAAATGATCAGAATCCCAATAAGTATAAAAAGGAAGCTAAGGCCTTCTTTAAGGAGATGTCAAAAAAATATAGTGAAAACGATAACGTTTTATATGAGATATGCAATGAACCTAACGGTGGTACGAGCTGGTCGGATATTAAGAAATATGCTGAGGATGTCATACCTGTAATAAGGGAAAATGATCCTGATGCGGTTATAATAGTAGGTACTCCTACATGGTCACAGGATGTTGATATTGCGGCTGACAATCCTCTTAAGTTTGATAATGTGATGTATACTCTTCATTTCTATGCATCTACACATAAGGACAGCTACAGGGATAAATTAAAAACGGCAATTTCTAAGGGACTGCCTGTGCTGGTGACTGAATACGGGTTGTCGGAGGCTTCGGGAGACGGCAATATAGATACCGCTGAGGCAAAGAAGTGGCTTGATATGCTTGATGAAAACGGTATAAGTTATTTTGCATGGAGTCTTAGCAATAAGGCTGAGTCATCCGCCCTGTTAAAGGCTGGAACAGGGAAGAAGAGCGGATGGGGAAATTCTGACCTTTCTAAAGCAGGAAAATGGGTATTTAACCAGTATAAAAAGCGTAACGGTATTAATTCAGTATCGTTACCCGGTAAAGTTTCGGGATTAAAGGTAAAGAATAAAAAAGGAAGAAAGCTATATTTGTCCTGGGCGCCGGTTTCTGAGGCGAATGGTTATCAGGTGGTTTACTCGACAGGAAAGAAGTTTGGCAGATCAAAGAAAAAACTTGTGAAGGGTACTTCCGTTACCATTTCAAAGCTAAAAAAGAAAAAGACATATTATGTAAAGCTGCGTGCGTATAAGAAAGCCGGAACCGGCAAAAGATTTGGTAAATATAGTGCTGTTAAGAAAATTAAAATTAAAAAATAGTGCATTTTTACCAATTTTATGTAAAGTGCTTGAATTTAGCTAAAACACATATTATAATATGAAATCAATATTTCATAATAATATGGAGGTTTGTCTTAATGAGACGTTTATTGGTTCGTAGCGGGATAATTGCCGGAACGGTTATATGTTTGTCAATGGTTACAACGCTTATGGTTAGTGCAAAAGAGATCACTATTGATGCAAAGCCGGTCGTTTCTACGGAGAGTACAACGGAAAGCATAACTACGGAACAGACAACGGAGAAAGCTTCTTCTGACAAAATAGTTGCTGAGCCTGTTAGTACGACGGAAGTACCGGGTACAACAGAAGCGCAAACTGAAACAGATGATGAGACTAATGGAAAATGGAATAAGAAAAAGACAAGCTATTATGTTGATGGAGAAAAGGTCACAGGCTGGTACGATATAGATGATAAGCTGTATTATTTTTCCAATAAGGGTAAGCTTTATACCAAGACAGGATTACATAAGATAGGAAAGAAGACATATTATTTTAATGATGATCATTATGCAGAGACCGGAGTGGTTAAGGTTGATGGAAAGGTTTATTATTTCAGAGAGGGTAACGGGGCAAGGCTTGAAAAAACAGGCGTAGCTTCTGCTGATGACAATTATTACTGTGTAAAGGACGATTATACTCTCAAAAAAGGCTGGTATCGGGATAAAGACGGTAACAGGTATTATTTTAATAAAAAGACTTATGAGGCATATTCGGATTGGAATTATGTCGGAAAATACAAGTATTATTTTGAGGAAGACGGAAAGCTTTTACAGGATGTAAGAGATAAGCTTACCAAATCGCAGAAGAAGAATTACTCTATACGTGTGAATAGATCGGGATGCTGTGTTACGGTCTATGCTAAGGACGGTATAAAAGGCTATAAGATTCCGGTTGTTTCATTCGTTTGTTCTTCGGGAAAAGATACTCCGACGGGTTCATTTTCTATTAAGGACAAGCTCCGCTGGCATGAGCTTATGGGACCATGCTGGGGACAGTGGAGTATGCACCTTACGTCAGATATTCTATTCCATTCAGTATATTATGACAAAGAGAGAGATAATAAGTCATTGAATGTCGGGGCTTATAACAGGTTAGGAACTATGGCTTCGCATGGTTGTATAAGAATGACGGCAGGCGATTGCAAATGGATATATGATAATTGTAAGGTCGGTACAAAGGTAGTTATTTATAACAGCAAGAAGTCTCCGGGACCGTTTGACAAACCTAAGGCAGAGAAGCTTAGCGCAAGCCATACGTGGGATCCTACAGACCCTGCATTTAAAGATAAAAAGTGATAATATGGATAATATTGTAAAAGATGCTCGGATTATTCTGAGCATTTTTTTCTTACAAACTTTTTTTTATTGCTCGTATGATATTGGATGTCTGAAAATATATTTAGTACTTTCTCAAAAAAATACATACATTATCTTGTGAATTTTGAATAAAGGTGTTATAATACATAACATTGGACATAAGAGGAGGAAGGATTTTTGTTTGATTATTTGGGGTATTCGCAGAAATCAACTAAAAGAATCATCTGGATTTTCGCATTAACAATGGTTATATTTACGCTATTGTTGTGCATTAATTTCTACATTTTATTCCAAAGTACCAAGACGAACATAGTTGGATCAGGTGAACATGATGCTGAGCAGGCGGCTGCTGAGA
>JAEEJA010000083.1 GCA_016281605.1 Lachnospiraceae bacterium
ACCGGATGTTTTATCTGAAATCGAAAACAAATCATCAAATCCAGCAAGTGTATTGATGCCATCAGCATCTATAACAAGCGGTATCTCTCTTCCTTTGTCTGTCTCTTTCCAATCCAGAATTATTTTCAGTAATGCCCTAGACATATCACTTACTCCAAGTCCCGGACCAAAGACTACTGCAGATGACATATCAAGGAAGTCTTTTATAAGACGCTTTTCACCTTCATCCGGCTCTTTGTGCTCTGAATTCCACGTGTAAACAATGGCTTCAGGAAGCATGGATGCGATAATATCTTTATTCTTATCACATGTTATAATCTGCACCAGACCACATCCTACCCGGTACGAGGCGGATGCAGCAAAGTAAAGAGCACCTCTCATATCAGAGGACCCTGCTATAACTGTTACCCTTCCAAAGCTACCTTTATTGGCTCTGCTCCCCCTGACAGGTAAGAGTTTTGATAAAAGCTTAGTATCATAAGTAAATGTCTTCGGATTTACCTTTTTAACTGCATTTAATGGAAATCCAATATCTGCTACTATTACTTCACCTGTATAATACACTCCCGGGTAGGTTATCAATCCTCTTTTAAGAAGGCCAAAGGTAACGGTTTTATCTGCTTTTACTGCATTCCCAAGCACATTTCCCGTCGTAGCGCAAATCCCTGACGGAATATCAGCAGAGATAACGCATGCACCTGATTCATTTATATCATATATACAATCGCTGTAAATACCGGTTACAGGCCTTGAAAGTCCTACACCAAATATACAATCTATAATTACATCATAGGATGACAAATCAACTTCTGCAATATCTAATGGAATAATACCACATCCCTTTGCAATATCCAACTGCCTCTTCATCTCAGGTGTATGGCGCTCAGGATTTCCGACAACAATTATATCACAGGTTAATCTTTTACTCTTCTCTTTAAGGATTCTGATAGCCGCAACACCATCTGCACCGTTATTTCCGGTCCCACAGACCGCTATCACACGACTCCGCTCGTCGCAATACTCTATTATACTGTCAGCTAAAGCAAGCGCTGCCCTCTCCATAAGTACAAGCGAAGGAATCCCTATCTCCTCTATGGATATCCTGTCTATCTCTCTTGCTTCCTCAGCTGTTACAATTCCTATAATTCCTTCGTTGATTTCATATTCAGAAATACACATGCGCCTCACCTCCACCTTTTCACATTTTATCACTTTTGTGTATTTCTATCAATGATAATATTATATTTAGAGCTCACGAGACAAACATTATTCTTTTTCTAATTAAGGTGGGTTTTCATATAATAAGAAAATAAAAATCTAACTCACTTCACTTAACCAAGCCTGCAAAAAATACACCCGATAAGAGCACTGATATCCTTAAGGATATTTTAGGCCCTTATCGGGTGTTTAGATTGTATGACACCAATCTTTCTCTATCGATTTCTTTCCTCGAAGTCTTCCTCAATCTCTTTCTTCCATTCATCTTCACCAAGTGCTGCACCTGCTTCCATAGGTGCAGCTGCTCTTATGCGTGAAACAGCTTTACTTAGGACTTTATAGTTAAGAGCTGTACCAACAGAGTCACACACAAAGTTAACTGCTCTGTTTGCTTCTATACCCATGCTTCCTGCAACCTCTATAGCATCTATATTGGCTCCTAAAAATATAAACTCCCAGTTATCCTTATTCTTTCTTTTTTTGATCATCTGCTTTACTTCACTTATGCTGTGCACTCTGCTGGAGTTTTCAAGTCCGTCAGTTGTTATTATAAAGATAGTCTTAGACGGTCTTTCGTCTTCGTTAGCTTTTTTATGACACTTCTTAATGTGCTTAATAGAACTTCCTACTGCGTCAAGCAGTGCAGTACAGCCTCTAACATAGTAATCCTTATTGGTCATCTTCTCGATTTTAGAGATATTTACTCTATCATGAAGTATTTCAATCTGATCATCAAAAAGTACGGTTGAAACGATAGCTTCGCCTTCTTCTTTCTTTTGCTTCTCAATCATTGAATTAAATCCACCGATAGTATCTGATTCTAATCCTCCCATAGATCCGCTTCTGTCAAGTATAAATACGATTTCTGTTAAATTATTATTCTTCATAATGATTCCTCCATTTCATATGTAGTTTGTTATCGACACCTTTACAATGTTAGATGTCTTTTTTTGTTTTCTGAGGTTATTATAAAGAAATATTTAATCCATATGGTCACTTGTGAGGCGACAATTATCCGAAATATCTATACCAACAATAAAAGTATTTTATCCTAAAAATCTCTACACCTGCGTACCCAGTGTTTTTTCATCATGCTCATAAAGTGCAACATTTATTTCATATATATCATAAGCTTCTCTTTCGATAAAGTACTGCACTATCACGTCCTGCTTACTACAGGGCGAAAGTGCATAACCTGCTCTGGAAAGTAAGTCCTTGGTTTCATCTAAATTAAGTTCGAGTGCTATAGCCAAGGCTAAAGCAGTAGGCTTACTTGGATTTTTGGTAGTACCGCATCTTAATTTAGAAAATGCTTTTCTATCAAGATTTGCCTTTTTTTGTAATTGTACATCTGTAATGCACTTTTGATCTGCAAAATTAAATACAAGCTCCATAAAAGATTTATCCAGATTATTTACTACATCTTCCAAACTTCTGGATGCTGATGCAGCAGCCAGAGGCACTTCTACATCTCTATCTGCTAAAATATTTTCCTTTTTTAAAGGCCTAATCAGCGGCACACTAAAATGAGCACTCATAATACCCGCTGCTATTTTGGAAGCGAATTTCCCCTTATCTAAATCATTATCCGACCCCCTTGACTCATAAGGTTCTTCAAGCGACATAGACTCTGAAGATCCTTCAAGCGACATAGATTCCGAAGCTTCATCCAGATTAATTGATTCTTCCACATAATGTTTTGATATATATAAATCTAAATCTTCTTTATAATTTTCTAAAAGCATAATTACCTCCATGCGTAAACGGCCGCAAATCTCATGCCTAGTCTCACGATCGGGACTTAAATTCAAGTATTCATTAATAAAATATTACTATAGTTTTCATAATTATTCAAGATTGTATTACTTGTAGTCCGTACTAAAAGCACCTATTTTTCAAATGAATTTTCTTCCTGATTCTCCATAATTTCAAGTATATTTCTCCCTGATTCCCCATGAATATCCATTAAATACACGATTTATACAGTCTCAATTGCATTTTTAAAATATATGTAGTATAATCCATTTTGATTATTACTCTTTTAAAAAAGAATAGGAGCGATTAAGTATGTACTATTCCAGCATTGGTATATTATCAATATTGGTTTTTATAATAATCAATTTTGAAGCCTTAAAAAAAACACCTAATACTAATGAAAATATTACAAAGTATAGATATCGCTTATTTTTATGCAGCGTTATAATCTACTTTATTACTGATATTTTTTGGGGTGTTTTATATGAAAACGAATTAATATTATTAGCTTACATCACCACTGTTATTTACTTTATCTCAATGGTTTTAACAGTGTTTTTATGGACTAGATTTGTTATTGCTTTTTTAGATAATAAAGGACGCTTTGGTAATTTGCTCATATTAGGAGGCCGGATCATACTCTTTTTTGAAATTATCGTTTTGATAATAAACTTATTTATTCCAATTGTTTTTAGATTTAAAAATAAGGTGTATGTGCCGGGACAAGCAAGATATGTAACATTGTTCATACAGATGTTTCTGTTTTTAATTACGTCTGTTTATGCAATGCTAATATCCATTAAGGCAAACGGAAAAGTAAGAGCTAATCACCGAACAATTGCATTTTCCGGTTTTATTATGACAACTCTTATAGCCTTGCAATCCTTATTTCCGTTGATGCCATTTTACTCAGTTGGTTGCCTTCTTACATCATGTATGATACATACATTTGTAAATATAGATAAGACCAAAGAGTTCAAAATGGAAATCAAAGAAAAAGAAAAGCTTGCATACATAGATTCACTTACAGGTGTAGCAAATAAACTCGCTTATTTAGATGCCATAAAAAATATAGAAATACGCACACAGGATGGAACTCTAACAGAATACGGTGTGGTAGTTTTTGATTTAAATAATCTTAAACTTATTAATGATAAATATGGTCATGATGTAGGTGATGAATCTCTTAAACAAATGGCCAATTTGATATCAAATCACTATAAAAAATGTCCTTTATTTAGAATTGGAGGAGACGAATTTGTCGTAATTCTTGAAGGTGAGGATTACATAAATCGAACTGTGCTTTGTGAAAGCTTCGAAAATATAATAAATGAAAACAACAAAATAGGAAAACTTGCTATAGCTAGTGGATTAAGTATTTATGATCCTAATAATGAAGAAAATTTTAATGACGTATTTAAGCATGCAGACCAAAAAATGTATGAAAGAAAAAAACTCCTCAAAGGTTTTTAATATTATTATCAAAGAGCCTCGGTATCACAGACAACCGAGGCTCTTTAAACTCTTTAAAAAGTATTTGTTTTTTATATAGAATCAATATTTTTTTCTGCTTCCGAAAGTATCTTCTCCACATCAGCACCAACTATGTCTAGTTCCTCTGCCGATATCATGACAGTATTGCTTATACCATAGTAATTCTCTGCCAGAGACTTTATATAACCATAACCAAAATCCGAATTAAATATCTTTCCTCCACTCGTTGTTACATAGTAAATCTTCTTTGCCTTGCAAAGCCCATAAGGTCTACCCTCTTCAGTATATGCAAATGTAAGACCGATAACATTCATCTGTTCTATATACTGCTTTAAGGAAGCCGGGAAGGATGAATCCCAGTATGGAGCCGCAATAACTATAATATCAGCATTTGCAAAGTCCTTTACCATGTCAAATGAAGAATCGCTAAAATCATTATTATTAATATACGATTCTCTTTTTTCTAAAAATGCTTCATTCACACATGGAAAATCAATTTCTGAAAGTATGACTTCTTTAATTTCATCATTAAACTTTGAAAGCAGGTAGTCCGCAAGTCTCTTTGTTCTGGATTCTTTCCTTACGCAGGCATTTATAAATAAAATCATGATAACCCCCCTTATCCTTTTCTTTATATTATTTACTTCTTAGTTAATAATATAACATAAGAGGCTACATAATTTCAATTAATAACAATCACTTTTATTTAAGATTAATTGCTGCTTCTACAAATCCTTTAAATACAGGATGTGCCCTGTTAGGTCTTGATTTAAATTCAGGATGGTACTGCACACCCAAGTAATACGAATTTTCCTTTAGCTCTACAGTCTCCACAAGCTTTCCGTCAGGTGAAAGTCCTGAAAGCACCAAACCTTTTTCAGTCAGTAGCTCTCTGTAATCATTATTAAATTCATATCTATGTCTGTGTCTCTCAGCGATTTCAGTACTTCCATAAAGCTTTTCCATAAGACTACCGGACGTTATCTTGCATGGATAACTTCCAAGTCTTAGTGTACCGCCCTTTGAAACCTTTTCAGACTGTCCCGGCATAAAGTCAATAACTTTATTATCCGATGCATCATGAAACTCTCCTGAGCATGCATCCTTGATTCCTGCTACATTTCGCGCAAATTCTATGACAGCTATCTGCATACCAAGGCATATACCCAGATAAGGTATATCATTCTCTCTTGCGTACTTTGCAGATAAAATCATACCCTCTGTACCTCTGTCTCCAAAGCCTCCGGGAACTATAATTCCTGACACATCCGAAAGCTTTTCAGATACATTTGATTCAGATATTTCTTCCGAATCAATCCAGCTTATGTTTACCTTGGTATTCAGTGCAAATCCCGCATGAGTCAGTGCTTCAGCAACCGAAAGATAAGCATCATGAAGACTTACATATTTTCCTACCAGTCCTATACTCACTTCTTTGTTTCTGTTATCGATTCTGTTAACTAACTCTCTCCACTCTGTCAAATCAGGTTCGATTGTCTCTAAACCAAGTTCACGACATACAACCTGTGATAATTTGTTCTTTTCAAGCATTAATGGTGCTTTATAAAGGCTGTCAAGAGTTATGTTTTCTATTACACAATCCTCTTTAACATTACAAAACATAGAAATCTTTCTAAATATACTCTCTTCTAAAGGTTCATTACAACGAAGAACTATAATATCCGGCTTAATTCCCATTCCCTGAAGCTCCTTTACAGAGTGCTGGGTTGGCTTTGATTTATGCTCTCCACCACCATGAAGATAAGGTACGAGAGTAACGTGTATAAATAAACTGTTCTCTTTACCGGTTTCCAAAGATATCTGTCTTACAGCCTCCAAAAATGGCTGTGATTCAATATCTCCTATGGTTCCACCTATCTCTGTTATTATAATATCCGCATCAGTCTCCTTACCGGCTCTGTATATAAAATCCTTTATTTCATTAGTGATATGTGGAATAACCTGAACAGTAGAGCCAAGGTACTCCCCTCTTCTCTCTTTATTTAGTACCTCCCAGTAAACCTTTCCTGATGTAAGATTAGAGTATTTGGTAAGATCTTCATCTATAAATCTCTCATAGTGCCCCAAATCCAAATCTGTTTCTGCTCCGTCTTCAGTTACATATACTTCACCATGTTGATAAGGACTCATGGTACCGGGATCAACATTGATATAGGGATCGAGCTTTTGAGCATATACCTTTAATCCTCTTGCCTTTAAAAGTCGTCCAAGGGACGCTGCAGTAATTCCCTTTCCAAGACCTGAAACCACACCTCCGGTTACAAATATATATTTTGCCACCTTTTTTACCTCATTTCCGATTATAATCATATTTATGACTCAGTCAGAGTATGATTTCTGACTTAAGTTTAGCTTTGTCGGAGCCCCTAATCTCTAAACTAAAGCCGAGACAGGGAAATATACAAGCTTACCTTAAATTTGTATATCCCATAAGAGCTTCGTCTACCTCCTTAGCCACCTGTCGCCCCTCAGAAATCGCCCATACAACCAGAGATTGACCTCTGTGCATGTCCCCTGCTGTATAGATTTTTTCTTTAGATGTAGCGAATTTATTTTCATCTGTTTTTACATTACTTCTTGCATCGGTTTCCACACCAAATGCATCGGTAACATAACTCTGGCTTCCCAAGAATCCCGCTGCTATTAAAACCAACTGAGCAGGAACTTCCTTTTCGCTACCATCTACAGGAACCATACACATCCTGCCGGTTTTTTCATCCTTTTCACTCTTAAGTGATACTAAAACTACTGATTTAAGATTTCCCTTTTTATCCTTTTTAAACTCCTTAACAGTAGTCTGATATACACGTGGATCTTCACCAAATTTATATATTGCCTCTTCCTGACCATAGTCTACCTTTAAGACCTTGGGCCACTCAGGCCAAGGATTGGAATCAGCTCTCTCTTCACATGGCTTTGGCATCATCTCAAGCTGTGTAACGCTTTTTGCACCGAGTCTTATTGAACTTCCCACACAATCATTTCCGGTATCGCCTCCACCGATAATGATTACATCTTTATCCTTAACAAGTTCATAAGGCTTTTTCTTAAAATCACTGTCTAAAAGCTTCTTAGTTACTTCTGAAAGGAAATCCACCGCAAATCTTATTCCCTTTGCATCTCTTCCCGGAGCATTAATATCTCTTGGATTCGAAGCACCACAAGCTAATATAATCGCATCATGCTCCTCTGTAATTTTATCAGCTGAGATACTCTTTCCAACATCTGCATTAACTACAAACTTAACTCCTGCTTCCTCTAAAAGTGATACTCTTCTGTCAATTACAGATTTATCCAGTTTCATATTAGGGATACCATATCTAAGTAAGCCTCCAACTCTATCATTTCTTTCATATACTGTAACATCATGACCTCGTCTGTTTAGAAGCTGTGCAGCAGCAAGTCCGGAAGGTCCGCTTCCTATGATAGCTACCTTTTTTCCTGTCCTGTTTTCGGGACTCAATTCCTTAACCAGATTATGCTCGTAAGCATACTCTATAACAGCCTTCTCATTTTCCTTTGTAGATACAGGTGCGGTATGAAGTCCGCATGTACAAGCAGCTTCACAAAGTGCAGGACACACACGACAAGTAAACTCAGGAAAGCTATGTGTCATGGAGAGTCTCCTATAAGCATCCTCCATCCTTCCGCGATAAACCAAGTCGTTCATCTCCGGCACAGGATTATGGAGAGGACAGCCCGAAGCCATACCTGCTATCATCGCTCCGGCCTGACAAAAAGGAACTCCGCAATCCATACATCTAGCAGCTTGTAACTTCTGCTCTTCGAAAGGAAGCCTTTCATGAAATTCCATAAAATCCTTTATTCTTACGCTCTCTTTTCTTGTATTTCCATCCACTCTTGTGTATTCTAAAAATCCGGTAGTTTTTCCCATTACAGTTCACCCCCTGTAAATGCTTTGAATGCTTCAATCTTTGCGGTTTCGTGGTCTAAGCCCTGCTCTTCAAAGTGAGCTATACCCTTAAGCATAGTCTTATAATCATTTGGAATAATCTTTTTAAATTTCAAAACGTAATCCTCAAAATTATTAAGTATTTTTTGTCCTGTTTTTGAACCTGTTTCCTTAACATGCTCTGATATTATCTTCTTTAATTCCTGTATATCTTTATTTAATTCAACTGATTCCATGCTTACGAGCTCTTTATTAAGGTTTCTGTATAGTTTATTGTCTTCGTCGAGAACATAAGCAATACCGCCACTCATACCGGCAGCAAAGTTCTTACCGGTACT
This sequence comes from Lachnospiraceae bacterium, assembly GCA_016281605.1. Taxonomy (GTDB): domain Bacteria; phylum Bacillota; class Clostridia; order Lachnospirales; family Lachnospiraceae; genus JAEEJA01. Next base: position 8,740 of record JAEEJA010000083.1, read on the forward strand.
TCCGAGGATTACAGCAATTCCACCCGTCATATATTCACAACCATGCTCACCTACACCCTCAACACAAGCTATAGCTCCGGAATTTCTGATACAAAATCTTTCTCCTGCCATACCCTCTATAAATACTTTTCCGGAAGTAGCACCGTAAAGCGCAACGTTTCCAACCATGATATTTTCATGAGGATCATACTTTGCTTCCTTTGGAGCTTTTATAACAATCTTTCCACCGGAGAGACCTTTACCCAGATAATCATTGCTGTCTCCGCTAAGCTTTAGGGTAAGTCCTTCCGGGATAAATGCTCCGAAGGACTGTCCACCTGAACCCTTGGCGTGAATTGTTATTGTATCCTCAGGTAATCCTTCAGGATGTTTTCTGGTAATCTGTGCTCCAAGAAGGGTACCGAATGTTCTATCCGTACTCTGAAGAAAAACATCTGCTTCTGCTTTTTCACCTGTCTCAACAGCCTTTTTTATTGAAGCAGAAGAGAGTAGATCTTTTTCATCCTTTGTTTCATTTAATTTGAAATCATACATATCAGAAGAATTATGAACTGGTTTTTCATAGGACACCGGAACTAAAATCCTTGATAAATCCAGTCTTTTCTGACTTTCTGTTAGTATATCCTTTTTCTTAAGTAAATCAGTCCTTCCCACAAGTTCCGATACACTTCTAACGCCTAACTTACTCATGATTTCACGAAGCTCTCTGGCTATAAATATCATGAAATTCTCTACATACTCAGGCTTTCCTGCAAATCTTTTTCTTAATTCAGGATTCTGAGTTGCAACACCCATTGGACAGGTATCTGACTGACACGCTCTCATCATTACACATCCCATGGTAATAAGCGGAGCTGTTGCAAATCCAAACTCTTCAGCGCCAAGTATTGCTGCTATAGCTACATCACGACCACTCATAAGCTTTCCATCGGTTTCTATGATCACCTGATTTCTAAGGCCATTTGCCTTTAATGTCTGATGAGTCTCTGCAAGTCCTAATTCCCATGGAAGACCTGCATTATGGATGGATGAAAGAGGAGCTGCTCCCGTTCCTCCATCATAGCCTGAGATAAGTACCACGCCTGCACCTGCTTTTGCAACACCTGCAGCAACAGTACCAACTCCCGCTTCAGAAACGAGTTTAACAGAAATTCTGGCGTCCTTATTTGAGCACTTAAGGTCATATATAAGCTGCGCCAAATCTTCGATAGAGTAGATATCATGATGTGGCGGTGGAGATATAAGACTTACGCCCGGTGTTGAGTGTCTGGTCTTTGCAACCCATGGATATACCTTTTTACCCGGTAAATGACCACCTTCACCCGGCTTAGCACCCTGTGCCATCTTAATCTGTATCTCTTTTGCACTTACCAAATATCTGCTGGTAACTCCAAATCGACCACTTGCAACCTGCTTTATAGCTGAGCTTCTGTCATTATCTGTTCCTGCTGAAAGTATCCTCTCTTCACTTTCTCCACCTTCACCGCTGTTTGACTTACCCTTAAGATGATTCATGGCGATAGCTAATGTCTGGTGAGCTTCCTCTGATATAGAGCCGTAAGACATAGCACCTGTCTTAAATCTCTTAACTATCTCTTCTTCACTTTCAACTTCATCTAAAGCTACACCCTCTTCAGGATAATTAAAATCCAAAAGACTTCTTATATATCCTGTATCTTCACTGTTAACCATGTCAGTATAAGCTTTAAACTTATTATAATCTCCTTCACGTGTTGAAAGCTGAAGCATATGTATGGTTTTAGGATTGTATCTATGCTTTTCTCCCTGACTTCTGCTCTTGTGCCTTCCTAAAGATGTAAGCTCAAGATCCGTAGGAAGTCCTAATGGATCAAATGCTCTGCTGTGCTGTCTGTCTACTGCATTTTCTATATCAGAAAGACATATACCACCTATACGGCTTACTGTTCCCGGAAAATAAGCATTGATGACATCTTCTGAGATACCTATAGCTTCAAATATTTTACTTCCCTGATATGACTGTATAGTTGAAATACCCATCTTAGATGCAATTTTAACTATACCTGAAAGTATAGCCTTGTCGTAATCCTCGATTGCTGCATAGTAATCCTTATTTAATAATCCTTCTTCAACAAGCTCTCCGATGGTCGCATGTGCCAGATATGGATTTACTGCACTTGCACCATATCCTAAGAGAGTGGCAAAATGATGAACCTCTCTAGGCTCTCCTGACTCAAGTATAAGAGACATGGCAGTACACTTTCTTGTTTCCACCAAGTGCTTATGAACTGCAGACACAGCAAGAAGTGATGGACATGCCACATGGTTTTCATCTACTCCTCTGTCTGAAAGAATCAGTATATTGGCTCCATCTCTGTATGCTTTATCAACCTCAACAAATAATGATCTCAACACATTTTCCATAGGGGTACTCTTATAATAAAGAGTTGAAACCCTGGAAACCTTAAAGCCATCCTTCTTCATATTCTCAATCTTAAGGATATCTAAGTCTGTAAGAATCGGATTATTTATCTTAAGTACCTGACAATTCTCTTTCTTTTCTTCTAAAAGATTTCCGTTTTTTCCGACGTAAACAGCTGTAGATGTAACTATTTTTTCTCTTTGCGCATCTATAGGAGGATTTGTAACCTGAGCAAAAAGCTGTTTAAAATAGTAAAATAGTGGCTGATACTCATCGGAAAGGGCTGCTATAGGTGTATCAACGCCCATAGAACCGAGCTTTTCCGATCCATTTAAAGCCATACTTAGTATACCATCATGGTAGTTTTCCCATGTATAGCCAAATGCTTTTTGTAGTCTTTTTCTATGTTCTCCTGAGATTTCAGGTACCTTTTTATTTGGTATTTTTAAATCCGATAAATTCGTCAGATTAGAGTCAAGCCACTCTCCGTAAGGAGATTGATTAGCATACTTTTCTTTTATATCCTTATCTAAGATAATCTTTTTCTTTTTAGTATCTACCAGAAGGAGCTTTCCCGGATGAAGTCTCTCTTTACATACTATATGACTTTCATCTAACGGTAATACACCAACCTCTGATGAAAGAATCAGTCTTCCATCATCCATAACATAATATCTGGAAGGACGAAGACCGTTACGATCAAGTATAGCACCCATTATATCTCCATCTGAAAAAAGTATGGAGGCAGGACCGTCCCAAGGCTCCATCATGGTTGCGTAATACTGATAAAAATCCCTTTCTTCCTGGGATAATGTTTCGTTATGTGCCCATGGTTCCGGTATCATGACAGAAATAGCAAAAGGAAGCTCTAAACCGCTCATTAAAAGAAACTCAAGTACATTATCCATCATAGCAGAGTCAGAACCACTCTGGCTTATAACAGGAAGTACTTTAGTCATATCTTCATCTGAAAAAAGATTTGTATGCATGGTTTCAGCTCTTGCAAGCATTTTATCTGCATTTCCCTTGATAGTATTAATCTCACCATTATGCACCAGGAATCTGTTAGGATGTGCTCTGTTCCAACTAGGCATGGTATTTGTTGAAAATCTGGAGTGTACCATGGCGATTGCTGATTCAAAATCAGGATCTGTAAGGTCCTTAAAGAATGTACGAAGCTGGTCTACCAAAAACATTCCCTTATAAACTATAGTTCTGCATGACAGTGAAGGAACGTAGGTGTTTACGCAGCTTTGCTCATATTCTCTTCGAACTATGTAAAGCTTGCGGTCAAAATCCAGATCTTCCTTTATATTTTCAGGTCTTTTTATAAATGCCTGATAAATATTTGGCATACATTCTCTAGCCTTACTTCCCAGTACATCCGGATCAGACTCTACCTTCCTCCACCCAATAAGCTCAAGCCCTGCTTTTTTTACTATAATTTCGAACATTGAGCGTGACTGTCTCATATTAAGATCATTTTGAGGAAAGAAAAACATACCCACACCGTACTTTCTCTTTCCGGGAAGCTTTATACCGGCTTCTTTCATCTTTTTTACGAAAAATTTATGTGGAATTTGAGTGAGAATTCCGACTCCGTCTCCTGTCTTTCCTTCTGCATCCTTTCCTGCTCTGTGCTCAAGCTTTTCAACGATGGAAAGTGCATCGCAAACAAGGTCGTGACTAGCCTTTCCCTCAATATTTATGACTGCACCTATTCCACAGTTTTCATGCTCAAAAGATGGATTATACAATCCCTTTTCTCTAATCGTATTAAATAAATCCGACATAACGCTTCCTCCTCTAAACAGGATATTTATTATTAAAACATGCTGTACAAATCGGTAGTTCACCTACCATATTTTTAAAATCTTCAATTCTTAAGTAAGCAAGAGAATCAGCATTTATTCTTTTCCTTACTTCTTCGGTAGAGTGCTCAGATGCTATCAGCTGTCCCGAAGATGACACATCTGTTCCATAGTAACACGGATATAAAAACGGCGGAGAGCTGATTCTTACGTGAACCTGTGTTGCTCCTGCCTGTCTAAGCATCTCTATTATCTGGCGTATGGTGGTTCCTCTTACTATAGAATCATCTATAAGAACCAATCTTTTTCCTTTTACAACAGACTCTAATACGCTTAACTTCATGTGAACTGCTGCTCTTCTTTCTTCATCGGTAGGCTTTATGAAACTTCTGCCTATGTAACCGTTCTTATGAAATGCAAATGCAAAGGGAATACCTGAACTTTCAGAGTATCCCTTTGCTGCAATCAGTCCCGAATCCGGGACACCACATACTAAATCTGCTTCAATTTTTGAGTTCTGCGCCAGTGCCTGACCGGCTTTAAATCTTGATTTATAAACCTCTATTCCGTCTATGACAGAATCAGGTCTTGCAAAATAAATATATTCGAAGATACAGTGTGCGTGCCTTTCAGAGCAAAGAGATGTGTCGCTTACTATACCATCTTTTGTAATAGTAAGTATCTCACCCGGTCTTACATCTCTTATTATCTCTCCTCCAACCACCTTGACAGCTGAGCTTTCAGAAGCCAATATATATGAATTATCTTTCTTTCCTAATATAAGTGGTTTTATACCGTAAGGATCACGAATTGCCATAAGCTTACGAGGACTCATAATAAGGCAGGCGAAACCACCCTTTATTTTGTGGACCGACTTTTTAACTGCCTCTTCTATCGAATCAGATTTTACTCTTTGACTTATGATTTCATAAGCTAAAACCTCGGAATCAGATGTTGTAAAATGTGCCTGTCCTCTGTACATTTGCTCTTTTTTTAATTCATGAGCATTTACTATATTTCCATTGTGAACCAGTGACAGGCTTCCCTTTATGTAATTTAGGGAGATTGGCTGTGCATTTTCCACTACAGACCCTCCCGTGGTTGAGTATCTGACATGACCAACTCCTATATTACCTTTTAGCTTTGATATGGTATCCGAATCAAAAACTTCACTTACAAGTCCCATTCCTTTTTTGATGGAAAGGTTACCTTTATCGCCTGTTGTATCTGTAACCGATATACCTGCAGATTCCTGCCCTCTGTGTTGAAGAGCAAGGAGACCGTAATATATGCTTTTAGCCACATTTTCTCCGTCGGTAGCATAGATTCCGAATACTCCGCACTCTTCATGTAAGCTGTCCTCTTCAAGATTAACTCTCATTTTAATCTCCATAGATTTATGTATTAATAAACGCTGAATAACAATTTTCCATAGCTTGGGAATGGCCAGCACTTCTCACTTGAAAGCATCTCAGCCTCATCTACAAAGCTTCTTAATTTGTCCATCTTTGTAATCACATTGTCTCTTACAGCTTCTGATGTTTTAATGATATCATCATAACTCTTAAGCTCTTCAAGTGCGCTTTCCAGACTCTCTACGCTTTCAAGGATAGAATCAGTAAGCTCTGATAATCTTTCCATAGTTTTAATCTCATACTGACACTTAACCTTATCACTTACAGACTTCATAAGAGATACTGTCTTGGCAAAGCTGTAAAGGTTATTCTCAATAGCAGGAAGATAATTCTTTCTGACCATGTCCACCATGGTATGACCTTCGATATTTACTGTCTTACAATAGTTTTCAAGCATTATCTCACATCTTGAATGAAGCTCTGTTTCGGTAAATACCTTGTGAGCAATAAGCATATCTACATTTTTCTGATCAAGGAGATGTGGCATAGCATCAGCTGTTGTCTTAAGATTTGAAAGTCCTCTGACTGTAGTTGCTTCCTTAACCCACTCATCAGAATATCCGTTTCCATTAAAGATAATTCTTTCATGTTTCTTAATGGTTTCCTTGATAAGATCATGAAGTTCATCTTCAAAGTTAGCTACTCCTTCCAGTCTGTCTGCATACTGCTTGAGACTTTCAGCAACCGCGGCATTTAACATGATGTTACAGCATGCAATACTGTTAGATGAGCCAAGAGATCTTAACTCAAACTTATTACCTGTAAATGCAAATGGTGAAGTACGGTTTCTGTCGGTAGTATCCTTAGAAAATCTAGGAAGTGCATGTACACCGAGCTTCATAATCTCTTTCTCCTTACCTTCATAAGGAGTATCATTTTTAATTGCATCCAGAATAGCTGAAAGCTCATCTCCAAGGAATACAGAAATGATAGCGGGTGGAGCTTCGTTTGCTCCGAGTCTGTGATCGTTTCCTGCTGTTGCAACAGAAAGTCTGATAAGATCCTGATAATCATCAACAGCCTGAATAACTGCGCACAAGAAAAGGAGAAACTGTGCATTATCGTAAGGTGTTTCGCCCGGAGAAAGAAGGTTTGTACCATTATCCGTAGCCATAGACCAGTTGTTATGCTTTCCTGAACCGTTAACTCCTGCAAATGGTTTTTCATGAAGAAGACAAACCATATCATGCTTTCTCGCAACTCTCTGCATGATTTCCATTGTCAACTGGTTAGTATCAGTAGCAACGTTAGTTGTTGAGAAAATCGGTGCTAATTCATGCTGAGCCGGTGCAACCTCATTATGCTCTGTCTTTGCAAGGATACCTAGCTTCCAAAGCTCTTGATTTAAGTCCTCCATAAATGCTGTAACTCTTGGCTTTATAACACCGAAATAGTGATCATCCAGCTCCTGACCTTTAGGTGGCATAGCACCAAAAAGTGTTCTTCCTGTGTACACAAGATCAGGACGCTTTTCAAACATTTCTTTATCGATAAGGAAATACTCCTGCTCCGGTCCTACGCTGGTTCTTACATACTTTACTTCCTTTCCGAAAAGCTTAAGAATTCTTTTTGCCTGTCTGTTAAGTGCCTGCATAGACCTCAAAAGTGGAGTCTTTTTATCAAGTGCATCACCTGCATATGAGCAAAATGCTGTAGGTATGCAAAGTGTATGATCCTTGATAAATGCATAAGATGTAGGATCCCATGCTGTATAACCTCTTGCCTCAAAGGTAGCTCTAAGTCCACCGGAAGGAAATGAGGATGCATCCGGTTCACCCTTTATAAGCTCCTTACCTGAGAACTCCATAATTACACCGCCATCAGGTGAAGGTGATATAAAACTATCATGCTTCTCAGCTGTAACACCTGTAAGAGGTTGAAACCAATGTGTAAAATGTGTTGCTCCTTTTTCAATAGCCCATTCTTTCATCTGCTGAGCTACAGCTTCTGCAACATCACTTTCAAGCTTTACATTTTCATCAATTGTCTTTCTAAGTGAGCTGTAAACCTTTGCTGAAAGTCTTGATCTCATCTCTCTGTCATCAAATACATTTGATCCAAAGAGCTCCGGTACGTTTTGTTTTTCCATAATTTTTCCCTCCTGTTAATTAGGGTAGTGTCAAGTCTGACACTCCTTTTTTAATATTTAAAAGCTTTTAAAGCTTTTATTTTCAATATTTTCTGGAGGTTTGCAAATAAAAAGAGCATTGACCTCCTTTTTTTGGTATAATGTCATCTGCGAAAATCACCTAT
>JAEEJA010000084.1 GCA_016281605.1 Lachnospiraceae bacterium
CATGGTAATAGAGTTAAAGAGAAATGATTGCACCGAGAGTGCCATAAATCAGATAAAAGATAAAAAGTATTTTAAGGCACTTGAAGGATATGAAGGAAAGCTTCTTTTCGTCGGGATAAATTATGATGAAAAAGAAAAGACGCACACAGCTCAGATAGAGGAATTTGATATGTAAGAAAACGAGAGCAGGTTAATAACTTGGGATTAACCTGCTCTCAATTATATTCTATATTTTCAGAAATATTTTTTCATTTAAAGCTTATTAATAAATGTATCATAAAGGTCATCTTCTCGAACCAGAATCGGCGAATTCTCTCCTCCTCCGTTGGTGCTTCGTCTGATAGCATCATATAAAGTTTCACTTTCGCTTATAATTTCCATAGCCATAATTTCTATACCGTTTTTTTGTGCTATTTTACAAAAATCGGTTAATGAATTTTCAGATTTTTTTGTGGCTTTTAATGCACTTTTCAGTACGGAATCAACCCTAGCTTTTTCATATAACAAATCTAATTTTTCATAAATATCCATAACATATTCTCCTAACCTCAGTAAGATAGCTCTTCAGCTTATCCATGCGTCACATCTAACATCATCATAAGACTGAATCCAACTGCAAACATTATAACACCTATCAGTGTATGCATATTTTAGTGTTTTTAGTCAAATTTTTTAAAATGAATTTCATATTTTTCTTTGAAATTGCTACACATCCCATGGTATATTTGTAATCCCCTTTATAATACCCCTTACCAAAGCAATGAAGAAATATAGCTGAGCCCTTTCCGTAAACACAATTTGTATTATAACCTATATCTATAACATAGTTATAGCTTGGATTATGCTTGATAAGATGTTCTCCCACAACACCAGGATACTTTCTGGAATCCACCATAGTATTGTAGGTTCCGGGTGAGCCGGACCAATAGAGATATTTATTCAACTTTACATACTTTAGGACTGTTCCGGGATCTTTCTTTATTCCAAATGCGAATGTGGGATTAAAATCTCCGGTGGGAGTTTTTCTATCTCCTTCTTTTACTTTATCGATTCCATTTTCGCCCACAAGAGCCTTACATGATAGTTTTTTCTCCCAATTTTTGTCGCTCTTTTGGTACATTTCCAAAGACGCACGTGACCCACTTTTATATTTAACAAGTATAAGTGTATCGATATCTGTTTCTATATATTTATCCATGATTGCCTGCCACTTATCCTCAGATATTTTATACCTCGTCTGACCCTCACCTCGTATGGGATATACTACTAGAAGACTTAAAATCATTATCCACACCGGCAGAAATCTTTTTGAAGTTTTTGTTATTATATTCATATTTTCCTCATTTATAAGCAAGTTTTTGTGTTTTATTTGGGAAAGTTTCTCCTTTTTTGTATTTTCCCCCAATATAGCTTCTTTTTGTTCTTTTACTATATATTCTTACATATTCTGACTAATAAAACAAGACATGTCATCACCACCAACTCTTTATGACAAACCATAAGGATATAAAGAAGATGAGGTTCGCTTACTGACCCATAATCGCTTTAACTACTTCCATATCCGCCGGCAACCAATCAACAGCAGTTGCTAAGTTTTCATCTATTTCCAACCACTTGGCGGCCTCGTGTTCCATAAGTTTTAATTCACCACTTATCACTGAACATTTATAAACATGCATTGTAATGTGAAAATTTGGATAATCCGTATCTACGGTTTTTATGAGTTTACCTACTTTTATATTCGTTTCCAATTCTTCCTTGATTTCTCTAACAAGTGCATCTTCAGGAGTTTCTCCACTTTCCAGCTTTCCACCTGGGAATTCCCACTTATCCTTGAATTCCCCGTAGCCTCTCTGGGTGGCAAATATTTTGTTTCTCTGATATATAACTGCTGCTACAACTTCTATTGTTTTCATTTTTCCTCCGTATCGAAGATATTTGCAAAAGCTATTAGCTTTTGCACCGCACGATAACATCAAGTTCTCATTTCAAGTTATACTGGTTTTTGTCTTATCCATTTACTATATATTCATATATATCCTGCCTTACAGGTGTATCCAATTGCCACTCTATCTCAACAGCACTCTTATCAGTGTTTGTCATTATAAATTGATGTGTATATCCTGTCGCACTCATTCTTCCAAGATAATAGAATTCTTTTGATATTTTATCTTCTTTGTTTTTCCTTACAAAAAGCTCCACTGATATACCTCGTTCCTTCGCATGAAGAAAATTCTGAACATCTTCTGACTCTAAAGTCCTACTTTGTTTTGATATTGCTATCAATGAATCACGAGATGTAAAATGATCTTCGTACTTGATTGTATCCTGTATATCATCTGATTTATCGTAGTTAATAAAAACAGGAAATGTCTTTGTTTTTTTATCATATTTATAACCACCTATATTAAGTGGAACCTCATTATGTTCCCAATTTAAAAGTCTGCAGGCATCCTCATAGGTGTACTTTTGGTAAAGAACCAGGTCGGAATCTTTATAACTTTGACTGTAATCTCTCTCAAATCTGTACCTTCCAAATTCAACCAATTCACTGATAATATCATAAAATTTTTTATTCTTAAGCATCATTAAATATGAATAAGCGGGTCTATAATCGCCAGTTTCATCTTCTTCTATAAAAACACATTTTTCATAGGTTTTCTTTCCAGATCCGGACGAAAATTCATTTGTCATTACATTAATTACATTGTTAATTTGTTTGTCAGAACACTCTTTTCCATATCTTACTTTAAGATCATTTCTTAATTCTTCTATTAATCCCTTTTTACTGTCGCATGCTTTTAAATCCTGTTTCTTATATACACTATATGAAAGTATTTTTGCCAAAAGCTCTAATTCTTGAATTCTTTTCCCGTTTGCTAGCTTTTTTGAAATAAATTCGACAACTTTTTCTTCATCTTCTGAGAGTCGGATTTTGTACTCCTTTTCATATTTCACAAGAAATTTGTAATAGGATCCAAGGCTATTGTTATCAAATATACGAAGTACATCCATTTCTCCGTATTTATCAAAGTCTATCAGGCTTGGTATGTGCCCCAGTTTATTTTTCAAATTCTTATAATTATCTTTGATAAGTTTTATGTCACTAAAATTTGCAGCATCAATAGCTGTATAGATTTTACTTCTTGATATCTCATCAAAGTGTATCGTCGAAGCCCCGGGAATTACCTTTTCGCCCTCTGCTACATAGCGTCGAATATTATCTTTGTTATAAGTTCTGTCTCCGGATAGTGCTATGGGAATCATGAAATTGTTCTTGTAATTTCCGATAAAATCTAAAACAACTACAAACTCTTTATCTGAAAAATGTCTTAGTCCTCTTCCAAGCTGTTGTACGAAAACTATTGGAGATTCTGTTGGCCTGAGCATGATTACCTGATTGATTTCAGGTATGTCCACACCCTCATTGAAAATATCAACAGTAAAAATATAATCAAGATAATCGATTTGTGCACGGTTTTTATCCGTTTTGTGAATATTATCCTGATAATTATTATGTATTTTTACTTCAGCATCTTTCGTTAAAAGTTCTATGAATTCTTCTCTTTTTTCTTGGCTGGATTCTCCTGTAAGAACAGCGGTTCTGTAGCCTTTATTATTAAACATATTGCTTAATTCTTTTGCTTCTTTTTGGGAACTGCAAAAAACCAATCCTTTTACCCTGTCTCCCGAGTGACCATAGTACTCTGCCTGTTTTATTATATAATTTACTCTCTCATCTGAAATTAATCTGTTAAAATCTCTGAGCCCTGTCTTTTCATCAATCATCTCGCCACCAATCTCTATATCAGTTATTCCAAAATAGTGAAAAGGACACAGTAAATTCTCTTCCATCGCCTGCTGAAGTCTTATCTCAAGCGCTATGTTATGATTAAAAAGTGCAAATACATCGAATTCATCCATCCTTTCAGGAGATGCTGTCATTCCTAACCAGAATTTGGGCTCAAAGTAATCCATTATTTTTTGATAGCTGTTTGCCCCGGTCCTGTGAGCTTCGTCAATAATAATAGTTTGAAAATGCTCTTTTTCAAACCTTTTCATCATATTTTCTTTTGAAATCATTTGCATTGTGGCAAATACGAAATCTACATCGATCTCTTTGCTATTTCCGGATAATAGTCCAAATTTTCTAGATTTTCCGAAAACCATCTTGTAAGATTTCATAGCCTGCTTTGCGATTTGCTCTCTATGCACTATAAAAAGCACCTTTTTATTGGCTCCAATTTTGTCAAGCGCATCTCTGATACCAAAAGCTGAAGCATACGTTTTTCCGGTTCCCGTTGCACTGATAAGTAGCGCTCTGTCCTCACCAGCTTCTATTATCTGCTTTAGATTTTTAATAAAACCTACCTGCATGGAATTTGGTTTTAGGCGATATTGTTCTAGAGATACCGCTCTGGTTTTTGATGTCGTCTTCTGATTGACACCTTCATCTGTCTCAGACGCATGTCTAGCTGCCTCAAGCGCTACCTTCCTCTGCTTTTTTATAATTTCATATCTTGTCCGATATTCATCTATAAAATCTGCATATTTCTGTGTATGATTCTTATCATTCCAAAGTCTTTCAAATTCGCTACTTACATTTTGATACATTTCCCCTTCTGCAGTTGATACAACTTTCGTATTCCACTCTTTGTTTACTGAAAGTGCCTTCTGAGTCATATTAGAAGATCCAATCAGTATCGTATATGTACCGTCACTTTTAAAGATATAGCCCTTTGTGTGAAAACCAATTTTTTCGGTATCTACAGATATTATTTCATTATCCGAATTTCCATACATTGGTTGTTGCACTGCTTCTTCTCTATACATACGAAGCTCTATGTTCGACATCCCGGCTATAAAATCCAGTGCTTTTGGATCTGAAAACATGTTGTAATCTGTAGTAAGTATCTTGCCCGGAATTCCCTTTTCATTTAATTCCTTTAGCACCATTTTTAAGGCTTCGATTCCACCAAGCGTAATAAAAGCCACACTAAAAACAAAGGACTCACATTTACGCAGTTCATCCTCTATTGTTGTTAATACCTTCGTACCATATGTATTTGATACAAATAAGGGCTTATATGCTAAGTTGGATTTATACGATGCATCTATAAAAGCAGTTGTTGCACCGGATTTGATTTGTTCTATCTTGTCGTTCATATTTACCTCGTAAAGCTTCTATCTATATCCCCAAAAATATCTCTCTTCATAGACAACTTCATCTCACATCTCGTATTTTATCACTTTTCCATCCTTCCATTCAAGAAGTTTTATGCATCCCCCACCTCTTGTTCTAAGTCCTGTAACTTTTCCATTTTTCCACGCCTTAGGTAATGCAGGTAAAAGTTTTACTTCGCCGTCATGGCTTTGGACAAGCATCTCAGCAATTCCTGCACTACATCCAAAATTACCATCAATTTGAAATGGAGGATGATTATCAAAAAGATTGGATTCAGCTAGTCCTGAAAGGGCCAAAGCACAAAGGTCTTGAGCTTCGGTAATTTTTCCCTCGAAAATCAATTTTCTACTTTCATCTTTTCCTCCGACTTACAGTTTAATTTTATTAATTTTTTATATTTTAATATATGTTATTATTTTTAAAAAAGCGCCCTAATTATTAGAGGCGCTTACCTTAATTATTATTCTTGTTTCCTTTTTCTTTTATTGATATAGTTAATTACTTATCCAAAGCTAATTCAACAAACTAATTATGAATGATTTCCTTCGATGCGGGATGTCCGTATGCACTTTCTGCACTTGTTACAGCTCTGATAATTGCCTCACTTACTACATCCGCTGCCAATGTACCAGCAAGATCCTGATCTACTTCTAGCTCGCCGACTGAAACAGCATATATACTGTCACCATCTCCCGAAGTGTGCACAGGACGTATGGATCTGGCGTATCCATCATGAGCCATTCCGGCTATCTTGCAAAGTTGCGTTTTATTAAACTTTGCATTTGTTATTACGACTCCAAGTGTTGTATTGCCCACAAACTTGTTTTTAATTACTTTTAGACTTAATTTCATGGTCTCTACGGAATCTCTAAGGCTTCTCTTGTCCTCACTTAAAAGACCTGCAATTTTTCTTGAGCTTTTATAATCATATATATCGCCCCATGCGTTTACTGCTACAACAGCTCCTATTTTAAAATCTCCAATCTGAATAGCATAACTTCCTATACCCGTTTTCATACAGTAATTTTTTCCAAGGACTTTTCCTACCGTAGCTCCACATCCCACTCCATAGTTACCATCCTTATAATTTTGCTCTATATCCGCACACCTTGCTGCCATATATCCCATATCTGCATCCGGTCTTACATGCGCATCTCCAACTGCAAGATCAAAAAGATTACTTTGAACAACCAGTGGTACTTTTGAAACTCCTACATCATACCCTATTCCCTTTTCTTCTAAGTATCTCATTACTCCATCAGCAGTTCCCAATCCATATGCACTACCTCCTGCTAATACTATACTATGAATTTCCTGTATTGACATAAGAGGATTTAACACTTGACTGTCCCTGGATGCCGGACCTCCTCCCCTAACATCTAAGCCTGCCCTCATGCCTTTTTCTGCTATAAAGACTGTACATCCGGTTCCGGCTTCTGTATTTTCAACCTGTCCAATACTTATGTTCTCTATTTCTTTAATTGATATTTCCATTTATGTATGACATCCTTTCATTTAATCCCAGTTATCATGTCTATCCTTGTCCTTCTGCCTTTTTGACTTAATAGATTCTTTCTTTTTATTTGTTTTTCTGGGTTTATATTGGGGGCAATTTTTGCACTTTTTCATATCTACTTTTACAAAGCCTTTTTTACAGTCTGAATCCTTGCAAACATAGTATATACATGGTTCTGTTCTATCTTTCATTATAACCTCCATGCGAGGCACTTGTTGTGAATTTATAGTTATAGAAAAAAACATCCTACCAGATGGATAAGATGCCTAATTAATATGCTACTTGTCTTGCATTTACTTATTCTAAATAAAAAATGAGCCACGGGGGACTCGAACCCCCGACAACTTGATTAAAAGTCAAGTGCTCTACCACCTGAGCTAGTGGCCCATAAAACAACGTCTGTAAAAACCTCATATTACAGACACATGCCCAGAGCCGGAATCGAACCAGCGACACGCGGATTTTCAGTCCGCTGCTCTACCAACTGAGCTATCTGGGCATAAAAACAATCGTTATTAAATTGTTTTTAATAGCGGGGACAGGATTTGAACCTATGACCTTCGGGTTATGAGCCCGACGAGCTTCCAGACTGCTCCACCCCGCGATGTAAATATTAAATATAAAAAGCAAGATTTAAAAATCTCACTTAAAATGGATGGTGGTGGATTCGAACCACCGAAGCGAAACGCAGCAGATTTACAGTCTGTCCCCTTTGGCCACTCGGGAATCCACCCATATGATACTAAATATAAAATTGTTATACTTCCGAAAGATATTTTCATATCTTCCAAACCCCGACCATCAACGATCTGTATCGGAGCTCAGCCGATGATCGGACTCGAACCGATAACCTGCTGATTACAAATCAGCTGCTCTGCCAATTGAGCCACATCGGCATATGAAGTATAAATCACGAAGGCGTGCGCAGACGCGCACGCCTTTTACACAGAGAGGAGAAAAGCAGAATGAAAATACAGATTGCGGGCACAGTGAACGACAGCATCGTGGATGGACCGGGGCTGCGCTACGCGGTTTTCGTGCAGGGCTGTTCCCACCACTGTCCCGGCTGCCATAATCCGGACACCCATAATCCGAACGGCGGACATGAGGAAGATACCGGGAACCTGATTGCCAAAATGAAAAAGAACCCGCTTCTTTCCGGCCTCACCCTGTCCGGCGGAGAACCGATGGAGCAGCCAGCGCCTTGCCTGGAATTGGCAAAGGCAGCCCATGCAAATGGGTTGAACGTGTGGTGTTACACAGGCTACACCTGGGAGGAACTGATGGAACAGAATGATCCAGACCGGATAGCGCTGCTGAACGCAGTGGATGTGCTGGTGGACGGCCCGTTCGTGATGGCGGAAAAATCATTGGAACTGGATTATCGAGGCAGCAAAAACCAGCGGCTGATCGACGTGCCCGCCTCCCTGCGGGATTGCAGTGTGGTGATTTGGACGCCGCCGGTGTGGTGAGGGAAGTTTTTTAAACCACAGGGTTATTGCAATTCCATTTTTGCTGTGCTATAATCGTTTCCGTAAACCGGATGGGGGAAAGGAGGCGTGCCGATGGCAAAGAAAAAGGGCGTGAAGCCCATCGCGCAGAACAAAAAGGCGCGCCACGATTACTTCATCGAGGAAAGCATCGAGTGCGGCATCGAGTTGAAAGGAACGGAAGTCAAGTCCATGCGCCAGGGCAAGGTGAACCTGAAGGAGAGCTTCGCCATGGTGAAGAACGGAGAAATCTTCGTTCAGGGCATGCACATCAGCCCCTACGAGCAGGGCAACATTTTCAACACAGACCCGATGCGTCCGAAAAAGCTGCTGCTCCACAAAGCGGAGATCCGAAAACTGCTGCAGATGGTACAGCGCAAGGGATACACGCTGGTCCCTCTGCAGCTGTACCTGAAAGACGGACGTGTTAAAATGGAACTGGGCGTCTGCGTGGGCAAGC
>JAEEJA010000085.1 GCA_016281605.1 Lachnospiraceae bacterium
GAGCCAGGATCTATCACTCCACGACGCTCCCCCGATCCTCCGCCTAGGATCACCCCCGCATGTGCGGGGAAAAGTTGTTCTTCTTCTGACATATCTACACCTCCGCAGGATCACCCCCGCATGTGCGGGGAAAAGAGTCCGTTGATGACTTAGAACACAAAGTATATAGGATCACCCCCGCATGTGCGGGGAAAAGGCTGGAGTGATAAGCGACATTGAGAGAACCGACGGATCACCCCCGCATGTGCGGGGAAAAGCCCTGCTTTTTATTTGCCAATAGCTACACCCCCGGATCACCCCCGCATGTGCGGGGAAAAGTGACTCGTAGTAAGTTTATGGTGATGGCTAGTAGGATCACCCCCGCATGTGCGGGGAAAAGTAATTGTACACTATATACAGAATGATAATCTAAGGATCACCCCCGCATGTGCGGGGAAAAGCTTGCCACTTGACCTCACTACTTTAACATGCTAGGATCACCCCCGCATGTGCGGGGAAAAGTCATATTTTTGATAGTATAAAAATACGACCTCAGGATCACCCCCGCATGTGCGGGGAAAAGTTTACTGTCCATATTTTTCCATATTTAATCATAGGATCACCCCCGCATGTGCGGGGAAAAGTAGTGAGATCATTACAATCAGGAGGATGGAACAGGATCACCCCCGCATGTGCGGGGAAAAGCGAACTACTGCCCGAATTGCCGGGAGAATGTCAGGATCACCCCCGCATGTGCGGGGAAAAGACTAAAAAAATCCCTAAAAAAAGCTTTTGTATCTACTAACTTTTTACATTTCCTTTAGTTTGATATACACTTCATTAACTAAAAGGCAATCACTAATAGCTCTATGAGTTTGTTGTTTCTGAATTCCCATGTGTTTAATAACATTTATTAATTTGTAATTATCTAGATCTTTTATTTTTTTTCTAACCATCTTGAGTACATCAATTTCAATAATATCTGGAAATTCTAAACCTAAGTTTTCGGTATTTTTTTTCAAAAAACTCAAATCAAAATCCGAGTTATACATCAATACACTTTTGTCATCTATTTTTTCAAATAATTGTGGAAGCACCTCTTTTAAATCCAAGCCCTTATCTGATATTAATTTTTTATCTATACCAGTTAGTTTAGTAATTTCATTTGGTATTTCTTTTGTTATTATTAACCAACCTGTTTTTTCAATTATAATTCCTTTTTCTACTTCAACAATTCCTATTTCTATTATACTATCTTCTTCACATGATAAGCCAGTCGTTTCTATGTCAAGCAATATATAAGATTCTTTGTTAGTTTTTCTTCTTTTCCTTTTTGTCATCAACATTTTAACATCATTATTAAAACCATCTTTAATCATTTTGCTTTTGTTTGGATGTTTCATTAACTTGATCCCATCATAATCGACTGGTAGCCATGATGTGTTATGCACATAAAAATCATAATGTTGCTCATTATTAGTGTTAAAAACCATAGTTGCTTGGCCATCTCCTACATTGTCGCATATTCTTTTCCACAAAGAATCTCTTACCCTTGCGCTTACTTGTCCAACATATACTCCTGTGTTAATCTCTAAGAGCCACTTAGATAAATCCCCCTTTAATCTTGGAGGACAACAAGTTAATGAAACAATTATCATTATACATCTATCTCCTTACCATAAGAAATGCCGTTTTTTATAAATTCTCGATGATTATTCCATAAAGCTATATCCATAAGAGATTCTTCTACCTCATCGTCTAAAAGATATTTAATATCTCTTACCATTTGTTCTAAAATATGTGTCTTGGAAAACTCATTTCGTAATTGCCTTCTCACCACATTTGCAATATCATTTACTTTTTCTCCTGCTAATTTAAAAGCTAATGGTATAGTAAACTCTGCTTTATACAAATCCGCAATATCATATGTAAATGACCATTCATGACCAACATGAATAAACCCCAGTCCAGGTGAACACCCTAATGAACAAATAACAGCAGTAGCTAATCCATAAAGACAAACGTTTCCAGCTGAAAGAGCTTGATTTACTGGATCTGAATCAAAAAAATCATCCGGATTATACTCTCGACCTTTCCATTCCACGTTATGGATTTTTGCTTGTTCCCTATACAATTTTCTCATTCTTGCACCTTCGCGGCCTCTTAACTGTTGAAGAGTAAGATTCGAAACAATTTCTGATTTAAAACGCATCTCGTACATTTTTCTTACTACAGCAAGATGAGATCTATTATTAGAAACTAACTTTGCCTGCTTCTCAAGTAAAGATGAATGTGTATTAAGAGCTCTACCATGTGCATAAAATCTAACCCCTTGCTCTCCAACCCAAACAATAGTGATTCCCATTTCGCCGGTCAGTTCTATTGCTCTATGCGAAATATCTGTCCCTGGACCAAGTAATAGAACACTAATAGAAGCAGCCGGAATATAAACAGTACCTTCAAAATCTTTTACTGTAACCGCTCCATCATCACGACTTATTTTACAATGTTCTAAATATAAAAAAGTCATTCTATCTGTTATAACGGGCAATTCATGTAATGAGGCCTTTTCCATTCCCTTATTTTCACTCATTTTTTACACTCCTGTGATAGTGAGTAATCCCATTCCATATGCTTTTTCTCTTCCTATACCTGTTATTAAAGCATTTTTAAAAACTTCTACATCTGTAACAATCAATTCCCCTTCAAATGTAATCGCCAGTATCTTTATATTATTTCTCTCATTTTTATTTTTTTTAAAATAATACCATCTAGATTCACATATTTGTACACAATCTTCATTTAGGTTGAATCCATTTTTCACAGATTGCTTTTTTAACCATTCATATTGATAATTAGGAGTAATGTGGGCATATACCTTTCCTCTCCCAGTCTTATTATCGTATTTTTGTATTGTGGGATTGGCTTTTAACCGAAATCTCCATACACTTCCTTTTTTGATTTTTGATAAAAAATTCTCATAACTCTTACACTCATATTTATCATACCCAAACTGTTTTCCCACCGGAGTAAAATCAAGAGCATTCTCGCTTAGAATAAGCATATATTTTTCATCATTCAGTGTGTCAATCCTCCAAAGTTTTCTATTTCTATCATCATCACAACTTTCTATTGCCCCATGAAATATACTAGGCGCCACAAGAGCACGCATAGTATCTCTTCTCTGTGTGTTTAATTTAATACGTGATAAATACATGTTTCACCTCACAATTCTTCGAATGCATCATGTTCTTTATTATGAATTATTTCTTCAGTCACTTTACGATAACCATATTGTCTATGTTTTTGAGAAAAAGAAATTGGTACATCTTGTATTAAAACTCCATCTTTACTTGACTCATATATTATGCGTTTTGAATTAGTCTGCTTGGTTAAAGATGGCTCATTTTTTAGTGCATCTATTAATTTATTATTTCTTATTCCTAACACTATTGGCAGAGTTGGTGGACAAGATCGTCTTCCTAAAAACAATGGATACACAGGGTTTTTTATCGC
Source organism: Lachnospiraceae bacterium (assembly GCA_016281605.1). GTDB lineage: Bacteria > Bacillota > Clostridia > Lachnospirales > Lachnospiraceae > JAEEJA01. The sequence continues at coordinate 3,496 of JAEEJA010000085.1, forward strand.
ATCTTCTATATTTTTTAAAAGATTAATATCATTCGATTCAATTGCAACCAAAAACACAGCATCAGATAAATAATATCTTTCCGTTAGATGTGAATCTTTTTTTTCATGAACCATATGAAAATCTTTTAGAAGTATCCCTTCCTTTTCAACTCTTACACCAAATCTTAGATTTACTAATTCTTTGAATATAGTTGATTCTTCATTCCTTTTTATGCCCATTGCGGCTGCAATCATCCCTATAACACCACTTTTTGTGGGTTCTCTTTCAGTCGTACGAATATTAAATTTTGAATTACTCCCCCATGCCTGTAACGGTGCAGCAAGCCTAAGCATTAATGTCGCCATTATATCTCTCCTTTAATTAGTTCATTAATTCTATCTTCTAGTTCCAATAGTAAATTTGGTAAAGAAATTTTTCTAGCAATAGTCTTTAGTTCTTCACCTATACAATATGAATCATATGGTTTAGAATCATACTTTTCATATAGACATTTTGCATATTCTTTGAGTACTGATTGAGATGGTTCAGAATAACCTAATTCGGAGTTTCTTATAGCTTTCTCATAAGCTCCGCTTAAATTAACAGGTTGATCTTGCCTAATGGTTACATATACTTCTTCTGGAAATGTCCTATTTGCAAATGTGTTTTCTTTACCATTGGGCATAGAATATATAAATGCATATCCGAATTTTTTTATTACAGACGCAACATTATCAATCCCAATTATATTTGCCAATTCTACTGCATTCACTGTCGCATATCTATACAAAGTAGCAGAATTAAATTCTATTGTTCCTAGGTGGCCCGCTCCTGCATTATCGTCATTTTGTAGATCATCAATAGCTGTAAAATAATCATATTCATTTTGAACTGCATGAGTGGAAATTGCATGAGCCACTTGAGCTGTAGCATCACAGTTTAACGTCGGATCACTTGCCACCATTCTTCCAAATAATGCAATATCAACCGAAACATTTTCTTTGAGTGCATTCTTTGCCATTTCTTTTGTTTCTTTTTCATTCTCTTTAAAATTATCTTTACTTGCAATTTCAGCTAAAATTTTAGCTTGTTTATTACTCATAAAAAATAAAGCCTCTGCTTTTTCAGTTTCATCTTTTTTGGCTGCTTTTATTTTTATACCTGCTGATTCAAGAACTTTTTTTGCTCTTTTATGAGCTTCCTCTTTTGAAATATTATCATTATTTGATAATATTTCCTTTTCAATCATCTCGACTACATTTTTAGTTCTGCTTCCCAACTCTTCTTTCATAAATAGATCTTTGAATTTTATTCTCATGGCATGTTTCCACGCCTGAGATGATACTCTCGCTCTAACTGTTCCTCCATATACAGCAGTTTTAGGACTACCTGTATCATCCCTGTTCACACAACTTGGTGGTAATGTTTGTAAAACATGAAAATCAATAAATAAACTCATAATAATTATTCTCCTTTTTTATATATTATTTTTGTTATAGTAAAAGTCCTGTCCCCATTGGAGTTGAACTTTTTTTCTTGAATTATAAAATTGATATTGATAAATATCACCAGAAAGCTTTACATAATCCAGATGTATTCCTTTAGATTTGATTAGTTGAATTAGGCTTCTTAAATGGTGCATTAATTCTGGCATATCCTTAGATGTTACAACTGGTCCAAACCGTCGCAATATCCTTTCATATTCGTCGTCATTCTTTTCGTTCATTAACATTGCTGCTGCTTTTCCTATGCTGATTTTTTCTTCATTGACATTTTCAGAATTGCCTTGCTGATGTAGTGCATACAGCGTGAGTGTTAGATAGATTGCCCATTCTTCCTTAGTTGGTTCTCCCGTTTTACTTAAAAACTCTTCTGGAATATCATTCAAAAATACACCCCATAATTCAGGTAGCTCGCCAGGTATTTTCCCTATGCCTCGTCTCAGATTTGCCAATTTTGCTTTTCCAATCGATGTACTTAACTGTTCATATAATATAAAAATCTGTTTGGCTGTATATTTTTTTATTTTCTCTTTCATTTTCATCCTCCTTCATTATTGTACAGCTTATTTATTTTGCTCGTTAGGATATTCATAGCTTTAGGAGCTGAGTATAGTTTCTTTTCAATTATATGCCCTATCAAAACTCTTTCTTCTGCTTTTGATAAAATATCACTCGCATAGTTATATGAAATCTTCCTAGCCTGATTATGCCAATCAATTATTCTATTTGTTATTTCCTTTTCTTCGTCATCCGCATTTATATTAATTATCCAACCTCTAAATGGAATGTCTAGCTTATAAAACAATTGTAGTTTTGTTTCACTAAATATTTGTAAAAAATGTTTATCCTTTTTGCTATTACTCCCCCCCGATGCTACGTAAATATGTTGAGCATATTCACCAAGTACATCAGCTAATTTTTCACATTTTTCAATTTCATCTTTAATGATATTTCTCCAATTTGCACCTAGTTTTCCTAATAGTGAAGAATGCAGCGATAAAGAATCATAGAAAATATTATTAACAAAAAAATCTTTGTCTCCATACTCAACTGCTGTAATGGTTGTTTTTACGATATTTAAATCTTTAACAAGATCATTGGCATATAAATAGTTTTTAAACCAATTTATAGTTCCTACACCTTTTGAAATTGCATTTACACTATCTGTATTATCTACATATAATGCAGCAAAATCTCTCCAAATCTGTCTTGAAGAATCATGTCTTTTAGGTGTGTAAATATTATTATCTTTTCTATTTGATTTCCATGCAGTCATAGGTTCAAAAAAATAATTTTCTTTTTCAAAAAAATCACCCCCCAACAACTTGAAACTATTTACAAGATTTTCTTTTCGATTTAATAGAATCCTCCTTGATTGAATTGTATACAATTCAGATAGATTTTGAGGCCATGGTATTTCAACTCTTTCTTTATTTGAAACGTTATCTTTTTCCCATATAGGTGTTTGAGAAGATTGAATTATTCCTTCATTAATCATAACCATATTTAACATGAGTGTCTCGAACAACGTGTTTCCCTTATTATATACAATGCCAATCTTCCCTAGCCAACCTGCTCCTGGAGATGGCAATTTCCCTCCTGCTTTAATTTTCCCTTCTTTTGTTGGTTTAGCAGAAGTATCATCAAATGCATTTAAATATATTAGCCATCTAACAGCTTGTGAATAAGATATAGATTCTTTTTCATCTCCAGAATATGCTGAAAAAATCCTTTTTTTATTACTGCTTTCAGATATTTCTCCATTTAGCTTTGATGCAGCGTAATCTGTCCCGTTTTTAAGATTAGCTACTTGTCCAAATGGTCTCTCTGGATGAAAAAGCCAGAACCTTTCATGCCACTTTTTCATATATTCAGTAATTGCTTTTTCTGAAAAATGCTTCTTGTCCCATATTTTTTTCCATCTGTTTAATGCTTCTTCTTCATCCTCATCATCCAACTGAGACACTTGTCCTTCTTCATCAACCCTAGAATAAATGGCATGTAATATGGCTAAAAGAATTCTCAATATAGCTACATCCTGTGTGGGTATTTCCCCCTTTAAATCTTTGTATATGTGAGCATTTAATAAGGCTTCTATTAAAGATACCTCAACTATTTCACATTTATTATTTATCACAAGTATCCATGGTTCATCTTGAAGGTTAAATTCAATTTCATTCATTCTTTATCACTTCCTTTACATGTTAATCCATTTTCATATGAATATTTTATGATGTAATTATTTAATATTGCTTCATTCTTCTCATCTAAAAAAAGAATGAGTTTTCCCTCTAAACAATAGAATCTTTTCCATTTATTAACAATAGGATTCGACTTTTCTTGTATTTCTTTTATTATTTTTTCTTCATTATATTTATTACAAATTTTACTAGGAAGTCGAATTTTTTGTAATGCAATTATTTCTGCTTCACTCTCTCCAAGTCTTTCTAAAACTATATTACTATTAATTAATTGAATTAATCCATCATCATTAATTTTTAGTAATAATATTTCTAATGATGATTCTCCATCTCGTACCGAGGCTTCTGCCATAGTATCATCTCCGCTAATGCTTATATCCAAAAGTCCATGGATATCCTGTTTATTGGGTTTTTTTAATAAAAAAGACATTGCCTTCTTTTTTAAGTAATCTATTCTTTTCAAATACTCTTGATATTCATCACTATCATTTTTTACGTCATATACTTTTTGTACAAGTGATGAAATATCTTTGGGTATGCTTATTATTTCGGGAATATTTTCGATCGTTTGTTTTAATAACCAAGAACCATATATCAATTTAGATCCTGTATCATTATTATCATATTCATCCATAACTATATGACAGATTGGCGTAACAACTGGTCTATCTTTTCTTTCATGTCTTTGCAATCTTCCTATTCTTTGCAGTAATAAATCAATTGGACAAATATCAGTAATGAGAACATCAAAATCTATATCCAATGATTGTTCAAGCACTTGTGTCCCTACTACTACCAATCCCTTTCTATTATTATAATTACTTTTTTTTCCTGTTCTTTTTATTATTTCATCTTCCTTAATTGTTCTATCCGGCATAATATATTGAGCGTGATATAAGATTACCTTTTCTGTAATTAAATTTCTTACTTTTTCTGCTATTTTCTGTGCTCTAGCCACAGTATTCATTATTATTCCAATGCAACAATTACCGTCTACTGCCCTATTTACTATTTCTATAATATTATCATCTTTACATTTAAATAATTTAATAGAATTATTAACACCTAAATAGTCTATCGAATTATTATACACTTTTTCATTATCAGTCCACGTCAACATAGGATAATTTGTTTCATTCTCGAGTTCTACTTCTTTAATGCCAAGATATGCTTTAATAAGACTACTTCTTCTTTCTTTCGTTAAAGTAGCTGATAGAAGAATTACTGGAGTCTTATATTTTCCAAGCCACATCAATGCTCTTTCCATGTATTGGTTCATGTATGAATCATATGCGTGCACTTCATCAATTACTATTACTTTTTCTGATAAACCAATATGTAAGAGCATAACATGTTTTCGCTTAAGTGCCATCATTAACAACTGATCAACTGTTGCTACAACAAAATCTGCTAAACATGCTTTTTTATTATCACAAAACCACGAATGAACAATTAAACCACTATCCGATTCCTCTTCAGGTATACCTCTTTGAATTTTTTTAAACAGCTCATTATATTCTGAATTGCCATGTTTTAGCTGTATGCTGTGATAAAATTCGTCTGATTGTTTTTCTGCCCATGTTTTTATTCTGGGAAAAATACCGTTGGTAGTAGCTTGAGTAGGTAGACCAAAAAAAATTCCATTTTTATTTGTTTTTTTTGCAACTACTTCTGCTAAGGAAAGTGCTGCTTCGGTCTTTCCACACCCCATAGGAGCTTCTAAAATAAATATACCTGGTTTATCTAATTGGCTCGCTATTTCTAGTATTTTTTTTTGAATGCTATTTGGAAAAAAACCAAAATTTTTTTCAAATTGATAATCATTATAATAATCTTTTGTGGGTTTCCACACCTCAGTAAACCCTATATTTTCCCATGCATTATCTACTCTTCTACTCAAATACTCATCTTCCCCATAACTATCAACATCAATTAAAGGAAAAAAATATGTATTACTCGCTAACCAGTCAGCCATAATAAGTAGTCCGCTTATTAGCATTTGAGTAGTCATAGATAGCTCAGGTAACTCTTTTATTTCTTTAATGTTAGATATTTTTAGTGCCTTTCCAATAATATCACTCCATACTTTTTCTAAAAACTTTTTATTATTATCATCATCACCAAAAAAAATTTTATAACCTACTATATCTTGACGCCTTTTCTTAAGGTCTGAATCTTTTATTGCGCCTTTTCCCGTAGGTACGCCATGATGCGCTCCAACAATTGAAGATATACTTTTTGGAACATTAAAATAATTCAATATACATTCTCCTGCAAGCGCATGTGGTATTATTCTCATTTGACTAGAATCCATATAATCAGGAAAAATTAGTCCTTCTTTTTCTATCGCTAATTTTCTTATTTCCAAATTAAGTCCTATTTTATATTGAAATCCTACTGTGACTTTTCCTATATCATGAAGATATGAAACAAATAAAGCTATATTAGTTATAATTTCTTTATCTAACTCCAAGGAATCAAACATAGATTCAGAAATAAAATCATCAATTAAATATCTCATTATTCCGGTTGTATCCAATAGATGAATGTTTAATGGTAACCACGAACAGCCATTGTCTCCTGTTTTTGCTATCATTATATTTGAATAATCTCTTTTTATCACATTCTCCCTCCTAAAAATACAATTACATCTAATTTAACATCTACTATTATTATGACACTCAAAATTATTATATTAGTATTATTGTAATAATATTATATTCTATTATATCATACAATCCGAAAATCATGCAGAAAAAAGCGTTTCTAATATGCAACCATTACACACCCTTTCTCAATACCCCACTTTCTTAACTGCATACTGAGCTTCCTCTGAAGTAAATCCATCAAATTCAAGCTGCTCTATTAAACCTTGTCTTGAAAATGAACTAAAATCCAAATAGTCTTTAGCTTTAAGATAAGCTTGTTTTTTCCAGTTTGCACCACAATTTGTTACTGCATACGTAGCCTCTTTATCTGAAAAATTTTCAAATTTCAATTGGTCATAAAGACCCTTCATTGAAAACGGTGAAAAATCCAAATATTCTTTTGCTTTTTCCAGTGCATTTCTTTCTCCTAAAGACGCCTGCTTTACTCGATTTCTAGCCGGTACTTTCAGTTCGCCGATAACATGATCAAAATAATCGCTTTCATAATTATACTTTGCATTATCTACATCATCAACAGACAGTAATGCTAAAACCAAATATGACTTGGTAAAAAATATAGAATAAATTTTTTTGCCGTTTTTTCCTTTTTTACTTTTTGCATTTACTGTTCCGGAATATACATAAACTCCACTTACTCTTGTTTTCTTTTCTTCAGCAATAACATTTTTACCCTTTTCCCTTTCGATATTATAAATGCAATTTCTGGCAATATTTCGTATAAAACCATATTTCAAGTATGCTGGATTTGTAACTGTTTTAATCCTATAAAAAACAAGTGAAGCATATTCTTCTTTTTCTTTTGGATATAATTCATATCCTATTTTTTCATACTTTCTTTTCTTTGCATAGTAAGTAGGCACACTAAATCTCGCGCCCGCATACCCGAATGACTTTGTTGTAACGTTCTCTACTGTCTCAGTCTCAACACTTTCATTTTCTGTACCTACATTTTGGTTGTCATCTGTCTCTGAATTAGCTTCTTCATTAGTTGAAGATGTAGAAGCTTTTTTAGTTTTATTCCCATTATTAGCTGTTTCACTTTCTGACACATTATTGTTTTGAACTGTATTACTTGAGTTTCTTTTATTGTTATTATTATTGTTATTGTTACTACCATCACATTTTGTCATAATCAAAACCACTGCCCACAATACTACAATAAGAATTAACTTTGTTTTCTGGTCGAAATGTTTACTTCTTAATATCAAAATTGTTAAAGGAATTGGAAAGACGAATATCCATCCAAGCACCCATAACCACATATTAGAACTGTTTGATTGAGTATTTGTTTTTTTATCTGCTACAGTTTCCCATGTATGACCACAGGTCTGACAGACTCCTATTGTTCTATAATCTGTTTTAACCGAACCAACCTTATTCTTCTTTTTTCCCCGATGACCATAAGTTTGATAATTTTCACGAACTACGCTTCCGGTTTCTTCTCTTACAAAATTAACTAAATTGCTTCCACACTTTGGACAAACAGGTTTTTTAGGCTCCTCCTTAGCAATTGGTGTAACTGCAGAATCGCAATATTCACACCTCTTCGACGTATCCGGTATCTGAGCACCACAAAATTCACATTTCATAATTACCACCCTTCTTTCTTATGAGATTTTGTTATATTATACTAACTTCCAAACTGAACCCACGGTGTAAAGCTTCACGCAAGAACCTAAATTTCAGGTGTTGAAGCTGTCATTGTGCAATTCCCCCCATCACACATCCACCAGATAAATCCCCACGGAAATCAACGTAAATCCTCCCTTAGGCGTTATCTCGCTGATCTTTGCCTTTAGCAGCTTTCCGGCGTCCATAAGTCTGGCGAATATAAGATTATCCTTTTCCGGGACGTAACCCAGTTTTTCCCCTTTATCATTTAGTATGAGTATTGCATGGCTGTCGTACTTATTGTCTTCCCTTCTAAGTGATAGTGTATCTCCGACTTTTATATTTTCTAAGACAGACTTGTCCTTTAAGTGTGTGGTACCGGCTATATAGGTGTCAAACAGGTGAATCTCTTTTATTAGTGGTTTTATAAGATCTCCCAGTTCACTTCCCTGTACAAGGGATACCATATTCTTTTGTGTCTCTGTAAGTTCGTTTGCCATTCTTTACCTCCCAGCCAAAGCACATTTAGTCCATTTTCCACGTTATCGTTACTCCACTTTGCAGCAGAAGTCCACTGATTATCTCGTCCAGCTGTTTTCCGTAATCCTCGTACTCCTTTAGTTCTTTCTTAAGTTCTTCCTTTTTTTGCTTAACAGCCTCAGGGTCTTCGAGGATAGCCTTGTACATGTAAGGATCCGTGGTTGTGATTTTTTTTATTTCAGCTTCGAGCTCTATGATTTTTTCATCGATGTCGGGAATAAATATGTCTACCAAGCCCAAATCCAACTTTTCCAGAAGTATATTTATAAGGATTTCTGTCTCTTGCATTTCCCTTAGGTCGTTGCAGGAGTAGGCTACCATCAGCCGATGCCATAATTCATTAAGCTCTTTATTTTCACTGGCGAGAGGATTGATATCCGGATGAATCTTCTTTACTAACCGATGATATATGCGCTTAATCTCAAGTAAATCTGCTTCTGTAATCTCTCTGCTTTTTTTTGCTGCCTCGTTCTTTAAGATCATCTCATCCAGCCTTTTCTTGTACTCTGCCAGCTCTTTTTCTAAGTATTCCTGCAGGGCTTTTTGGTCTACAGCCATTCCCTTATTTAAGAAGATTTGGCAATACTCTATGGTTTTCTTTTTTCTTATTGATTCAATCTTCATCTTAAAAACTTCCAGTATAAGCTCGCCAAACACTCTTATATATTCCCTCTCATGCTGAAATGCCTGCTTTTTTACTTCATCCTTCTGCATAAGAAGCTCTTCATACTTTGCATAGGATATGTTATCTACCTTAATTATATATTCTCCCATATATTACACCTCGAATCCATAAAACTCACGATAAATCTTAGTAAGCCTTGTTCCATCTATGCTCGCATCCTTAAAGAAATCATCCCTGCTGTGGAACCATTTTCCATCAAAGCAAACGCTGCACTCATCGCCCTCCTGCACGGACTCAACACTGTGAAAACTGTCATTGTAAATAAATGAAATCTTGTGGGGACTTTTCAGCAAATAGTAAAGATCATAGAAATCGAAGTAGTCCTCATCGAAGTCAATAAGCTCGTAAAGATCATCTATAAGCCACTTCATGATATTTAGATTTCCAAAAAATGCATTGTACATAATTCTCTGTGCGAGAAAATCCTTGGCGTAGAGATAAAGATTTACTGCATCTTCACTTCTCCCCTGACTTTTCCTTATCCTTGCAAGCCTCGTATAAACCTCAGGTACCGGATCAAAGACGTTTTTCAATCCCTTTACCCTTGGATATAAGTCTTCCACTATTTCCTCGTACTTTTCTTGATTTTGTTCTACGTAGTAGCCATTTTTATACATATCGGCAATCTTGTATGTAGCCACCAAATCGCCCTTTTCCATAAGTTTTGAGAAGTACTCAAATGCCTTCTTAAAGTCACGCTTTCCGGTTCTGCCGTAGTACCATATGTATCCTAGGCACTCGTAAGCCGGGTCATAGTCGTAACTAGCCGCCATTTCGTAGTACTTAAGCGCTAAATCGAAATTCTTGATTCCATAGTAATAGCCGCCGAGGTAAAGCATATCCCCCGGAGAGTGTCTCTCCTCTATGAGGAAGTTCATGGCCTCTGTAAACATGAAAACTTCCTCCTCAGTTGCATTATTATTATTTTCAAATGCTCTGACAATATCCTCTGCTTCTTCTATACTCATGTGAAACCTCCTCTCTGTATGTACTTTATAGCATCAACAGCTTTCTACTCCCTACTCCTACCGCTACATATATCACCTACGTAACTCCCTACTCCTACCGCTACATATATCACCTTTACAACTATCTACTCCCGCCATTACACATCACTTGTACAGCTTTCTTCTCTCCTCTATCATTGCCTTTATTTCATCCACCACCCTGTCCGGGCCGATTATCCTGACTCCGTTTCCTATAGAAAGTATCCACCCGAAGAACTGGTCACTTATTGCTACATCTGCCTCGAATTCAAATGTGTCGCTTTTCTTTTCTATATCAATATCCGGTCCGAAGCGATCAAGTATGATTCCGATACAGCTGTTCTTCACCTCAAACCTTACCTTGGTAAGCTCGCCTCCGTACATCCCAAATACCTGCTTTGTATAGAGAGCCGGATCAATCCTTGAGTACTTTTCTTCTCCGTTTCTTCCTTCATCGGTTAACTCGATATTCTCCATCTTATCAACCCTGTAGTGCCTTATCTCTTTACTTTCCTCGTCATGTGCTAGCAGGTAATACTTTTCGTTATTCCATGTTAGTCCCCACGGGCTTACTTTATAGACTTTACCATCATACTTTTTAATCTGCTTTTTATCCATGTCCCATTGCAGATAGTAAAATGTAACGATTACATTCGAAGATATGGCACTGTGCAGCCTGTCAACATTGTAGTAAATCTGCTCGTTTTGAGTCTTAAGTCTGCCTGTGATAAACACCTGTCTGTCGAGTTGCTTTTTTTCATATTTACTTGTTAGGTTTCCGATTTTTGATATAAGACTTTTTGATTTTTTATCTGTAATGAACTTCGATGACTGTATCAGATCCACAAGCATCTTTATCTCCGCCAATTCAAATTCACGGTTTCCCATGTAATAATAAAACTGCCTACCCCTTCTTTCACTTAGGATATCATAGCCAAGGTCACTTAGCAGTCGTATGTCCTCTCCCATGGTTTTACGCTCTACCTTTATACCCTTACTATTCATTTTGCGTATGAGCTCATCCGTGGTAAGTCCGTGAGAATCATCAGTTTCTTTTTTAAAGATTTCCAAAAGATAAAAAAGCTTAGCCTTTTGATTTAGACTTTTCGACATATCCCACCTCCATTATTCTTTTTTATGTCCCCACCTGCACTTTTGCTTAGAAGTGATGGATTTCTCTTACTGAATTAAACAGATAATTTGCGTTCTTTCGTTTATTTTCATGTCTTTATTATACTAAATTTCCCATAAATTGTATAGTAAAAAAAGGCCCTCAATTGTATTGTGTCCATTTTTATACTCACAATCGAGGACGCTTTTATGATTATTTATTATTTATTATTTATTTTTTTATTATTTGTTGGTATTTACAATAAAGGTTACCGGTCACGTATTTAATCGCTCTATTCTTTCATATAATCTGCACGAACCCGTATTTTCCAGGGGGTTTAATTATTTTAGATATTGTTATCACTGTAATAATAGCGATATTTGTATTAGTAACCTTGATTACTTTCAAACGACTTCAGAAAATAAACAAAAGAATAGACGAAGAAGATTGATTTGTTCGTGAAAACAATCTCTATAATTTTAACAAGGTAATTACACAGTTTTTATATATTAAAAAAGGATGTTTGTGGTTCTGATTTTTCAGCCTCAAGCATCCTTTTTCTTTTTACATTATTAAGGTGTGTCTTCTCGTTTTGCTTTTGCTTCTTCCGCAGGAATTGTTCCTCGCCTACTCGACCTTTACGTTTACGGTCTTCATCAGGCCATCTACGGAATATACGTAAACTTCGCACTCTCCGGCGCTGATTCCCTTTATCTTACCCTTCTTCGTGACGTCTGCCACTGAGTAATCGGATGAACGATATCTGTAGATAGGTGCATGTCCCTTTGAAAGTGGTTTTCTATCCTTGTGCTTTAATACAATCTTAGCCTTTACCTTCTTAGATTCTCCTACTGCTATGTTGCACTCTTTAGTCTTAAGCTTTATTTTCTTGACATTCGAGTACTTTTTATTCTTATTAGCAACTATGTGTGCACTGATAGTGTCAGCTATTGCAGTCTTTTTGCCATCTATCATCTTGTATGCTACTACATAAACCTTGAATATTTTCTTCTGATCAAGCTTTTTACCATTTATCTTTTTGAGTGTTACTTTTGTCTTATCTTTGTCCTCGATAGTACGTGCAAGCTTGTATTTGCTGTAGCAGTAATTGATGTAAACTTCGTAACCATCTGCATTCTCAACCTTATCGTACTGAATCTTAATCTTTTTTCCCTTTATGCGTACTTTAAAGTTTTTGTTCATGGTAGGAAGATAATCTTTTCCTGATTTCTGTGAAACTGCAGTATTTACAGCTACCTTTGTTGCCGGCTGCTGAGTTGGAGCCACTATTGGGCTTGGAGTCAAAGTCGGTGCTACAGTAGGGCTCGCTGTTGGTGTCGGTGCTACAGGTGGTTCATTTATGGTTATTACTTGTATCTCTGATGCCAAGGTCGTTCCGATAGCCTTAACTCTTACTAAGTAAATTCCCGGTTCGAGATTATCCGAGACACCTGAACAATCTCTCCATTTTATGTTCTTTAAGTCAGCATCGGCGGCATCTTTTTTCGCTATCTGATATCCTTTTTTAGTTGGTATACTTCCTGTCTTTTTCTTGAGTGTCGGCTGCACAACAGTTAGATTTGGAGTTTTCGCCTTCGTAACTGTTATAATCTGCGGTTCACTTTCAATGGTTGTTGTCCCATTTCCCGGACACTTAATTATGATACCTTCTTTTTCTGTTACTTTGGATAATTTCACAGAAGAGTCGTTATTATTTTTTATCTCTGTCCAAGTAATACCTCCATTAGTGCTTATCTTATAACCTTCCTTAACACCTGACAGTATTCCTCTATCAGTATCTGTTGCCTCAAATGTAGCTTGTGTCTTTGGTTCCTTTTCCGGAATAAATTCATGGATTTCAAACTCTTCGGTTTCGGAGGCCATGTTAGTGCCTTTTGCTTTAATACGAATCTTATATGCTCCCGGTTCTAGCTCCTTAGTTATAGTATCTAAGCTTATCCACTTCAGATTATCTATATTTGTATTGTTATCTGCCTCAGCAACTTCGTATTTATCAGCTGAATCTACTGTGATTTTTCCCTTTCCGTCTATTACTTCAGGGTCTGACGCAGTGTAGGTTAAAGTGTCAACTATTTTTGAAATGGCTATTTTTTGATCAGAACTATCATACGAATATATACCATTTCCCAACTTTACAACACGAATTTCAGAAAATGGACCGCCAACATTTATCTTTACATCTCCTTCAGCTGTTACGTCAGAATCTGAGATAGTTGTCCATGTATTATCGTAATCAGTTGTATATTTCATTCCAGCGCTTACAGCTGAAAGTGTACCACTTTGGGCTCCTGTCGCCGTAAATACGGCATTTGGCATGCGCTCTTGCTGATGAATGATAATTGAGATATGGTCAGAGGCTAGTATATTAGCCTGACCTTTTTTTCTGATAAAGTAGACCCCGCCCTTTAAATTAGTTGCTGTTCTTGTGGTATCAAACGAAGTCCAATTATTATCATCCTCTCTTTTATACTGATAGTTCTTTGCAAAAAATGCAACAACTGTAGTATTGATGGTTCCGTTGTCTGTATAAGGCGATCTACAATCGGTACTATTAAAATCACTTATATCTGGTTTAGTTCTTTTTTCTATATCTATACTTTGAGTAACTTTAATTATTCCGGATTCTGTATCACCTGCCAGTATTATATTCATTGTACCTTCTTCCATGCCTTCGAGAGATATAATACCGTCTTTATCTGCTGTATACTCACTTTCCGTAACTCCTGCTCCAGAAATAATATAACTCGTATTTGGTGTAAGATTACTTAATCTTCCTGTGTCCTTACCTGTGCCTGCAAATGTAGCACTTGTGATATAATATGGATTTGGCATTCCCAACAAGGTAGGATATATGCCATCTTCTTTACTCCATGTCCCGTTAAAATCCCAGTTTGTATAATTATCCTGTGTTTTCATGGCAGCATCGTTTCTTACATACGCTTCATTGTCAGTCTCTGATATTCCACTTATGGCCACGAGTGCTGTATCTTCCCTGTAGTAACTATTCGTAATTGTAGTTCGGCTGTCATTAATTCCAACTATACCGCCTATCTCGTTTTCTCTTCCCTCAATCGTAGAAACCTTACCAACGTTATAAAGGTTTTTAAATTCGGTTTTTTGCGTTCCGGAACTAGCGCCAAATGCAACCAACTCATTATTGCCAACTATTCCTCCTACGCCTGAAAAATTACTATAAGATTTTCTGTTTGCAGTTACATTTCCGGCATTAAAACAATTTATAATATACCCACCGGTGTCAGGTGGAAACCTATCATTAGCATAAGACTCAACTATACTATGGTTTTGTCCGACTATACCTCCAACCATATATGCTCCGCTTATGTCACCTGAATTAAAACAACTAAGTATATTTCCACTTTTTTTGTAACCAGGATCTTGATTGTATTTTTTTTCTCGTATGTTCTTTCCTGCTATCCCTCCTACAAATCCATAATTTGCTGATATAGTCCCAAAATTGGCACAGTTTACAATAGTATTACGAAGCTTTCCTCCATGTGAAGACATGGAAAAATATTCACCAACTATTCCTCCAACTGCTACATCACCATCACTAAACTTTCCTTGAACTTGAATATTTACTTTATTTATACAGTTAATAATTTGAGCGTCAATACATATTCCTACGATACCACCTATATCACCTTCATAGGCTGTTGCATTTATTGCTCCTTCAACGGTTAGATTTTTAACTACAGCCCAAGAATTATCGTTTGCTCCGCTTACCCAACCAAATAATCCATAGCTATATTTTCCGGAATCCTGGTATAATCCTCTAATTGTAAATCCTGATCCGTCAAAGTAACCTCTAAATGCATTATCAACGGTTGAATTAGCATTCGCTCCTCCTATTGAAGTCCAATTTATATTATTGAGATCAATATCATTTATTAGTTTAAAATAAACTCCACGATATGGATTTGAATCCTTTACCTGTTCACTCAAGTATGCCAACTGTGCACCCGTACTTATGGTATATGGATCCTCACTTGTTCCACTACCTCCATTATATCCGGTTGCGACGCTTCCATCCCAGACATCTACCGTTGCTGCCTCAACTTCAACTACTTCTTCCACTCCATTTCTTCCCCCTGTAAAAAGGGTCGGAGAGTATACTCCTCCTGCCACGAGTGAAATAGACAACATAAATGCAGTCAGGCGCCTTTTTAACCAAGTACTCTTCTTTGACTTTCCGATTTGTGATGAATATCTACATATTCTTTTTTTCATAATCATTTCCTCATTTTTTATTTCTCAAACTTCTCGGACTGGAGTGCCATACCACAAAGAACAGTTACTACAGAGAGCTTTCTCGAATCTCTCTTCGCATCAAAGTCACCATCGTTCTTATTAATTACTTCATATACACCTATACAATTTCCGTTTATATCGTAAATAGGAACAACCATGACATTCTTTGTTGTATATCCTGATCTCATGTCAACACTCTTGTTGAAATCAGAATCATTATATGGATCATTAGTTACTATTGTTCTTTTTTCCTGAAGTGCCTTTCCTACGATACCTATATCATCAGCTACCTCTACTCTGTCAAGCTCTGTTGCTGATATGGTCCAAAGCACATTCTTTTCCTTGTCCCACTGCCAGAAGCTGGCTCTGTCTACGTTACATACCAGCTTTCCGAGTTCTGTTACCAGATTATAAAACGTAATGTAATCTGCTGTCTTACTTTCACTCATCTTGTTGTAGAGAATTTCGCAATAATCGTAAATATCCTCTACAATCTGTAATTCTTTTTCTCGTTCCTTACTAATTTCCATGTCTGCAATTCCTCCTTATTTTTGGTGTTTTTTCACTTTTATTGGTTTTTTCATCTCTGTCGAGTTTTTAACTACTGTTATTAATTAATGTTTAAAGTGATGTTTTTATTGATGTTTTTACTTATTGTTTTACTGATGTTTTTTTATTATAACAGTGTTCAACTAAATTGAAATTTTATCATAATTTAAGGATTATTGCAAACATTATGATGGCTTCAGAACCATCTCTTTTGAGATTTCCTGTAATTTAGGATGGTCCTCTCCCCACCGCGCGCAATCTCTTAATTATATGAGAAAAGGTCAATCTTATCTTGTTTTTGTTCATTGAATTATATCGGAAATGCTAGTATTCTTTAGCAGCACTCTGAGTTAGAGTTGAATCGCAGTAGCGAAACATTCACGAAAATATCATTATATTGTTATGATCAAGAGTGATTATTTGTTGTCACTCTCCGCAGATTTCATAACAAGTAATGATAGATTCAAAATTAGATATATATAATACTAACGTAAAAGAGGTTTCTAGTGCGAAAAATCATGCTGATGCAATGATTCCTTCGCAAACAACCAGAGGTTGTTTGGCTATTTGTAACGAGCCCAGATAGCTGATGATCCGACGAGAATTTTATATTCTCGTGCTATGCCTCACACTAAGTGTTCGACATGGAGGTTAATATGACAAAAACAACAAAAGCAACAGCAAAAGCTTTTAACATTCGAAAAATTTTCAAATCAACATCTAAAACGCTAGATATGACAAAAAGCAGTCCATCAAAAATGTTATTGTTGTTTTCAATTCCTATGTTTATAGGTAATATATTTCAACAATTATATAATCTGGTGGATTCTATGATTGTTGGCCGTGTAAACGGTTCACAGGCACTTGCAGCGGTTGGAGCCAGCTCTTCTGTCTCATTTCTCTTTTTTTCGGTTGCGGCCGGAATTGCGGGAGGTGCAGAGATAGTAGCTTCTCAGGCATTTGGTGGTAAGAACACCGAGCGGCTCAAACGAGTAATATCCAATGCAGCATATCTTATGCTTGCATCTGCAATAATCATGTCTGCCGTTGCATTTTTAATGACAAACAGCTTACTTACGCTTTTACATACACCTGATGAGATTTTTAAGGACGCTGCTCTCTACATGAAAATCCAGTGTGTCGGAGTACCTATGGTTGTTATCTACAACTACTCTTCAGCTATGCTTAGATCCATGGGCGACTCCCGGACTCCACTTTACTTTCTTATCGTTACCTGTATTCTAAATGTAGTGCTGGATCTTTTGTTTGTCTGGGGTCTTTCTCTTGGCGTCTTCGGTGCAGCTGTAGCTACTATACTTTCGCAGATGATAGCAGGGTTGGGCTGTCTTTGGTGGGCAATCAAGAAAAACCCTTATTTTAGGCTGAAAAAGGCTCACTTTAGATTTGACAAGTCAATCGCAAAGGATATCGTAAAGCTCGGCATCCCGCTGGCTCTTCAGTATTCACTTATTGCGATTTCCTGTACAGTGCTTCAGGGTTACGTTAACAGATACGGTGCTGTGACTGTTGCAGCGTTTACGGTAACAGGTCGTATCGAGCAACTTATTCACAGTCCCTTCGGTTCTCTTGGTTCGGCGGTTTCTACTTACTCAGGTCAGAACCACGGTGCCCATAAGGACAACCGTGTAATCGAGGGTTATAAGAAGAGTCTTACGTTTATCGTTGCATTTGCCTTACTTATGCTCCCTGTTATGTTTTTCTGCAGCGAAGATCTTGTTCGACTGTTCGTAAATGATCCGGCTGTTGTTAAGCTTGGCGCAACAGCAATGCGAATCACAAGCTTGTTTTATTTCTTCCTTGGCATTATTTATGTTACGAGAGGTTTGCTAAATGGCGTAGGCGATGCATTTTTCACATTTATAAATGGTGCGGTGGAGATATGTGGACGTATTTTATTTCCTCTCCTGCTCTCCATGATTCCAACTATCGGAATTTATGGTATATGGTGGGCTACTGGACTCACTTGGTTTGCAACCGGCCTTATATGTGTACTTAGGCTTGTGTCATGGCGTAAGAAGCGAGCTCTGAGCTCACGCAGGAAAGTGCAGACTTCCTGGTAGGTATGGCTTATGAGATGTTGCGAAGCAACTTCAGCAGGTTTCGTTTACAAAATCTTAAACCTAGATTTTTCGGATAATGTGGACAATTAATTTCTTGACGCCACTCACATAAATACTTATATTATTAATTAGACTATATCTGACAGTTGGCAGGGAGATGAGTAAAGCATCTCCCTGTTTATGGAAAGGTGGCGGAAAATATGCTTGAAATATTATCTGCAGGATACGATTCTCTGCACTCTAAAGATTTTTGTAATCATGTTCCCGGCGGAGTGGATCATTGTCTACTTGTTATAGTTTCTACTCCATCTTTCTTTGTGATTGATAATAACAAGGAGTTTTATCCGCCCCACCAGGCTGTGCTGTATCTTCCCGGAGAGACGATTCACTACGGTGCGGTTTCAGATAATTACAGCGATCATTGGCTGGTATTTAGAACCGACAATTCTGCCATACTGTCTTTATCCCAAACCGGGGCACCGTTTTCAATATACGATTCGGAATATTTTCGCACTCTTTTAAAGTTGATAACTTGGGAAACCTATGCAAACAAGCCCTCTGAATTGATTCTCGAAGGGCTTGTAGATGTGCTTTTTGATAAATTAAAGGGTGAACTTTCTTCTAAAAATTTTTCTCGTTATGAACACGAATTATTAAAAATACGCCGTAGTATTGCTGCATCTCCGGAGAGACCGTGGAGTGTTGATTATATCGCAGAGAAAACGCACATAAGTACGGGATACTTTCAAAGCCTTTATAAACAGCAATTCGGTTGCTCTTGTATAGAGGATATTATTCGCTTCAGACTCAACAAAGCAAAAGATCTCTTGGTTTATACATCACAGACCAGCGCTGAAATCGCAGAGCAGTGCGGGTACCAGAATACCGAGCACTTCTGTCGACAGTTTCGCAAAAAAACCGGCATGACTCCAAATGAATATCGACACTCGAAGAGAGTGTAGGTAAGTAGTAGGGCCCCAGAGGGGGGTGAACCATCCTAAATCGCAGATTCTCTCAAAAGGGATGGTTCTGTGAGAGTCTCGGCAGGGAGTGAACCATCCAAAATTGCAGATTCTCTCAAAAGGGATGGTTCTGTGAGAGTCTCGGCAGGGGGTGAACCATCCAAAATTGCAGATTCTCTCAAAAGGGATGGTTCTGTGAGAGTCTCGGCAGGGAGTGAACCATCCAAAATTGCAGATTCTCTCAAAAGGGATGGTTCTGAAGCTTTGATTTCCGTCCCACAGCCAGAACTTTTAACTAAAACCGCTAAAAATACTGGTCACGGATAGTTTTATTATTTTTATTTACTACACCTTCATGCAGTGATATAATACTTGCATATATTTTATTCAGTGAAATTTCAGGAAATTAATGTGGAAACTCTTTTCTGATATGATGATGGAGATAATGAGAAGAATCAAGCTGATGCGATAATTCTTTCGCAAACAACCAGAGGTTGTTTGGCTATTTGTGCCGAGCCCAAATAGCTGATGATCCGATACGGGAGTTAAAGATTCTCGTGCGGTGCCTCGCACCAAGTGCTCGGCATGGAGGTTAGTATGCTAGACAGTGTAGAATATCAGTTCTTTATTGGGTGTGCGGATTCACATACACATGAATACATCATTACCAAAAACGAACTCAAAGAGATGGTAGCTAACTTCTTTAATAAAAATAATACAGACTTCTCAATGTTAACTGCACAAGGTGGTTATTGTCATAAAGATGGCTGGTTCATAACCGAAGACAGTCTGTGTATTAATATTATAGGAGCTTCCGATATTGATATCATTAGACTTGCAACTAGTCTTTCTATGTACATGAATCAGGAATGCTCACTGATAATAAGAAATAATATCAAAACAACATTTAGTTTTCCGGGAGAGAATATGGATAGAAAAAATCATTTTGAAAAAGGCGTAAAGTATGAGATCTTCATAGGTCTCAAAGATAAAGACAGTTATTCTGAAATTCTTGATGTGACTGATTTTAAAAATATACTTACACAAGTATGTACTAACAAACAGCTCAGTTTTTCCCTTCTTACTCAGTACGGTGGTTACACACACAACAAGGGTTACACTACCGAAACCAGTTTACGTGTGATAATAATAGGCGTCGATGAAGATGAAATTCACTTTTTGGCTGATTTACTAAAAAAGAAAATCAACACAGATGCTGTTCTTATCACCAAAACTGAGATAGAATACTCTTTTATGTAGAAAAAAAGTGGCGGGATAAATCCCCGCCAGCCGATAGACTAAAGACCTCTCTGTCAGTCCAAATCTAACTGTAATACTTATCCTTATCTAAAAGCTTCTCAGTCTTTGCAACCACTGTAGTTACTGCCATATCTCCCGTTGTATTGGTCATAGTTGAAAACATATCGTTAAAAGCTAGCACCGCAAGTACAAAATTAATAGATTCTATAGGGCAATTCAGCTGATTTAATACCACTCCTGTACAAACAATGATTGCTCCGGGTACGCCGGGAGCACCAAGAGACAGCAGAATAATTGTTATAGCTAATGGCGCAATTGTTGAAGGATCCACTGTTACTCCGTTCATTTTCGCCAAAAAAAGACTCATAACTGAAAGAGTTATACATCCTCCATCCATGTTTACGGTAGCACCTAGAGGTATGGAAAAATTACTTACTCTCGGTGATATTCCGAGCTTTTCGGTACATATACGCATGTTAATCGGCATAGCAGCATTGCTCGATGATAGTGTAAAACTTGTTAACATACCTTCTCTGATATTTTTGTAAAATGTAATGGGATTCAATCTTCCAATAATCAAGAGAATTAAGCCGTATATGCATAACATAATCATAAATGAGGCGATTGTGGTAAATATCAATCCCAAAAGAGAAGAAAGTGTATCCATCTCAAGTTCTTTTATCATAAGTGTTATGCTGCAAAAAATCGTTATTGGAATCAGCTTAGTTATCAATGTCGTTATAGTCAGAAAAAGTGAATTAAACGCCTCAAACAAATCGCTCAGAGTTTTGGAATATTCACTTATCAAACCAAGCGCAATTCCCACAAGAACCGCTAAAAATATAAGTTGCAGAGTATCACTTTCAACAAATGGTTTTAAAAAATTATCCGGAACGATGTTTACTATTGTATCCTTAAGAGACGCTTCGTAAGATGTATCAACATCTATGTTTACTGTCGTTTTTGTTGTTTTAATTGCAGAGCCAAACTTACCGGGTTCTACCAAATGAAACATAGCAATTCCAATAGTTACTGCAACAACTGTAGTTAGAAGATACAGTCCCATAATCTTTGCACCGATTCGACCAAACTCCGATATACTCTTAAATTGAGAAAAACAGGTTACTATAGAGAAAAATATAACGGGAGCTATAATTATCTTCAGCGCATTCATAAACATGGTTTTATACGGATTTAATATATATTCACTCAATCCACTAGATATATTTTCGGGTAATACATACTTTGCAAGTAAACCAAAAATCACGCCTGCAATTATTGCTATAACTGTTTGTATGAGATTCTTGTAATCTGACGAAACTGCTATAATACGAACCTTGTTAGTGCCTCTTTTGTTGATATACTTAAGGTTTTCTCCGTATGAGCGAAGGATCATGGAGCGAATTATTTCTTCGTTTTCTTTGTCCTCATATTCCTGCGAGATTTTTGTATCATCTTCACCGAGTCCTGTTTCTCGGACCGATTCAGATTCTCTTGTATCACCTTCACCGAGTCCTGTTTCTCGGACTGATTCAGATTTATCATCTCTAGCGTTTTCTCCCTTAATCTCACGCATATCCTTCTCAGCAAGTGAGAATTCCCGACCTTTGGAAAGCAGGGTTACGATTACATCTCCGAACCTCTTCTGTACCTTAACACCGTATTTATCCGTACTTCGGTACTTCGAAAGTAGCACAATCATCTCTTCCACGAGAAGCTGAGCTCTTATAGAGGATTTATTACTAACCTTGGCTTCTTTTAAAGTCTCTTCTATAAACGAGACAGCATCCCCAATATGATTTTCCTTATTGAAGTCAAATTCTTTAATTCTTCTTTGCATTTTTCTCATTATAATCCAAATCTAAATATAGAAAAATCGGATTTCCTTCCTAATTAGATTATTTTGATATTAGTACCGATATAACTTTCCTCAAACAGTAGAAGATATTACACTATCATTAAGCCACATTTTCTCTGCTTCTGTGAGGTAGTCCTTTAAAGTATCGTACACATTTTTCTGATATTTTTCGAGAATATTTTTCTCTTCATCTGTCAACATTTCATAATCAATAAGCTCTGTTTCATAAGGAACGCATGTTAAATTTTTGAATCCCAGATATGTGCCGTACTCATTTTCAAATCTTTTTTCACAAAGTATCAGATTTTCGATTCTGATTCCATACTCACCTTCAAGGTAAATACCCGGCTCGTCGGATGTTATCATACCAGGCACGAGTACAGGGTTTGCTCCTGCTCCGGATAGTATTTTGTATCTAAATGCATTGGGGGCCTCATGTACATTCAAAAAATATCCTACACCATGGCCTGTTCCATGCATATAATCAAGTCCCATATCCCAAAGTGGCTTTCTGGCAAGAATATCCAGCGCAACACCGGAGCAACCGGCGAGAAACTGTGCATTTGCGAGAGCAAGATGTCCCTTTAAAACAGCAGTATAATGCTTTTTCATATTTAACTGTTTTTCATTAAATCCTAGTATCTGCTGATCGGTTTCTCTTTTTATATTTTCTCTTCTTATGGATTCTATAAGACAATCTTTTCTAATTATCTCGGTTTCCGCACCCTCGAAATTCAGGGATTCTTTCTCACTAAAACCGCCGATTTTCTCGACTTCTGTGCCTTCAAAATCCGAAATTTCTTTCTCACTAAAACCGCCGATTTTCTCGGTTTCTAAGCCTTCAAAATCCGGAAATTCTTTCTCGCTAAAACCGCCGATTTCCTCGGTTTCCAAGCCTTCAAAATCCGGAAATTCTTTCTCATTAAAACCACCGATTTCCTCGACTTCTATCAATTCCCTGTGCCTTTTCTCTCCCATGAGCCCTGCCGCAACATTGGGAATTTGTTTAATTTCTGACTTGTGTTTTTCGACATTAAATTCTTCTTGATAATCCGGATCTTCGCTATTTTCTTCGGCAAAAAGCTTTTCATATCGTAATTCCTCAGAATCCATTCGACCGGTTCGATTTACATATACAGTTCTGGTTATATCTGTTGTTCCCTCTGGATACTGCCCTCCCATATCCAAAAGAAGCATGCTTCCCGGCTGTATCAGAACATCGGATTTCTCATCCACGCCGTAGTGAACTATCGCTCCATGGGCGCCATATGCGGAAATCGTATCAAATGATGGACCGGCGTAATCATCTAGTTGCTGACGTAATTCCTCCAGCTTTTTAGCAACTCTCATTTCAGTCACTGCTGCTCCATCCTCATCAATAAGGTAATATCCGCCTGTTTGCTCGTCTGCCTCTATGCTTGGAGCCAATCCAAATGTATAGCCGTCCTTGCTAATCTTCTCTGTTCGACACCTAACCTTGAGCCAGTACAAAAGCTTTGTAATTGCTACTCCGTCTTTTATGTGTGCCTTTATAACATTTTTACACTCCGTCTCATTTTTAATTGCCTTCATGAGAATTTCCGGATTAGGTGAATTATATATATCTCTTTTGCTTTGTATACTATCGTAAATCTGTGCATTGATTCGCTTCATGTCCACATGAATGCGCTTTCCGGCAGGTATTTCCTTAAGTCGTGCATATACTTTATCATATGGCTCTATGTCTACACCATCAGCCTTCAGCAGGCTTAGCAGCTCGTCATCCACGCTTCCCGGATTTATATATAAAGTGACGTACCTTTCATCCATAATTAGGAAGCTGTAAACAACGGGATTGCAGTGTATGTCGCATCCTCTTAAGTTCAAAAGCCATGCAATATCGTCCAGAGACGCAAGAACATGATAGTCTGCTCTCATGGATTTCATGGCCTCTCTCACTCGAATAAGCTTATTTTTCCTATGCTCTCCGGAGTACATAGTATCCAATTCATAAGCCGGAAAGAATATAATCTCCGGTCTTTCATTGGTATCCTTGTCCCAGATTTGGGACACATATGAGCAACCTGTATCTACATCGAGTCCATTTATGCGCTTTAATTTCCATATATATTCGGCTGATACACATCTTCCGTCACAACCAAGTCGTAATATACTTTTATCACTATTGACAGTTCTTCCTCTACTCTCTTTATTAATCGCTTCGCTTGACTGAGTCAAGTCATGTGTATTTATCAAAACATATTCAGAGATATACTCTTCAGTTGTCTTAACTCCGACAACACCTGATTTGCAGAGTTTTATCTCGGTACCCTTCAGTTCCTCCTCAGCTTGTATAAAGTACCTTCCATCAGTCCATAGCAGTGCTTCGCTTTGTGTTATAAGCATGTGTCCTGCTGAGCCTGTAAAGCCTGACATATACTCTCGTTCTTTAAAGTAATCACCTATGTACTCGGAGCAGTGGTAGTCAGCTGTATCTATATAATAAAAATCCAGCCTGTTTTCTTTCATTATGTTTCTTAATTCAGCGATTTTTTCGTTTATTGTCATGTTTTTTTCTTTCCTGATCTTTTTATTAGATAATTCTTGTGGTAAATTAGAGATAATAATCCCATCTCTAATAAAATCAAAGGTGTGGGTGGTATTGTCAAGCTGACTTATCACTTTAGATGTCTAGGCAGCTTCCGAGAGCACATTTTGATAAATACTGTTTTTACTTTTTAAGTAAATCGGAGATTATTGCGAATTGCTCTAAGGAAAGAGCTTCTCCTCTTATTCTCTCATCTAATCCCATTTTAC
>JAEEJA010000086.1 GCA_016281605.1 Lachnospiraceae bacterium
ATGGGGCGCTTGGATGGTTTGCTGTTGGTGATTATAAAAAACGTGCGAATGTAGTAGGTGGCCGGGAAACATCCAAACCATCGGATGTTCATAAGCACATGATGGATTTGCTTAAGGAGTACAACGCCAAGGAAAATGTCACAGTAGAGGATATCATAGCTTTGCATGGCGAGTTTGAGTATATTCATCCATTTCAGGATGGAAACGGCAGAGTCGGACGCCTTGTAGCATTAAAGGAGTGCCTGGGACATAATGTGATACCTTTTATCATCGAGGATGCGAAGAAGAATTACTACTACAGAGGTCTCTACGAATGGAGAAATGAAAAGGGCTGGCTTACTGATACCTGCTTGGACGGGCAGGATACATTTAAAAGACTTATGGATATGTTGGAGATTCAGTACTAATATCGGAAGCCAAGAATTATCTTCAACAACTTTTGTGCTTATTTGATATGGCTTTCTTATATTTTTCGCTGGCAGGTGAGATAAGAAAGCCTTTTCTTTATTTTCCATTCACATGCGGTTATATGAAAAAGGAACTTTAAGCTTTTTATATGTCAAGAAAGGATTATAAGAGTGTGGAATATTGAATTCAAAGGAAAAAAACAGGGCAATTACAGATACTAATCCTGAATTATTGGATTATAATAATAAAGATAATGGAAAAACAATATTGTCAAGGAAGCATATTCTCAATACTTGCAAAAGAGAAGTAAAACTCGCGATGTTACCTGTTTTCCTAGTCATGTTGACTATATGTGTGTCGGGTACATTTATCATAGTACCCACTTCAGACACGATCGGAATTTATGCATTACTACTGTTGTGGATTATAGGGATTATAACCATTACTATACAGTTTTTGATAATGAAAAAGTCCCAAAAAGCCATAGGAGAGGCACTCCCGATGGGAAGCTTTACAATCTACTTAGCTCGTAGCCGGAGAATGAGGAGATATGCCTGTCATTTTAAAATTAACGGAAAAGACAGAAAAGTTCCTAGCGGCGCTTTAGGTCAGATAAGGCTGTTTGGAGAAGAAGATGTCTATATTCTGATGATCAATGATAAAATAACTGCGGTTTATCCGGAAGCAAAATATTCACTGGATACTGATCTTTTGGGAAAAATGTCTGTTGTTTAGAGTGCCTGACACCAATGTCTTATATAGTATCATTTAAAAAGATGAATTATGGAACTTGACAACTCCAATATTTATACTTGACAGATATAAATAAATGATTTATATTTTTTGTTGTAAATAAGTCTTAAGTCCTTGTGGAGATTTAAGCTGTAAATGATATAATATTCTAGTATGATTGATATTAAAGAGGTTTTACGATATGAAATATTCAGATAGAAAATATTCATTTGTAACAACTGAATTCACATTTTTCTTTACCTTTACTTCGAACCGATGTAAGGGTAATTTGTGATGCTAAAAAAAATCATAAGTTGACTTACATGCGGTTCGGTATAATCCGAGCCGCTTTTTTTATCGCAGAGTCGTCGTGAGGAGAATGTCAGCAAAGCTGACCGACGACTCGCGGACGAGTAGGGTGTGATTACATCTTCCCTTCTCGATTATTACAGGGTCATCGAAAGGAGAAAAAAAATGTTAAAAGTGTCTTACAGTGGTATAGAGGGAGCATTCGCACACGAAGCAGCAAAAAAGATGTTTCCGGATGCATTGCATGTATCGAGTGCTAACTTTGAGCAAGCTTATCAGAAAGCATATCAGGGAGAGTGTGATATCGCAGTCCTTCCGATTGAGAATAGTTACGCAGGAGCTGTTGAAGAGGTAAAAAAGATGCTTTCAAGAGGTGAAATGGAAATTATTTCTAAGATGTCACTTCCTATTGTGCAGAATTTACTCGGAGTCAGAGGAAGTAGAATAAATGACATAAAAACAGTCGTCAGTCAGAAAAAAGCAATTGAGCAGTGCGATACATATATTAGAAAAAATGGTTACGAGATTATCGAAGCAGTAAATACAGCCGTAGCTGCAAGACAGGTAGTAAGCGAAGGAAAGATGGCAGTAGCAGCAATTGCCAGTCTTGAAACAGCTGCTTTGTACGGTCTGAAGGTTCTGGATGAGCATATTAACGAGAAAGACGACAATATAACTACATTTGTTGCCGTATCTCGAAATATAAAATAATCACGCATCTTAAGATGCAAAACAAAGGAGGAAATAAATCATGGGAATGGCTTATGAAAAGCAACTTGCAATACCGGCGGAGCTTAAGGAAATGTATCCGCTTACTGCAAAAATGAATGAAACTGTACAGACAAGAAAGGCAGAACTTGAAGCAATATTTGAAGGAAGAAAAGAAAAACTTGTCCTGATTATTGGACCATGTTCTGCTGATAATGAAGACTCAGTTATGGACTATATCGGAAGGCTTGTACCTGTTCAGGAAAAGGTTAAAGATAAGATTTTTATAGTACCAAGGATTTACACCAATAAGCCCAGAACTACAGCAAAGGGATATAAGGGGATGCTTCATCAGCCGGATCCAAGTCAAAAGCCAAATGTATTCAAAGGAATAGAGGCAACAAGACATCTTCACATGCGTGCTGTAATGGAAACAGGCTTTGCCTGTGCTGACGAGATGCTCTATACAGAAAATTACGGATATCTTGATGATCTTTTAGTATATGTAGCTGTAGGAGCTCGCTCTGTGGAAGACCAGCAGCATAGGCTTACATCAAGCGGTATTAGTGTGCCTGTAGGAATGAAGAATCCAACTTCCGGTGATTACAGTGTAATGATGAATGCCATAAGTGCTGCCCAACATGGACATACATTTATCTATAGAGGATGGCAGGTACACTCAGACGGAAATAAACATGCACATGCAATTCTTAGAGGATATACCGATCAGCATGGAACCATGAGACCAAACTATCATTATGAGGATCTCATAAGACTATGCGACTGTTACGAGAATGGCAATTTCGCAAATCCCTCACTTATCATAGATACAAATCACTGTAATTCAAATAAGAACCCATTTGCTCAGAAAAGAATTATTAAAGAGGTACTACATTCTGCAAAACATGATGAACGAATAGCAAAAATACTTAAGGGATTTATGATAGAGAGCTATATAGAGGACGGAGCACAGGAACCCGGAGGAGGGTGCTACGGAAAGTCCATAACAGATCCTTGCCTGGGATGGGAAAAAACAGAAAAACTTATATATGAGATTGCAGAATTGCTATAATATAAAAGACTTATAAAGACTTCACTATCTTTGTTCTGTACAAAATCCTGAAAAAATGTTATAATCTATCCTATATGATTTCAGCTAGTGACAAAATAACATAAAACAGGAGATTTGTAATGCAGGAAATACTTAAATATGGTTCTACAATATTAGATATTGCTCTATTAATTTGTTTTATCATATTTTTTTACTTATCAATTAAAAAAGCATTTTTAAAAGAAGAGAAAGGAAAAAGAAAGATTTTCTTCATGTCTTTATTAACCAACCCATTCTTTCTTTTTCTTGTTTCTTTTGTAGTAAGTATAACAGTTACAGTAATTATATATGGAATATCAAAAGGCACTGAATTTTTAAATGATATAAAACACTTTAAAATCGATACTCAATTTACATTAACATATTCAATTATAGGATGTTTTGTATTTGTATTGTTAATTATTATATTTTCTCTAATTATAGGGAAAAAGTTAAAGGCGCCCAATGTATCGCTTGTAACTTTTATTTACCTGATGTTTGCGGTGATAACAGCTCTATCAGGAGAAGATTCATCAAGAAAAACAGATGAGTATTTGATTCAGTCATACAGTATGAAGGTTTTTAGCAATGTGATTCTGATAATAGCTTTATTTTTTTGGTATCATTTTGTTATAAAAGCTTTGTCGAAACTTACGGACAGAAAGCGAACACTTAATTGGAGAATGTTTGTATTACCACCTGCCGTTTTCTTGCCGTTTTATTATTTGTTTGATGTATTATCCTATTTTTTTGGAGGATTTACTTCGACCGTTTGTGTGCAGATTCTTTCGATTATTATACTATATCTTTTTATATGGGCATTTTATGTAATAATAAAGAATATAAATGCAACGAACGATGCGATTGAAGCAAAGGATAACTTAAAAAAGCTTTCGGTTGAAGTGATGGAAGCTCTTGCACATACGATAGATGCAAAAGATAAGTACACTAACGGTCATTCTATCCGAGTTGCAAATTACTCCAGAATGATAGCCCAAAAAATGGAACTATCCCAGGAAATGTGCGATAATATCTATTATATGGGGCTTCTTCATGATATAGGGAAGATAGGTGTGCCCAATGAGATTATCAATAAGCCTGCTAAACTTACTGATTCAGAATACGGAGTTATAAAAACTCATCCTGTAATCGGTTATGATATTTTATCGGAAATCAAGAGTAATTCTGAGCTTTCAAAGGGTGCCAAATGGCATCATGAAAGATATGATGGAAATGGATATCCCGACGGATTATCAGGAGAAGATATTCCGATAGAATCAAGGATAATAAGTGTAGCAGACAGTTACGACGCTATGACATCTAATCGAAGTTATCGTGATTTTCTGCCTCAAGAAAAGGTTCGTAGTGAGATTGAAAAAAACATAGGAACGCAGTTTGACCCTAAGGCTGCAAAATCTATGATTGAAATAATTGATGAAGATGTGAATTATGAGTTACATGAGTAAAATGTATTATGTGAATTTTGATAAAGATTATAATCAGAGGTAGTGATTTATGATATACAACGAAAAAGGTTTAAACAGCATTGCAGAAGCAATGCTTTCCGAGTTTTTCTGTGTTTATTGTGTTAATATTAAGACCGATGAATATCAGCTTTATACAGCTGATAGTTGGTATGCCTCCATAAACAGAGAAGTAGAAGGTAAAGACTATTTTAAAGATGTCGCTAAGATTGCTGAAATGGTAATTCATGAAGATGATAAACATATATTTTTAGATGAAAATCTTAAGGAATTACTTATTTATCAGGTACAGCACGATGAAGTTCACCTGACGGATTATAGGATAATAATAGATGGAAAGCCTGTATATCTACGTTCAAAGCTTATCAGAGGTATTGGGGATGATGATTGCTTTATACTTGGTGTTACAAATGTTGATAAGGAGTTTAAAGATCGGCAAAAATTTGATTTAATGGAAAAGGAAAGATATATATTTAATCAGATTGCCGGTAGTCTTGCTAAGCATTTTGATACCCTGTATTATGTTGATTTAAAGTCCAATAAGTACTATGAGTATTCTGCCACTGAGACTTATATGGATATGGAAGTGCCCAAAAGTGGGGATGATTTCTTTGAAGAAAGCAGTAAAAATCTTAGAAAATATGTTCATATTGAGGATAAGGAAAGAATAGTTAATGAATTTAGAAAAGATGTAGCACTCGAAAATCTTGCCAAGAAAAAGACTTATACCCTTAATTACAAACTTGTAATTAACGAAAAAGTCAGAAACTGTCGATGCAGCATATTGCGTGCAAGAGACTTACAGCACATGCTGGTATGTATAGAGAATATAGATGATGAAGTAAATAAAGACATGGAAAGGACAGCTGCACTGGTACGTGCCAACGAACTTGCCCGTAAAGATGGTCTCACCGGTGTAAAAAATATGATCGCTTATCGTGAGCTTGAGTACTCTATACAACAAAGAATGGAAAGCGATAAGGGTCATTCACCTTTTGCTATTATAGTCTGCGACATTAATGATTTAAAAAGCATTAATGATTCCAAGGGACATAAAGTTGGAAATGAATATATACTATCTGCATGTAGAATAATATGTGGAATATTTGCACATAGTCCTGTATTTCGTATAGGAGGAGACGAGTTTTGTGCAGTTCTTGTAGGGCAAGATTATAATAATAGAGATATACTGCTTGATAAGCTTAAGAAGTGCTCCAAAGATAATAATCAAATAGGGGAAGGACCTGTAGTTGCTATAGGAATCGGAGTATATGATTCTCAAAATGACAGAAAAGTATCAGACGTTTTTGAAAGAGCTGACACCGATATGTATCTGGACAAGTATGAATTAAAGGTTGAAAAAGCTACAAAATCTCATACATCTAAAGAAGAAGCACTACAGATACCCGTTGAGCGTAAACAAAAACTGGATTCACTTTTTGAGGCATTAGCAATTATAAATGATGAAGATTATATTTTTGTATGTGATATGCATTATGATTATTCCAGATGGTCTAAAAAGATTATAGATATCTATGGACTACCATCTGAATATATGCATAAAGCAGGAGAGATATGGAAAAAGTTTATTCATAAAGATGATAGAAAAGTATACACTGAAGCTATAAAAAAAGTATTTGAAGGTATTGCAGTTGATTGGGATGTGCAGTACAGAGCAAAAAAACTAAACGGAGAATACAGTGTTTGCATAGGAAAAGGTACGATACTAAAAGATGAAAACGGTAATATGGAGTATTTCCTGGGAATTACGAAGGATCTTAATATTAGTAGTTTTATCGACAAACTGACAGGACTTAAGAATCAGTATGGCTTCTTTGAAGATATACAGACCAATATCGTACAGAATAAAAAAATGACAATAGCGCTTTTAGGTATAGCCAAGTTCTCTGAAGTAAATGAAATATATGGTTATAACTTTGGAAATTTGGTTCTTCAGAGTGTAGGCAGATATCTTTATGAACATGTAGGAAGTTCAGATGAAGTATATAGATTAGACGGAACAAAGTTTGTTGTGATAAGTACAAATCAATCAGATGAAGAGTTGCATGAAAGGTATGATAATTTAAGAGCATATTTTCGTAAGGGTTTAGAAATAGATGATAACCATATCATGCTCGAATTAAATTCAAGTTATATAACAGTTGATAATTTCAATATCGACCCTCATACTATCATGACATGCCTTTCTTTTGCTTACAATGAATCCAAAAGCAAAAGACATGGTGATTTGGTAGAGTTTAACGATGTGCTGGGAAACGGAAACAGACAAAAGATAGAGAGATTTCATTCAATCAGAGCATCCATTACTCAAGAATACAGGGGATTTTACTTATTGTATCAGCCGGTGGTAGATGCAAATACAGAGAAGACAATCGGAGCAGAAGCACTTCTAAGATGGAAGAGTGAAGAGCACGGAGTAGTCGGACCTGATGATTTTATCCCTCTTCTAGAGCAAGACCCTCTGTTTCCGAAGCTCGGAGAGTGGATATTATCCACAGCTATCAGAGATGCTAAAAAGGTGTTAGAAAAAAATCCGGACTTTGTGTTAAATGTAAATCTATCCTATACACAGATAGAGAGGGCGAATTTTGTTGATATGGTTACCGAAATTGTGGAAAGAGAAGGATATCCACCACAAAATCTGTGTTTAGAGATAACAGAGAGATGCAGACTTCTTGATATAGATCTTCTAAAAAATATAGTTGTAAGCTTGAGAGGAAGGGGTATCCAGATAGCTCTTGACGATTTCGGAACAGGATTCTCATCTGTCGGAGTAGTCAAAGTTATGCCTTTTGACATTATTAAGATAGATCGAAGCTTTGTAAGTAAAATAGAGGAAGATGAGTTTGAACGTACATTTTTGATGACCTTTATACAGATAGCGAATATCTGTGGAGCGAATGTATGTATAGAAGGCATAGAAACCGAAAAAATGGGAGATATACTGAGAGATTATAATGTTAACAGTTTTCAAGGCTATTATTACTCAAAACCAATTGATTTAGAAACTTTACTCGATTGGATGGAAGATGGAAAATAACAAAGATTCATAAAAATATATACAAATATAAAAGAAAACTAAAAGTCAAAATTTAAGGAGTTTGTTATGATAATCCAAGCTGTTGAGAGTGACAGAGAAGAGCTTCTAAATCTATACAGATCACAAATCGGAAAAGAGTTTTGTCCTTGGAGCGATGACTATCCCGGAGATGATACCATAACATTTGATTTATCAAGGGATGCTCTCTTTGTGATGAAAAAAGAAGGAAAAATAATAGCATCAGTATCAATCGACGAGGATGAAGATGTATCTGCATTGGAGTGCTGGAGCGAAGAACTCTCACCGGGAGGAGAACTCGCCAGACTTTGTGTTTCTCCGGATTTTCAAAATCGTGGGATAGGGAAAATGATGCTTGAGTATGGTATGAAGGAACTGAAAAAGAGAGGTTATAAAAGTACTCACTTTTTAGTAAATAAACATAATATAAAAGCACTCAAATCATACTCAGTTTTCAATCTGAATCAGGTTGGTGAGTGCCACATGTTTGGACAGGATTTTATCTGTTTTGAAATGGAATTATTGAATGAAAATATAAACAAAAACTATAAAAAAATCACCATGGATTTTTACAATAATCATGCATTGGAATTTGCAGAAAACACAATAGATGTAGAGTTTTCAAAACAACAAAATAATTTTTTAAAAAACCTGCCAAAAGGTGGAAAAATACTTGATTTGGGATGCAAGACCGGGTAGAGATAATGAAAAATGGTTAAATGTTTATCTGATTAAAGAAGGATAATTATTAAAAACTTATCCGAAAAAAAAATAATAAAAAACAAATAATATATAAAGGAGAGTATGATAACTTATTAAATATCATACAAAAAAAAAGAATGAAATTAAAAAAGATTCTATTAGTGATTTTTTCGTTAGCACTTATCTTTTCTGTGATGCTTCCTACACCATTAGAAGCCGCTAAAAAGACGAATAATATCAAAGCTGTTTCTAAGGCTTCAGGTGGAAAAATTACAAAAAAAGAGAATAGCAAATCAAAAAAACATAAACAAAAAAAGAAAAAGAAATTAAAGGCCGGAAAGCTAAAAAGCATTAAAAGCAATAATAAAAATTCAAATCCAAATCTAAATCCAAATCAAAAAGAAAGTATCTATTCATCTGAATCAAATAATCAAAAAAATATCATAAAAGAACTTCAGGAGAATACAAAATCCGGTAATGAAGTGTATGATTTTGAAAACAAAAAGCAGGAAAAGAAATTAATAAAAGAAACCGAGAATTATCCAAGTACTTTTGATCTTAGAAGCTGTGACTTAAATAATGATGGCATAAAAGAAAACTATGTAACCAGCGTAAAACTTCAAAATCCATTCGGTACCTGCTGGGGGTTTTCTGCCATATCAGCCGCTGAAACAAGTATATTATCAAGCGGCTTAGCACCGATGGATACTGATTACAGAGGTATACCTACACTTAATCTTTCAGAAAAGCATCTTGCTTACTTCTTAAATACTCCTATAGATGATGTAGAAAGCAGTCAATATGGCGAAGGAAGGTATTTTTTGCCTAACTTTACCACTCAGGATAAATATGATCTCGGAGGATTTCCATTTTCGGCTACATCTCTCTTTTCATCAGGCATAGGTCCGAATATCGAGAATCGTAATTATCCCGCATCCACAGGAATAGTCGGAACCATGGAAGATGTACTGGGATACCACGGAATCGCTAAAAACATAGATAGAGCAAAAATTAAAAATGAAGATGGAACATATGAGTGGATTGACTTAAACTACAGTGAAAATGACAATTGGGATATAGATTCAGCTTATAGATTTTATCAATCATACATATTAAAGGATTCAAAATGCATGCCTTCAACTGCGGATTTTGATGAAAATGGTAATTATTCCTTGAATAAAGCTGCAGTGGCAGCATATAAAAAGGAGTTAATAGAAGGAAGAGCTATAACCATGGGTTTTCATGCAGATACTTCTTCGCCTAATCAAGAGTCAGAGGGAAAGTACATAAGCAGAAACTGGGCACATTATACTTACGAAAATGTCGAAGCAAACCATGCTGTAACCATAATTGGCTGGGATGATGATTATCCAAAGGAAAACTTTGTAAAAGGTCATGAGCCACCGGGAGATGGTGCTTGGATTGTAAAAAACAGCTGGGGCTCAGATGAAGAAGAATTTCCTAATAGCGGCTCATCACACTGGGGTGTGGTTAAAACCGATGAAGATGGAAATCCATTAAAAGATGATAAGGGAAATGAAATACATACAGGGTACTTTTATATATCATATTATGATCAGACTGTTAATATGCCGGAGTCATATGAGTTTGATAGAAGTAATGTAGGAAAGATGTATTATCTGGATCAATATGATATGTTGCCTTTAGATATGGTTAATAGTTCAACTTCTGAACCAGAGGTTAAGATGGCAAATGTATTTTACATAGATGAAAGTGTAGAATTAGGTCAGGTGTCATGTCAGACTACTGAGCCCGGTACTCATGTAACCTATAATATTTATTTACTTCCATCAGATTTTAAATCTCCTGATGATGGAGTGCTTGTTGATACTATAGAGAAAGATTATGATTTTGGTGGATATCATAAGGAAACCATTAAAACGCCTATTAAGCTTTTTCCACGTCAGTATTACTCTGTAGAAGTAATTCAAAAGACAGATAAAGCATATACCATGAATCTCCAATCTGGTAATAATCAAAAAGCTATGGAGGATTTTGGCGGATCTGCATATATGAATGCTGTTATTAATGAAAAAGAAAGCTACTTATCTTTGGATGGTATGTACACAGATCTTTCTGTGAAAGAATTACAAGAAGATCTTTTAGGTGATGATTACGAATATCTAACCATCGATAATTTCCCTATAAAAGCATTTTTATCACCGGGAGATGATACCCATGT
Source organism: Lachnospiraceae bacterium (assembly GCA_016281605.1). GTDB lineage: Bacteria > Bacillota > Clostridia > Lachnospirales > Lachnospiraceae > JAEEJA01. Next base: position 10,716 of record JAEEJA010000086.1, read on the forward strand.
ATTAAGTGATCTAAGTATATCAGTATCCGGGAATAAAGATATTACAATCTCTGACGAAGAAAAAGATAATTATGTCAGGGTGAGACTACAAGGCACCTCTGCTGTTCCGGAGAGTGAAGTAAAGTGGGAAGTATCCGACAAAGATATCCTGCAGATTAAGCCTGACAAGAATAATGACACAAGGTGTAATCTAATTGGTAAAAAGGCAGGACTTACTTACGTAACAGCAACACTCGATGGAGTAGGAACATACGTATGTAAGGTTCTTGTATGTTCGCCCGCCGGCAAAGTATACAGCATAAAGACAGGAGAAAGAAAATCTGAGGAGCTAAAGGTTTACTTTTCTGATCAATCAAAGTATGGAATAAGCGGATATCAGATTGCTTACAGACCACAGGATTCCGATAATTCACACGATTGGAAATATAAAAATGTTAATAAAGATCAAAAAATGTGTATATTAAGAAATCTTTTAGCCGGAAAGAAGTATGAAGTCCAGGTAAGAAGCTATAAGACTAACAAGTATGGGAATATAGATGGTAATTGGTCGGATGTGGAAATCAGTCCGGTAGTCAGGTAAATACAATTTAAAGAGATCTAAGGATAGTTTCTATATGTCTCAGACGAGATTCTCCTGCCTCTTAGAAAAGTATAGGTGGGAGATAAGAAACCATATTATGAAAGGATAATAAAAATGCAAAAATATAGAATTAATAATAAAAAAATCTTATCAATGATATTATCAATTGTTTTAATACTCAGCATGTTCCCTTCTTTTGCTTTGGCAAAGGAAAAAGATATAGATTCATTTGAATATAAGTTTGCAGGTGATAAGGATATCTATACATTTACAGAAAACCAGACAGGTTACTGGACAAGTGGATATGCAGGTGATAACGGAGAATGGATATTAGATAATAATATCATATGGTTTTATTATACTCTGGATAATCCGGAAGAAGGAGACAAACTTATTATAACCTATAATGATAATACCAAAGAAACATTTACATGCAAAGAAGATGGATCTTTTGAAAATGAGAAGGGAGAAATCCATAGTTATAAAATCTCTTTTGAAGTTGAACAAAGCTATGACAACCAATTAAAGGTTTTTAATAAATATCCCTTAACAATCAAGTTTAGGGATATAGCTTCTGAAAATGAAACCTTTGCAGAAATAGTTCCTGATAGCAAAGTAGTTATTGCAGACGGAATAGAGTACAGATTAAATGAAGAGCAGAATGCAGTTTCTGTTAACTATGCTCACCCTGAAATGATTGGTTCAAGTGTAAAGATTCTTAGTGCAATTACATATCCTGATGGAAATACCTATCCTGTTCAAAGCATAGATAAGTATGCCTTTTTGGATTGTAATAATCTAACTGAAGTTACAATACCTGAAAGCATAACAAAAATAGATGAGAAAGCATTTCTTAATACAGGAATTGAAGAAATCACCATACCTGCAACTGTTACTGAAATCGGAGAGTATGCTGTAGGCTATTATAGAACTATCAGAAATGATAATTATGAATACCTTAGTGTAAAGAATTTTAAGATAGATACAACACCCGGATCTGAAGCTGAGAAATATGCACAGAGTAACAGAATATCAACAATTGATAAAGCAGCACTAAAGGCAGCTGAACAAAAGGCTTTAGCAGATAAGAGGGCAGCCGAAGAAAAAATAAAAGCTGATGCTTACGCTGCATCAAAGGCAGCTGTAGAAAAACTGATTAACGATTATAACAGTGCTTCTATCCTGGCTAAATCCCTTAAAATTGACGACTTTAAAGTAAAAGCAAAGAAGGGTAAGAAAGCTGTTTTAACATGGAAAGAAAATGAAAAAGCGACCGGATATGAAATTCAATACAGTACCAAGAAAAAATTCAAGAATTCATCCAAGATTAATATAATAAAATCATCCGTAAAAACTTATAAAATAGAGAATCTTAAGAAGAAAAAGAAGTATTTCTTCAGGGTAAGGACCTACACACAGATTACAAATCCTACTACATCTAAGACAGATACTTTTTATGGAAAATGGTCCGATGTTAAGAAAATAACAACAAAAAAATAAATAACATATATGATGTTACGCTTTTGTTACACAGGATATGATATTATCGGAGAGTAAAATGCTATATCACATATGAAAGATTCTAATATAGTATAAGATTATAAACTATATTTTAGAAAGGATGATCAATAAAAATGAGTGAATTTACAAGAAAGTATACTTTCGAACAACTTTTAGAGGCAGGAAAGAAAAGTGGATTAATAATCAATGAGAGAGACGAAGAAGCTTTAAAGGCATACTATGAGTTTGAGCATAAGCGTACTTATGGTATCTTTGATCATATTTTTGAAAGAATTTTAAAAAATCAGTATTGGTACAATGACAATAGAGATGGTTTAATAAATAATTTTCATGATTCCGTATTTAATAGTAATATTAAAGGTCTTATTAATGAAGACCAAAAAAATATGCTCCTTCAAATAAAATTTGATTCTCATACTCAGAAGAGTATGGATGAGCTTTATACCAAGATGTATGGTAAGGAGCGTCCGATATCAAATTATGAGTATTATAGTATTATGCAAAGAAACAGAAAAAATCCGAATAAAACTCAGGAGCAGCTGGAAAAAGAAGAAGAAGAAAGAAAAAAAGAAGAAAACCGATTAGCTTACGAGGCATCCAGTAAGAAGCAGGTACAAGGAATAAGAGACGCACTTAAGTTAGATGATGAAGCTATAGCTCCCGAGGAAGACAAAGTGCCTGTTTATGTTGATAGAGCAAGAGGCAAAGATGAAAAAGATCCTGTAAAGGATACTGAGGGAAGAAAGATTGCAGAAGGCTTAGTTAACACAGAGAGAGAAAAGATCAATTCTGCACCTGTGCAACAGCCGATTCAGCCGTATGTGGATAATGCAACTACTGCCCAAAAGATTGCTCGTCTTGACGCTATATATAACCAGCAGATATCTATAGAAGATAAGCTCAAATTCTTTGTTTATGCATATACACATAATCAAATAGATAGAATGAATGGTGTAAATGCTGATGAAGAACTTCAAAAAATAAATAGCATTAAAGACAACTTTACAGAGAATTATATCGTAAACTCCGACGAATCAACACGTAAAGAGGTTTATAAAGCTCTTGGAAGGATAAGTGGAGAAATAGATTTATCTATCTATAATGAGTACAGAGAAGAATTAAATGAAATTCCTACAGATGATCCGCACAGAGAAAAGAAAGCTTACTACATGACAGCCAAATCATCTGAAGCAGGTACATATCTGTATTCCTTAAATGGAAATGTGCTTCAAGGCTTGATTATGGCCTTTAGTGATTCTCCAAAGGTGCGTCAAGATGCAAAGGCTTTATATACAATTGATGAAAATACAACAATGGAAGAGTATGCAAAGGTATCCGGACATGAAACTCCTGAAGCAATAAGTTCATTCTGTGAAGACTTGCATGCTCAACCAACCGATAAAGCAATTGATATTTGGAGAAGAAAGTCTGAAGCAGATAATATTCATTTTAATTCAAATAAAGAAATAATTGACTTAATGTATACGGATAGTGTTTTTGCAAGGCCAAACAGTTGGCGCATGTCCGGTAAACTAGAGTTAATTAACAGAGGTGATTATAATAAATATCAAAGAGAAAATATTGATAAAATATCCATTCTAAACGGAAAAGAAGCATCCGATAATGGTATTAGAGAATGGACAGAAAGTCAGGAAATTCAAAATAAGATAGAAATCCAGGCAAATAGAAATGAGACAAAGGCTTCTAATTTCTTCTTAAATAATTATGTTAAGCCTTTTGAAGATGAAAAGAGACTTAAGGCTGAATCTGAGGCGCGTAAGAGACATTCGATTAAAGAGGATTATCCTGAGATTTTTGAATACGATGAAGAAGAAGAAATATACGTTGATAATACACTCACAACGGAACAAGCTAAGAATATAAGACGCGATTTTTCATATGACCTTGCTAAGGATTCTCTAGATAGACTTTCATCTCAGATGCATATTTTAGGGGCACATGAGAATCGAGAAAAATTAAAACGCGGATGGGGATGTACCCGACTTGATTCATGGCTTGGTGTATTTGATATATGGGCTGTAGGCGCTCACCCTGAGATTAAGTTAGAAGATTTTACCACTCTTTCCGAGCGTCCTGCACTGGTGGAAGAATTTGTAAAGTTCTGTGATGATAATCCTGTAGGAGCCCCTGCTAACAAGGAAGAATATGAGAACTCGGTTAAGGTCTGGGCTGAAGCACTTAAGAGGGGTACTGACAGAGTAAAGCAGATAAAGATTCCTAAGGTTGATTATTCTGATCCGGTTAAGATGAAGGAAAATATGCTCATGCAGATTAAACTTCGTTCTATGTACATCAATTTCTCTCAGGAGAAGGATCATATCTTTGGCAAGCAGTTTAATATAGATGGTAAAAAGCTTGCAGCAGAGCACCTTGGCGAGAACAATTATGATGATATGCTGAATTTCTGGGGAGCTTTGCAGAATTTCTCAGCTTCAGTAGATTATGCATATATAAAAGTACCCGAATACAACAAACCAACAAGCACTGAATCGATTGTTGAGGATGCATATAAAACATCAGTATCCAGAAGCTTGGCAGTGTCAATTCTTAATCACGCCGGAGGAAAGAATCTTAGTGATGCGCTTAAGGATTTTGGAAGTAAAAAGTATTATTTTAACAACCTGGTTAATGAATTGTCCGATATGTATGATAATGGTGAAGTTAAGCCTGAATATTCAAATATATCAAATATAACCAGAAAAGAAGCACTTGACTACTTAAAGGGTAAGAATAAAAAAGACTTTGATAAGAAGATTAATAAAATCGTATCAGCTCTTACACCAAAATTTAAGAATGACTTCGTACTTTATGATACTGTAAATTCCGTAATGAATTTAAGGAGAACAGTTACCTTTGGAGATGCCAGAGAGAAACTGGTAAACCTTCCCGATGTGGCAGAAGCTACTGTTGATTTCCTAAAATCCGATCAGAAGATCATGAATGCACATGGGTTTGAAGGTGGAGTACTTCCTGAGCAGTGGCTTAGCGTCAATATGAATAAAATATTTGGTGAAAACTATACCATGCTTATAAAGGGAGCAGGTTATAAACAGACAGATATGATCTTAATTGACGGTAAGACACCTGAAGAAATATGGGGAGAAAAGTATGAAAAATACGATAAATACACAAGAGAAGATTGCTATAAGATAGAATTTTTTAAGAAGGTTTGCGAAGGAAATTCAGAAATCAGCTTTAAAAATGTTGCTATCGGAAAAGATGGTAATCTTAAAGTTAATGGTTCCATATGTGTGATGAAGAGCTCTAAGCAGATGCAGGAGACTAAGGAAAATTTCGCTATCTATGAAAGCGGTGCTAAGAAGATACATGATGAGTTAAAACTTTTGCAGGATGCACTTCTAACAACTCATGAAAATAAAGATTTAAATGTAGCCAGAGAGGAAATCGGACAGGTAGGTTCAAGTCTTTATAAGAAGATGGAAAGCACCTTAGATGCTGCAATAAAAGCACTTGGAAATGATAATCTTAATTTTACTCAGATTGAAAATAAACTTAAAGATTTCAAGGAAGCATCAAGTGAGTACTATAAAAACAGGAAGAGTATGTTTGAAAAGCGTACTCCTGAAGGAAAACTAAGACTTGATACATCAGAGAAGGCAAAGCTTGACATGCCGGATATACTTACGAATTATCAGGAACTTATAAGGGGCGTATCATCCGACTTGAGAGTCAATGATGATTATACCTTTGCAAATGCATCTGTTAAATCCATAAAGCTTTCCTTAGAGAGTTTAGAGAATAATACTGAGTTAAGGGACTCCATGAGGCTTGGGGATGTTACCATGACAGAAGAGATGGCATCCGAGTATGCAGATGTGGTTCGTGAAAAGTCTCATGAAAGAGTAATAATTAAGGACATAATAGCAAAGGGACTCGATGGACTCGACAAGAACTACAAGAGCATGATAAAGAACTATAAGGAGAAGAGCAATCCTGACCCTTATGAGATGGCTGTTTTATACAAGATTAACGCTTATCTGGAAAAGATGGATGAAGGAAGCACTACAGTTAATGATCTTAAGGGAATGGAAAAGGAATTAAAGAAGAGTTTTGAAGATGGATCATTTAAGAAGGATGCTCAAAACTTATCTAAAAATCCTGTATTTAAGGCAACCTTAAGTTATAACAAAGCTAACTTCCATAAAGAGTGGGCTCAAATCGAGAAAAAGACTGAAAGCTATATATATGAGATGAAGAGGTCTTTAAACGAGATTCACAATGAAGATGTGGATGTTTCAAAGTATATCCTTACAGGAGTGCTTGAAGGAAAGGCTATTCCTAAGGGTGAAGAGGCTTTGAAGCAGCAGTATAATCGTCTGGGTAGCTTTGTTGCAAGGGATATACTGGTAGATCCTAATCAGCGTGTTATCGTTCAGGCAATTACTTCAGGACGTATGGAGTTTAAAGAGATAGTTAAGCAGACCACAGAAGAACTTAAGAGAAAAGGTGTTTTGGAGGGAAGAAACTTCAGTGTTGGAGAGCTTCGCGATAAGATAAGTTCTGGAACACTTAAGAGTGAAGTGGTTGAAAATATTAAGAAGCAGGCGTCACAGAATGCTAAAAGTCGCACACCAATTAAGAATACAGCTAAGGCTAAGAAGTCTTTAGATGTACCTAGGAGATAATTGAAGAAGGGGAATTTATATGAAAAAACTGGGATTTAAAGTAATATCAGCTTCAATTCTTTCAATGATGCTTATAACCGGAGTTTCATACTCAGGGAAGGTGGCATCTGCAGAAAACGCTAAGGATGTTGAAAAGATTTTTGCTATGTCAAGAAGTAATTCATTTGCATATGTGGATGGAAAGGTGCCAAGGAAGGTAAAAAAGGAGGCTGAGAAACTTCCTGATTCTTATGATTTACGTCATGTGCCTGACGGAGACGGAGGAGAAATATCTTACGTTACACCTGTGAAATTGCAAAATCCATATGGTACATGCTGGGGGTTTGCTGCTGCAGCTGCTGCCGAAAGCAGTTTATTATCATCAGGAATTGCAGAAAAAGCAGGTTATGATGAAAATACTCTCGATCTGTCAGAGAAGCATATTGCTTATTTTGCAACCTCTAAGATTGAGGATAAGACTGACTCTCAGTATGGAGAGGGTATGCATTTTCAATCATTAACTGACGATGAGAAAAAGTCTGGTTCATACAGATACAATACAGGTGGATTAAATGTTATGGCAACAGCTGTTTTTGCATCCGGTATCGGACCTTTAGTAGAGAAAAAAGCAGATTCAAAATATCAAAGCTTTATGGAAAAGATACTCTCTTACAAGGGAAAGAACGCTGAGAGAGTATATCGTGAAGTAGCAACAGAGTATGATGATAATGGTAAGCCTATAGAGACTTCCTATAGGCAAATGCCTGTTTGGTACAGTGATCAGGATGACTGGAGTATACCAGAGTACATGAGATATTATCAATCCTTTAGACTAAAGGACACACTTGTATTGCCATGTCCTGCTCAGGTGGATGAAGAGGGTAATTATGAATATCATCAGGAAGGCGTAGAAGCCATAAAGCAGCAGGTGTCAAAGGAACATAGAGCTGTGTCTATTGATTTCACTGCAGAATCTTACCTTCCGGGACAGGATACAAGCGATAAGCTGTATATGAGTGATAAATGGGCGCACTTTACCAATGTTTTTAATTATTCTAACCATGCAGTTACTATTGTTGGTTATGATGATAATTATCCAAAGGAAAACTTCAACTCAACCACATCAAACGGCGGAAGTGCCATGCCTGAGGGAGATGGTGCATTTCTCGTAAAGAACAGTTGGGGCTCTGAGTTAAATGAATTTCCAAATAACGGTCACAGACACTGGGGAATACTCGCAGGACAGGATAAAGTACCTTATGACAAGGATGCAAAGGCAGACGAAGGGAACAAAGCTTCAGGTTACTTTTGGATTTCTTATTATGACAGATCTTTATATGATCCGGAAGTATTTATATTTGACAGTGTAACCGGAGAAAATGGCTATTATGCCGAACAGAAGGACCTTATGAGCCCGAATTTTTTCATGGAAGGATACAAGGATGGTGCTAAGATGGCAAATACTTTTGAAGCAGAAGCAACATCTGAGCTTAAAAGTATTTCAGTTATGACAACCCGCCCGGAAACTAAGGTTTTCTATGAGGTTTACTTACTTGGAGATGATTTTTACGATCCTGAAGATGGCATACTTATAGAGACTGGGGAGAAGACCTATAAATACGGAGGTTATCATAAAATTGACTTAAAAGCTACTAAGATATTGACAAGGGGACAAAAGTATTCGGTAGTTGTAAAAGAGACAGTTAATAATAAGGATTATATTACTATTCCGACTCAATATAATCAAGAATCATGTAATTATATATATAAAAGTGTTATAAATGAAAAAGAAAGTTATCACTTTGACGATATTGGATGGAGTGACTTATCCGATTCAAGTGAGGAATTAAAAAAAGAATTATCTCCAGATTATGCTGAAATGATGGTAATTGATAATTTTCCTATTAAGTCATATTTAGAGCCTGTATATTACAATGATGGTAAAAAGGATGTAGTCTTTGACGGCTATCTTAATATCAATAACTGGCAGGAAGGAAATGCTGGAAAGTATGAGCTTCTTACAGGAAAGAGTAAGACCTTGGCCGGTGAGATAAGAGGATTAACCTCAGATATGCCTGATTCATGGAACCCTGTTATATCTTGGGAATCTACAGATGAAAGTATTGTTAAGATTTCTACAGATAAGTCAAATAGTGGAACTGCTAAAATAATAGGATTACAGCCGGGTGTAGCCAATGTAATCGTGTATGCAGGTGATAAAAACTATAAGGGAAGTAATAAGTACCCGGATAACTATGGAGTTCGTGTGCTGTCCATAACAGTCAGAAATCCTAATATAGGTGGTTTTGTGTTACAAGATCCTGAGTTTAACGCTAGCTACACAGGAGCAGAGATTAAGCCGCCTATAGAAGGTGTATTCTCAGAGGATGGCAAGATGAATCTTACCGAAGGAAAAGATTATATAGTTTCATATGAGAATAATATAGATGCAGGAAAAGCTACTATTACTGTATCAGGAGTCGGAGATTACGACGGTAGCATGTCTCAATCATTTACCATTAATCCGGCAGAAAATACATGTAAAGCTGAAGCAAAGAACATAGAAGTTACATACAGTAAGGCTCAGCAGATAATAGAACTTAAGAATTATATTGATCTAAAGAACGAAGGTCAAGGTGCTAAGAATTACATCAAAGTAAAGGGAAATGATAATATTAATATTTATGCTAGTACCGGTAACATAAATCTCGAGGGGGGATTAGATGTAGGTACTTATGAGTTAGAGGTGGATGTAAATGCTTTAGGAGACGCTAATTACAAACCTTCATCTCAGACAGTTAAGTTTTCTATTACAGTTAAGCATATATCCAATACCCTAAATGTGGTCGGAAGTGATATAAAACTTAAACATAAGAAACTTGCCAAAAAGAAGAAAAAGATAGAGCTTTCTGAAGTAATTTCAACCTATGATGAAGGTCAGGGAGAAAAGACTTACTCATTGGAAAGCACCAGCAGTAAGATAAAGCTTACAAAGAAAGGCAAGATTAAAGTAAAGAAGGGTATAAAGAAGGGTAAATATAATGTCAAAATCAGTGTTACTGCTGCAGGTGATAAGAATACTGCAAGCGTGACAAAGAGCGTGACAGTTAAGTTTAAGATTAAGTAGAAAATACAAAATCAACCTTGATTGAAATCTCGATATGGTGTATGATAGACAAATCAAAAGATGATTTATACAATCACATACGAGAAGGAGGAAATGAAAAGTGAGAAAAACAAAGACACTTTGGAAACAGCTCGTTTGTTTTGGGATTTCCTTGGCTATGACTGTTACACTTGCCCCCATAGGGCTTGTAAAGGCAGAGGAAGAAGCAGATGAAGCGTATGAACAGGAGATGGGCTTTGGCGATTTAGTCAGAAAGGAAGCCAGAGAAAAAGGGGTTCCCGAAGCATTTTTAAGACATAGAACAGCTATTCTTTTTGAAGATGGAGAGTTGGAAAACCCGAGGACATCCCTTGTTGAGGGTGAAGAAGCACCACCAATTACTATGCGCCCTGTAGCAACAGATGACTATGACTATGGACTTGAGATTAAAGACATCAATACCGGCGTACTTGCAAGAACTAAGTTTGATCTTGGTGAGTATGACTTTGGAGAACTTAAGGCGAGAAACTTTATCTACTGTATGCTTGTTAAGAAAAATGTCAAAGGAAAAGGGTATTTTTACTTTGGAGATAGTGAAGAACCTTTTGCTGAAGTAAATATTAAGAGATGTGGGTCAGGATCATGGGAAGAGGTTCAGAATCGAACATACGATGTAAGTAAGTGCGGTTTAAATGGTAACGGCCACATATATTTTACTTATGTTTCAGAGGACGCAGTGGATGATGCAGGCAATATCATACCGGAAACCAAGACTAAGACTAATCTTTTCTTGGAGGCTGCATTCTTTACAGAAGGAAGCACTCCGGTCCTTGAGTTTGATTTAGATAACGAGGTAAATACCATCGAAAGAGTAAATGGTTCAACCTATCACGTTTCTGCTGCAACAGGTGAGATGAATCTTAAAGTCCCGGACGACTATGTGTGCGAGTACACAGATGAGAAGATTACAGATACAACTTACAAGCTTGATTATATCAGAGGTAGAGGTAATTCCACATGGCTTGTGGATAAAAAACCTTATAAGATAAAACTTGATAAATCTACGGATTTATTTGGCATGGGTAAGAATAAAAACTGGGTTCTTCTTGCTAATTATTATGATTATACACTTGCAAGAAATAAAGTTACATACCACATGGCTAGTAAGATGAATTTTGAATTCAGTCCAAAGAGTGTTTGCGTAAATGTAATCATATCCGGAGTTTTCTGCGGAAGCTATCAGCTTTGTCAGCAGATAAGAGTAGGTAAAAATAATCTGAATATAGATGATCTGGAGGATAAGCCTGCCGATACCGAGCCTGATATTACAGGTGGATATCTGCTTGAAATGGGAGACTCATGGTTAACAGCTGATTATGCAGCTCAGAAGATAAATACAAAAGAGGGTTCATTTAGAATTAAAGCACCTGAGTATGATGTGGATTATCCGGTTGAAGCCAGAGAAGCACAATTTAACTATATGGATAATTATATGAAAGAGCTTGAAGGACTTGTATACTCCACAGACGAGGATTTTGACAAAGCTCAGTATGAAGAAGAAACAGGAGTTAAGATTCCGGAAGAAGTTACCTGGCGTGATTATCTGGATGAAGATTCCATGATAGACTTTTATCTCATACAGGAAGCAGCTAAGAATGCAGATGCTTATGCAGGAAGTACATTCCTCTATAAAAAGAGAAACGGTAAGCTTTACTGGGGACCATTATGGGATTTTGACTTTGTGGCATGGGGAGCGTACACACCTGATTATTTTTCTAAAGAAGATACTCATCAGTTCTTTTTATTAGATAAACATCCATGGCTTAAGACTTTAATACTAAATGATGAAGCATTTAGAGAGAAGCTTATAAAGCGTTGGGAAAAGATTTCAGAAATTATTAAAGAGACTGCTGCAGAAGGCGGATACTTAGATCAGTATACAGATAGTATCTACTATTCAGCATTAGCTAATTATCAGTCACAATTAACATATTTTGTTTATGGGGAGAATTATTGGACAAAGAATTATTTGGAGCTACTTGATGATGAAGGTAATCCATATATATTAAACTATGGAAATGAAGTAGAAAGATTCAGGGCAGTTCTTAATGATGCAAGAGCATTTTTAGACGAAGATATAGATAATATCTTAGAGTTTGCTAAGAATGGAATTTTTAAACCTATACCATTTTTGGTAGACGGAGAAGTTATAGAAGAGGTTCCTGTATCAAGTGATATTTACGGTATAGCCCTGCAGGAAATGCCTGATGATCCGGTTAAAGATGGTTTCGTATTTGAGGGATGGTTCTATGAGGAAAATGGAGACGAGTATATTCTTGACCCTCTAAATCCGCCGTATGAAACTTTAAATGGTGAATATGATTATAATAAACCAATTAATGTATATGCTAAATTTGAACCTGAGTCAGAAGTTAATTATCCTGAGTCCTATGATTTTATAACAGATGTTATATATGTACCGCTAAATCTACAGCAGGATGAGACTATGGATGGTGAGGACTATATACCATCATACGAATCAAAGGACGTAGACATGAATCACTTCCTAAATGTAAAGCCATTTGATGCACATTACTTTGTTTTTGATTGGAGTATGGAAAGAGATCCTGAGAGTACGGATGAGGATGAAATGCCTCAAAGGATTGGTAATATAAGCAGACAAGGTATATTTAAAATAACAACTACAGGAGAAAGCTTTATAGCATGTACGTGTCGTGATACAATCAAGTATGTTAAGGTTGTTGCATTCTCGGCAGAAGAGGAGATAGATCCTGAAGGCTTTGAAGTAGATAGCGAATTGGAGCTTAAGACAGATGAGTACGGTAATGTTAATTTCCGATTTGATAAGACTGAGTACATCTCCTGTGACAATTATGAAAATGTAAGCTTCGACACACTTGATGAGGATATAGTTGATGTAAATAATTGGGGAGAGGTTTACGCTAAGAAGTCAGGAGTTGCAAAAGTTTTAACTATACTAAAGCCAGCATACGGACCTGCTGAAGTAAAGGTAACTAATGTAAAAGTGACAGAAGAAGGACAGGGAGATCAAGTGACTCCTACCCAATCCCCGGTAGCTGTTACACCATCTAATACTACACCGACAGTTCAGACTCCTGCACCGGCTCCTGCTCAGACTTCTTCGGGACTTTCAAAGGCTACAATTAAGAAGGTTGATAAAAAGAAAAAATCAGCTAAGAAGTTAAAGCTTAAGGTAAATAAAGTTGAGGGCGCCCAGGGTTACATGGTATCGGTATTTAAGTCAGAAGATAAGGCAAATGCTGCTACAGATAGTATCATTGATAGTTTTTCAAAGAAAGCAAAGATAAGTATCAATGATAAAAATATAGCATCTAAAAAGAAGCTATTTGTAAGAGTAAGAGCTTATAAGATTACAGGAAATCAGATGCTTTTCGGAGACTGGTCTGACGTAGTTAAAGTTAAAATAACAAAATAACATAATACTAATAATCATAATAACTAAAAAACACCAGTTATGTATATCTACATAATTGGTGTTTTTTAACATTATAATCATTTATTCATATTTATTATAATATTAAACTATGTCAAAATTTTTTTCTGCGAGTCTTGAAGATTTTACCCATGTCTAAACATTTCTTCTGCTTTTTTCTTAATTAGTTCAGCAGCTTCTCTGTCATACTTTTGACCACGGAAAGTATTTTTACCTGATTGCTTGGATTCGTAAAGGAGCTCGTCCGCCTGACGAAGCATAAGTCTTAAGTCATCCTGAAGAAGGGTTTTGCCGTATACATAACCTGCAGAAAACTTAACAGGAAAGCTCTTATCCTCTAAAAAGATTTCTGATAATCGTTTCTCCAAACTCATAATAGAATTCTTAAAATCCTCTTCAGACATATCCGGAACTATAACCAAAAACTCATCTCCACCGTAGCGATAGCTGTAAGGTGCTCCAAAGCACTCTATAAGGCTGTCTCCGGTCTGCTTTAAGAGGTAATCTCCTACAGAATGACCATATATATCATTTACACTCTTAAAATCATCTAGATCGAACATCATAATATGTATATCCTGCTCTGAGTAATTATCATAATCTCGCCTCAAAGCAAAACGGTTCTTAACGCCTGTTAGAGAATCTCGTATGGTGGCGGCTTCCAGAGTCAGATTATCTTCTTTAAGAGCTTCATTTAGAGTGTTGATTTCCTCTATGCGCTCCTTAAGATGAGCTATCAGCTGACTGAAGGAATAGGAGAGTGTACCAACTTCATCATCTCCCTGATGTATTAATTCAATATCATAATTTCCTTTATCTACTTCTTTTGCTGCTTTGGTAAGTTCTTCAAGCGGTCTTGTAATCATATCAGCAACATACATAGCAACAAAAATAAATGTAGCCAGAATTATAAGGCATACTATCAGTAGTTTATCTAGGAGGTCTGTCCAGGTATCGTTGATTTCAGATACCGGAACCGTAACATTTAATCGCATACCATTACTAAGCTTCTTCCAGGCAGCTCTTTTTTCGACACCGTCAAAAGTATAATTTATAAATTTCTTTTTGCTAAGGAGTCCATCCGGAACTTTTGGCATGTTACCACCGGTGTACTTTTTTATATCCATCTTTGGGTGATAGATGATTTCTCCCTTGTCATTATTGATATAAGCGTAGCCTGATTTGTGAATTGTTATATTATCCACTTGTGAAGCCATGGTAGAATAATCAATTTCGATACCTATTACACCTACAAATGTACCGTGTTTGTAAACCGGTACATTGTAAGAAAGAACGTAAGCACCCAGGTTTTCTGTGTTGTAGGGCGGAAGCCATATGGCAGTACCATTTACCTTGGGGACGGTAAACCAGACTAATTCGCTGGTATCTGTTGTATCATACTGGGTTATATCTGTTACTTCATGCTCAGTAAAGCCTGAATCTTTTACATTAATATACCAAAATCCCTTCTCTTTTGTTGAAAAATCCGGATCTATACGATAGTAATAGGTTAAAACTCCATCTGTCTGTTCTGCAATTTTATAAAATATATCATTAACGTTGTCCAGATGTTTTCCCAAATCTGATTCGTCAATTTTCTCCAAATCATTCTCAGCATAAGAAGAAACCATGTTTACAGATTGCTCGATATTTTTGAAATAGTAATTTAAGTTCTTTTCCCCGGTTTCACTTAGTAAAGAAAGAATTTCATCAGAACTGTTCTTTCCTAAACTTTTTAAACCGTTGATTCCAAGAAGGATACAAATAAAAGCAGAAAAAGCGATTGCAATTACTGTCAACAGTGTTATTTTAGTTTTTATAGATTTCATAGATTAAATCCTTTCGTCCTGCTATAAGATATACTAAAAATATAAATATTAGCTTTAATAATATATATAAAAAATCCGTATTTATAGTTTTAATATATGAAATATTTAATACATTTTACCATGTTTTTCCTTACTTTTCAATATTTTATACAGGTTCGAATATTTTTATTTTTTGTATTTTTATATATGGTATGGAAGGGGAGAGAAAAAAATAGCAGTAAAAAAGGACCGTTGCACTAATTTTAGTGCAGCAGCCCCTTAAAAGTAATCATTAACTAAGTTAATTGACGAATAAATTTATTGCTCATCACCATTTACATACACGTCACCTGTATCTGTTTTAGTAGATATATCTCCGATATCTCCGTTAAGAGTGATATCACCTGTATCAGTCTTTATCTTGCCTCCGTTTATATTACAGTCATCTGATTGGATATCGCCTGTATCGGTTCCTATATCAAGTGTATCGATAGTTGCTTTCTTAAAGATAACATCACCTGTATCGCTCTCAACAACAAGGTTTTCAGTCTTGCTTTCAATAAGTCCTATATCACCTGTATCTGTATCAATCTTAGTATAATCGCTTGTTGTGTTGAGAGTCTTTACATCACCTGTATCAGAACGTATATCAAGGTTCTTAGCAGATATATCATTTACTTCCACATCACCTGTATCAGTCTTGAGATTTGCTCTTTCAAGCTTAGTATCACTAGGAAGAAAGATGTAAATCACATTTTTAGCATCACTGAATATAGATAAGTTAAATGAAAAGTTTTTTTTGTTTGGACTTGTTATAGTAAGCTTTCCTCCGTTAAGTGAGATTTCAGGTTTTAACTTCTCCGGAACCGTATACTCTACACAAGGGTTATCACTGTACTTCACAACTATGTCTGAAGTATCCACATTTGTTTCAATATCGGTTATTTCACCTTCTAAAGGATATGTATCGGTTATTGTTTTTCCTCCGTTTATTGTAAATGCGAACCTTCCATTAAAGCAATAAGAATATATACCAAATATAATTGCAGCTATGGTAATTATTGTTAAAACGGTTATTATAGTTTTAGATGTCTTATTCATAATTTCCTCCTATTCATCATCTTCTTGACAATTAATTAAAACAGCTTTATGTGCAGCACCGGCTATAGGCCAGATAATCCATGTTATACCCCACTGAAATGTTAAGAAACTTACAATAAGGTAAATTGATGTTACAAAAGGCCAGTAAACCTGTACTATGGTTTCAGCGGTTTTACTTTTATATCTTACTTCTTTTTCTGTTTTACCTGAGTAAGTACCGGAAATAGTATTATTATCATTTACTCTTAAAAGCTTGTCATAGCCTTTACTTATGGTATTTCCGTAAACTATAAGGAAAACTCCAAAGCCTACGAAAAAGAAGAGAAGTGATGCACCGACATACCCATAGCTTGAACCGAAGAAAACACATGGTACCCAGCATGCTACACAAAGCATAACTCCGATTGTCATGCAGATAGCTCTGATGGATTCAAAGCTTCTTCTGTGTTCTTTTACGTAAGAAGCAGTACTCATATCTATCATACATAATTCATGTTTAAGAAATGAAAAGTCATGTTCTGCAAAGCTACTGTATATGATAGAGCCAACTCCAAGAGTGATGCATGTAAACATTAGACCTACACCAAGAGCAGCTTTACCGTTTGAACCAAATATTATAGGTCCGGCAACAGATATTATGCAGAGAAATATACCAAGTGATAAGAATAGTGCTTTCTTAGTTCTGCTATCTATAAATCCCTTTACTTCATCAAGCGTCACATGTCTTCTGTCTTCAGATGCCTGTCTTTCAAGTGTTTCATGAAGTTCTTCCTTAAGACCAAGATCGTCTGAAAGCTCTTCGAGATTACCAAACTCGGAGATTACAGTACCAACCGCAGCATTCTCTGATTCACCTTCCTCTATAAGTTCATTGTACTTATCCTCCATCATCTGAAGAAGTTCAGCTTTTGCTTTTCTTACTTCTGAAGTATTTGGAAGACTGGCAAACATAGATTCTAAATAATTCTTTATAGTTTCCATTTATTCTTCTCCTTTGTACTCAATAAAATTCTCAACAACTTCCTTTGTTAACTCCCATTCTTCACACTTGCTGTCGTAATACTCAAGTCCCTTATCAGTTATACGATAATAAGTTCTTTTCTTGCCGTTTCCGTCCGGACTTTGCTCGGCTACAAATGATTCAATGTACTCATTTTTTTCCATCCTGGTAAAAGCGGAGTAGAGTGTAGTTTCTTTGATAGCATACTTTCCATCCGAGATAGTTTTTATCTGCTTTGATATACTGTATCCATAGGATGGCTCCTTCTTAAGGATGCTGAGTATCATGGTATCGTTGTAGCCGCGAATAACATCACTGCTTATAGCTACCATTTTTGATTCCTCCTGTTTTTGTTTTGTCTGTTGTTTAATTGTTTTTTGTTTTAACATAAGCTTTATAAATTTTTTATTCGAGCTCGTGTAGTACCGTTAATGTACTACTTCAAATATAATACGTCAGGATTACTACATAAGTAAGTCTGGTTTGCTACGTCAGATATACTACGTCAGATTTACTACGTCAGATTTACTACGTCTGCCGTACTATGTTTGATGAGGTAAATATACTACGCCTATCGTAGGATGTCAAGTACTTTTTATATTTTTTTAAAAAAAATTTTTTCAGTTATCGTGAAACATATCATGAAACACGATTTTTTCCTTGTATTAATTGTCTTAAAACGATATAATATTCATTAGTTTTTACGTGAAAAAGCTATTATTTGCTTTTCTATAACAGAATTACAATTGATATTAATGGTTTTTAAAGCCGTTTAAATAATATACATATTAAGGAGGACAACATGAAGTTTGAAAAGAATGAGGAGAAATTATTAATTTACTTAGAGGGGCGTATTGACACGAACAACGCTCAGGATGTTGAAAAGGAGATTTTCGACATATTATCTCAAAATGATGGGACAATACCTGTCTTCGATGCATCGGCTCTTGAGTATATCTCAAGTGCAGGACTGCGTGTACTTATGAAGGTAAGAAAGTCGTTAAACTATAGGATTTTGGTATTAGAGGTATCACCTGAGGTTTATGACATCTTTGAAACAACAGGCTTTACAGATCTTTTGGATGTAAAGAAGAAACTAAAAGAAATATCCGTAGATGGGTGCGAGCTCATTGGTGCAGGCGCATTTGGAAATGTATATAGACTTGACGAAGAAAGAATCGTTAAGATATATAATGATAAAATTCAGAGAGAATTTGTGGAAAGTGAAAGAAAAACCGCGCAGGATGCATTTTTGATGGGAATTCCTACTGCAATTTCATTTAACATGGTTAAGTGCGGTAATCAGTATGGTGTTATATTTGAACTTTTCAATGCTAATACCATAGCTCAGCTATTAACTAAGGATCCATCCGGATTGCAGGAGCTTGGAGCTAAGATGGCCATGAGGCTGAAGGAACTTCATAAGATAGAAGTGCCCAAGAATAGCGGTTTCCAGAGCAGAAAGAAATTATTTACCGACTGGCTTCCAACACTTTCGGGGGCTGTTCCTGAAGAAGAACTTAAAAAGATTCAGGAGATGATAGACAGTATACCGGAAAGACATACATTCCTTCATGGTGATTATAATTCAAAGAATATTATGCTTCAGGACGGTGAGATACTTCTTATCGATATAGGAGATGCTGCCTACGGACATCCTATATTTGATATTGCTATGCTCCTTCTTGCTTATGTTTTCTTACCCAATAGCCCGGGACTTGATGATAATTCAAAGTGGCATTTGCTTGGTTTTGATCCTGCACTTGCACAAAGCTTGTTGGGAATTATGATTTCAACCTACTTTGGAGTTAGGACACCGGAGGAGATTGAAGCTATCATAAATCAGACCATGGCAGTGGCTTGTCTGTACGTAGCATATCAGGGAATCTCTACAGGAAGATCAACTCCTGAAAATATGTATAATTATATTATTAAAACAAGATTGCTTCCGATGTTGGATGGAGGGATGAAGCTTAAGTTGGATTATTAAATCTAAAAAATAATAAGGGATATCGAGAATATGAGATTCTCGTGCGTTCACAAAACGCAAAGGTTTTAGAAAAAACTTCGATATGGAGGGCAAAAATGAAAAATAAAAAAATACTGTTTATAATACTTGGCTTAATAGTTTTTTATGTTATAGCTTGGTATTTTACAGAAGTGAGGGGAGTGAAGGTTGAAAAGTCTTTCTGGTCGCTTACGCCATCTATAATTGCTATAAGTCTTGCTCTTTTAACAAAAGAAGTATACAGTGCTTTATTTATGGGTATTGTCACCGGTTCCATGCTTTGGTGTCATTTTAAACCGGTTAAGATGTTTGATAAGACCTTTAGCGGTGGAGTAATAAATGTTCTATCGGATACCTGGAATGTAGGTATCTTAGTTTTCCTGGTAATACTTGGTATGATGGTTCAGCTAATGAACAAAACAGGAGGTTCAAAAGCCTTTGGTGAATTCGTTACGAAAAAAATCAAGACTAGGAAAAGGGTACAATTAGCTACAGTGGTTTTAGGAATATTAATCTTTATAGATGACTATTTTAACTGTCTTACCGTAGGCTCTGTCATGAAACCGGTTACCGACAGAGAAAGAATCAGTCGTGAAAAGCTTGCTTATATTATCGATTCTACAGCCGCACCTGTTTGTATTATAGCACCTATCTCATCGTGGGCAGCTGCGGTGTCCGGTTTCGTTGATAATGAAAATGGTATGAACATATTTTTAAAAGCTATTCCTTATAATTATTATGCATTATTAACATTGGTAATGATAATATTAGTTATTGCTATGGATGTATCCTTTGGAAAAATGAGAAGCTTTGAAAAGAGAGCAGAAACTGACGAGTATTGGGCAGATAAGAAGATAAATAGTACCGTTGAAAGTAAAAAGCAAGCTTCAAAAGATACATACTCACATGATAAGACTAAAAATGGTAAGGTTATAGATATGATTATTCCTATTATCTTACTGATTGTTTTTTGTACTATAGGTATGATATATACAGGAGGCTTTTTTAAGGGTGAAACTTTTATTAATGCTTTTGCTAATAGTGATGCAGCTTTCGGACTAGCGATTGGTTCTGCATCTGCACTTATTCTTACCATTGTTTTCTATATGATTAGAAATATAATTACTTTTGAAAGTGCTATGTCGTGTCTTCCTAATGGATTTAAGCAGATGGTTCCTGCGATTCTTATACTAACATTTGCATGGTCACTAAAGGCTATGACTGACAATCTGGGAGCGTCAACATATGTTGCCGGTTTGGTTGAAGGTTCTGCAACAGGATTCCAAGTGTTTTTACCATGTATAATATTTTTAATTGCCATAGGTCTTTCATTTGCCACAGGAACAAGCTGGGGAACATTTGGTATACTTATCCCTATAGTTGTTAACTGTTTCCAGAACACTGATTACACAATGATGATAATATCTATATCTGCATGTATGGCAGGAGCGGTTTGTGGTGATCACATCTCACCTATCTCGGATACGACCATAATGTCTTCGGCCGGTGCGGAGTGTGTTCATTTGGATCATGTGTCAACTCAGATTCCTTATGCAATAGTAGTTTCGTCCGTATCGTTTATATGTTATATAATTGCCGCTGTTACTAAGACTACACTTTTTGCACTACCTGTTGGAATAGTTCTTATCATAGGATTTTTGGTTATAGTTAAAAAGAAGTCTCAAAAAAAGAGCTCAACAAAGGAAGGTTTCTAAGAGTCTTGACATTATTATATAATATAAAATCATAATCAAAGAAAGGAAAAATGGATATGAAAAATGATTTTTGGAGGAAGTTATGACAGAATTACTTATATTTAATACATTAAATAATACAAGAGACCTGGGAGGAATGGTCACTTCAGATGGAAGACCTGTAAAATCAGGAAAGCTCATAAGATCAGGGCACCTTGCTAATGTGGATGAAGAAGATAAAGAAAGGATAAAAGACCTTGTAGGTGTCATTATTGACTTAAGGTCAGACTTTGAAAAGAATGAAACGGCTGCTCTCGAAATAGAGGGGGTTGATATTGTAAAACTTCCCATAAAGGAAGACCTTACAGCAGGTATAACCCGGGACGGTATGTCTGATCAGGAGCTGTTTACTATGTATCTGACCAAACCTAAGGAGGCAAGGGAATACATGAGCAATATGTATCGCTCATTTTTAGATGATTTTGATGTGTCCAGGTACGCTGAATTTATGCGATATATCTTAGAGGGAAGCGAGAAGGCTATACTGTGGCACTGTACCGTAGGTAAGGACAGAGCCGGGATTGGAGCACTAATCATAGAGGAGATACTGGGTGTTGCTCGTGAAGATATAATCGAAGATTATCTTAAGACAAACGATTATATCAAAGAAAGTATAGAAAAATTAACGGTATACATAAAAACAACAGCAGGAGTAGATGATGATGTTGATTTAGAAGCATTGGACTATTTACTTGGTGCAAAGAGAGAGTATGTAGAAGCATACTATGATGAAGTAGAAAAAAAATACGGATCATTTGATAACTTTGTTTTAAAGGGACTTAAGCTTTCAGATAGGGATGTGAAAATAATAAAAGAAATGTATCTGGAGAAATAATCATGAAAAAATTATTAGCTTTATTATTTGGTGCTGTTATCTGTTTTTTAACAGGGTGCGGTAGTCCTAAGGATTCAAAGGCTCTTATAAAGATGGCCGTGAAGGCACATGGGGACTGCGAAGTAATATCACAGAGTGATACGGAGGAAGGAGCTAAAGTCGAGCTCCATGACAAGCTACAAGATTTTAATTATGTAGTAACTAGTGGTATGACGGGGCTCTTTATAGACGGAACTACTCTGGGACATTATCCAAAAACCAGCGATACAT
The DNA here is from genome assembly GCA_016281605.1 of Lachnospiraceae bacterium. Classification (GTDB taxonomy): domain Bacteria; phylum Bacillota; class Clostridia; order Lachnospirales; family Lachnospiraceae; genus JAEEJA01. Next base: position 32,841 of record JAEEJA010000086.1, read on the forward strand.
TTGAAAAAGAGTTGGCAAAAAAAGTGTTTTCAAATCTTAAAGATGAGATGGATAAGGTGTGCGCTGATTATAAAGTTACATACGAAACAGAAGATGTTCAGTTTTTAAATATATATGCCGGAGATGAAGAGTCTGCCAGAAAGGCAACTGAGGAAATGGCGAAACTTATCCAAACTCAGAACCTTAAGAACAGGCTCGATAACCATATAATCTACGCTTATAATGCTTCTTCTAAGTATGATCACTTCGGAAGTGTAAAGCTTCCGGAAACAAGTTGGAGATCATTGGAGGATGAGAGGATTGAATTCTTTACAAACTTGGCACATGAATCCGATAAGGGTGCTAAGTTCTTACGAATTGAAAAGAAAAAGTTTTCAGAAACCGGATATGATATCAAAGATGTCGTACAAACTTTAGGGGAAGATTGTCCAAAGGATGGAAATTCTATGGTGACTCTTTATTACTTTGAAAGTTCTGAAGGAAGTGAATTTTATATCGGAAACTTTTATGTTTATGATGAAAATCGAGACTACAGGAGAGTCACAAACTATAAGAAAAAGTAAATAAAAAAACGGAGAAAAACATGCAAAGAAATAATATATTTACATTTAGCTGTCCGAATTGTGGGACAACATTAAGAAGTAATATGGTAGTTTGTCCTTATTGCGGATTTGAAAATGTAGCGGCCGCTGCCAGGGAAGAGCAGGCACGACTGCAAAACATGAATATCATGCACCAAAAAGAGATGCAAGAAATACCTGAAAAAATGGTAAAGAAGCACTCGAAGAGAGTTATCATAGTAGTTGTGATTGTAGCTATAGTTCTTGCAGTTGGTGTTTTGCTTGCCATAAGGGGCACAGTGAATTATAAAAAGACTGAAGTTATAAAATATGATAAAAAGCAGGAGATGCTTGACAAATTAGAGGAGCTTTATCAGAAGGGTGACTACGAAGCGGTAAAGGATACTTATTATGATAGCGATTATTACGGCGCTTCATTTGGAAAGTATGCTAATACAGCTGAGATTTTTTATCTGTGTAAGTACGGTAAGGAGACTCTTACAAACTCCTATGAGTCGGAAAGTCTTTGCAATGTAGAAGAGGTTAGTAATAATCTTTTAAACAGTTTTTATGCTCTTCATCGTATAAATCAGTTCAGAGATGAAGGATTTATCTATGGTGAGGGAGAGGCTGTTGAAAAAATGGAAAAGGAACTTCTGGATGTTATGCAGGGGATATGGAAGATGACAGATGCAGAAATTTCAGAAGGATCAGAAAGATACGTAGATAAGCATACCGATTACTCAGATCTGGCTAAAACTATTATTGACAGAAAGGAAAACAATGGGTAAAAAAGCGGGTCTTGACATAAGTAAATATCTGTTAAAACAGACACAAATTCGACGTGTAACAGGTGAGAGAAAGTTCGGAGCTTAATCGAAAAGGAGAGAAAAAATGAAGTGTAAAAATTGTGGTGCAAATTATCGCACCAGAGAGCTTAGGTGTCCGTACTGCGAAACAGAAAATGCAATTGGAAAGATATGGCTTGTAAGACGTACGGAAACCATAAAAAGATTTGAAGCTGAAAAGAAAGAAGCAAATCAAAAGTATATACCTTACGTAGCAAGTAAGATAATAAATATTCTTTTGGTACTTGTAGGAATTATAATGATCGTGACTGGTGTTACTGTATTTTCTAAAGTCTTAAAACCCTTAATTATCGGGGGCGGATATGATAAAGTATATGTAAGTCAGCTTCAGGAAAAAGGGGACTACAGAGAGCTTTATAACTATTTAAATGATGCTAAAATATTTGAGTCTGTACCCAGATATTTACGTCAGTCAGCTTTAATGGGATATGACTATTGTGAATTTCAAAACTACAGGATGCTATATATGCCGGATGATCCTGAAAAGTGGGATCCTTCTTACATAGAACTCATCTTAAACAAAAGTGTTGATCTGTATACTCATAATATAGGAGTTTATGATGATACATTTGATGAAAATAAAGATCAGTATCAGTTCTATGAAGAAAGAATGATGGCATTCTGGAAAGGAACCTGTAGGTGTACAGATGAAGAGATAGCATTCTTAAGTGATAAGGAAAATGACTGGAAATATACCGAAAAAAAGGCAATATGTGAAAATATAGTCGAAAGGAATAAGATGTATAATGGAAAATCAGAATCAGAATCGGAATCAGAAATTGAATCAGAATCAGAATTTGAATCAGAATCAGAATCAGAATCAGAACAGGAATCAGAATCAGAATTTGAATCAGAATCAGAATTTGAATCAGAATCAGAACAGGAATCAGAATCAGAATCAGAGTCAGAATCAGAATCCGAGTCAGATTCAGGGTTCAAAATCGACTTTGATTTCGAACCGGCAATCTAGTATTAATAATAATTATTATTTTCAGCAAGGTCAGGATATGTCTGTAAATCCGCCACCTATTAATTACAATGAACCATCACCGGGATTATTTATCTTTAGAATAATTGTGTTGATTGGCATGATACTAATCATACTGATTAACATAGTTTTGTATATTAGCTTTTCTAACAGAGCAATTCACAAAAATGATATATCACACGATACTTCATTTTATGATAAATCTTATTATAAAAAGGAGTACGGTTCACTTAGAACATATCTTTACCTTGACAGAGTTCCGGATGATAAGTATTACGGAAAATACTGGGAGGTGGTTCGTGCCAATGAGCATTTGAAGGCATATGAGGACTTCAAGAGCGCTGCAGATGCCGGCATGGAGGGTGCAAGCGAAAAAGCAGAGGAAGAAAAGAAGGCCTTAGAAGATTGTCTTGAAAATGTAAAATTTAAAGATAATAGAGAAAAAATACAGGAATTACTGGAGAAAATATGAAGAAAAAAACAATAATAATTATCGGTATATTTGTATTGCTATTTTTGGCTTTAGGCGTTGCATTTTTCTTATTTATCAGAAATTACGTCTATATGAGTAACTGGGATGTTCATAAAAAGATGACCGACTATGAAAAGGAAAGCTTAAGTAATAGGCTTATGATTCCCGATTGCGCAGATACATTTGAGTGCTACGGAGTGACGGGGATGCGTGACCCAAAGTATGAAGTAGAAAGCTTTGCTTATGCTGATTTAGACAAGCTCTGCGAAGCTCTTCCTGAAGGATACAGAAGCATAATAAGAGACACTGTAGAAAAATCATCGCCTGAAAGTGCAAGGGATATAATGAATAAAAAAGTGACAAGATACGCAGTAAATGAAGGCCTGCCACTTATAACAGAAGATGATTTGGATGAAAAATATAAAGGTCAGTCGCAGTTCTGCATGAGAGAGTACTATGTGTATGCCTATCCCGACGGCACTTATAGGATGGCGTCTGTGCTGATAACTACGTAATATTATATTATATATTATTAAATAAGGAGTATGATCATGAAAGGTTTGGTAATGGAAGGTGGCGCCATGCGAGGCGTATTTACTGCGGGTGTTACAGATGTTTTAATGGAACATGGTATAGAATTTGATGGTGGAATCGGAGTTTCCGCCGGAGCCTGTTTTGGATGTAATTATAAATCTAAGCAGATTGGAAGAGCGTTAAGATATAATCTTACATTTTGTAATAATCCGAATTATGTGAGTTTCAGATCTCTTTTTAAAACAGGTGAGCTTTTTAATGAGGAATTTGCATATGATCTAATTCCCAATAAGCTGGATGTCATGGATTACGATACCTATAGAGAAAATCCAATGGTTTTTTACGTGGTCTGCACAGATCTTATGTCCGGAAAACCTGTTTATAAGCGTATAGATGATGTGACAGACAAGAATATGAAGTGGTTAAAGGCTTCTGCTTCCATGCCCCTCGCTGCAAAAATAGTAGAAATATCCGGCATGAAGCTTTTAGATGGTGGAGTTTCTGATTCTATACCTTTAAGATATTTTATACATAAAGGTTATAATAAAAATATAGTAATTCTTACTCAACCGGATGGTTATGTGAAAAAGAAAAACAGATTAGCAATAGCTATGAAGAAATATTATAAAGAATATCCGAATTTTGTAAATGCAATCTATGAAAGACATAATGTATATAATAAAACTATCGAATATGTAAAGGCTATGGAAAAAGCAGGAAAATGTCTAATCATATGTCCTGATGAAGCTCTTCCGGTGGGAAGGATAGAGCATAATCCTGAGAAACTGCTTAAAGCCTATATGATGGGTAGAGAAAAGGCTATTAAAGAGATTGATAATATAATGGATTATTTGAAGCTGAGGTAAGCACGTTGGGGTCAGGTACTCTAAAGGCATTAACTATAAGCCTAGGGTATTTATTTACCTGGTTTTAAGATATAATCATAAGAAAAAACAATAGCACTATCTGTATTTTAATGATAGAATACAGATAGTGTTTTTGATTGGAGGTAAAACCTGTTACTATTTGGATAAGACTGTTGCGGAGGAGTGGTTATAATGAAGTTTTTACATATATCAGATTTGCATCTTGGAAAACGAGTAAATGAGTTTTCGATGATTGAGGATCAAAAGTATATTTTGAAAGAAATTCTTACGATTGTAAACGATCAAAAGCCGGATGGTGTTTTGATTGCGGGAGATGTTTATGATCGTTCTATACCAACAGAAGACGCCATGAAGCTATGGGATGATTTTCTGGTAAGTTTGGCCACAAAGAAGATTCCGGTTTTTGCAATTAGTGGAAATCATGATTCAGCCATCCGATTTTCTGATCATGGTGCACTTGTTGATGCCACAGGAATTCATCTTTCACCTGTATATGATGGCGATGCAAAAAGCTTTCAGTTAGAGGATAAAGATGGCGTAGTAAATATTTATATGTTGCCTTTTGTTAAGCCTACAATTGTAAAAAATATTTTTCCGAAAGAAGAAATTGCTGATTATACCGATGCATGCAGAGTTGCAATAAAACATATGAATGTGAAAAAGAATGAGCGAAATATTCTAATTGCTCATCAATTTGTAACCGGCGCAGAGCGTTGTGAGTCAGAGGAGATTGTTGTTGGTGGGCTGGACAATGTATCGGCGGGTATCTTTGATGACTTTGATTACGTGGCACTGGGTCATATTCATGGAAAACAGAGCATTAAGCGAGACACGATACGCTATTGTGGAACTCCATTAAAGTATTCGTTTTCAGAGAAGGATCATGTAAAGTCTGTAACTGTTGTTGAAATAGGTAAAAAGGGGAAGGTGAAAATCGATGAGATTCCTCTTGTTCCTAAACATGATTTGAGAGAAATAAAAGGTACCTATGTAGAATTAACTGCGAAGAAGAATTACGAGGATACAGATACAGAAGATTATATCCATGCCGTTCTAACAGATGAAAATGATATCGTAGATGCAATAGGAAAACTTCGAGTTATATATCCGAATTTGATGAAATTAAGTTACGATAATAAGCGAACCAAGCAACAACAAATGATTTCAGGTGTGGACGGTGTTGAGACCAAAACACCAATTGAACTCTTTGAAGAATTCTACGAGAAACAGAATAATGATCAAATGAGTGATGAACAAAGAGAGTTTTCATTAAAATGTATTGAAGCGATTTGGGAGGTTTAAATATGAGACCTTTAAATATAAAAATGTCTGCATTTGGACCTTATGCAGGCTATACGGAGATTCCATTGGAAGAATTAGGGGAGCAGGGATTATATCTGATTACCGGCGATACCGGTGCGGGCAAAACAACAATTTTTGATGCAATATGTTTTGCTTTATTTGGTGAGGCAAGTGGAGAAAATAGGGATTCTTCCATGTTCCGTTCAAAGTATGCGGATGAGGATACACCGACAGAAGTTGAATTGCGATTTTCGCACGCTGGGAAGGAATATACGGTAAAAAGAAATCCGGAATACATACGCCCGGCAAAAAAAGGTGACGGCTATACAAAGCAGATAGCGGATGCGGAACTCCATTTTCCAAACGGAAAAGTGGTTACAAAGTTAAAAACCGTAACCGGGGAAATAGAATCTCTTCTCGGCATAAATAAAGACCAGTTTTCTAGGATTGTAATGCTTGCACAAGGCGATTTTATGAAGATCCTTTTGGCAGATACAAAAGAGAGAATGGAAATCTTTCGAAAGTTGTTTAAAACTCAGAATTATCGTACGCTTCAGAAACATTTGGACGAAGAATCTAAGAGCGTAAATGATAAATTGGCTGATAGTAAAAAGAGTATTGAGCAGTATGTTGCGGGTATTCAGGTTGATAAAGATGATGTTTTGTCAATTGATGTGGAAAAAGCAATAGCAGGAAAAATGACAACCGAAGCGGTTGTTGAGCTTCTGGATAAGCTAACTGATAATGATGTGGTATTAAAAGATAAACTGGATACTGAATTAGAAAAGATTAATAAGAGCCTTGAGATAATTAACAACACCATTGGTGCAGCAAAAGCTCTTGAAAATGCAAAAGAAGCATTGGAAAAGGCAGAAAAGAAGCTTGAAATAGAAGAACCAAAGGTTGCAGAAAAGAAAATTGTGTTTGATGAAGCGAAAAAGGAGTTAAAAAATAGGGACGCTTTACAAAAGAAGGCGACCCAAATTGAAGCTGAATTTCCAAACTATGATGCTTTTGATGCGATGAACGAAGATATAGAGAAAACTTTGAAGGATAGAAAGGCTCAAAAGGATAGTCTCGATAAAGAGGAAAAGAATCGAGATAAGGAACAGGCTTCGTTAGAGGAACTAAAAAAAGAATTATCTACTATCAAGGATTCCAGTGCTGAGGCAGAAAAGCTAAAAAATACTCATGAAAAGCTAAATATCGAAGCGGAAGCTTTAGATGAACTCTCAGAAAATTTGGATGATTATTTTGATGCGAAGGATTCTTTGAGCAGTGCGCAGGAAACATATCAGGAAAAGGATAAAGAATTTAATAAAATAAATGCTGCATATGAAGCAATGGAACAACAGTTTCGCGATGGTCAGGCGGGCATTTTGGCGAAAGAATTAAAAGAAGGCGAAAAGTGTCCCGTTTGTGGTTCTACTAAACATCCTCAATTGGCATGCTTATCTGATAAGGTGCCAACGGAAAAAGAATTAAATGCTGCAAAGAAAAAGGCAGACGATTCGCGAAAAGAACGTGAGGAAGCAGCGAATGAAGCCAGCGGATTAAAAAAGGCGCTGGAAGAAAAAGAAAAATCCTTAAAGAAACTTATAAAGAAGCAGTTAAAGACAGATGATTTAGAGGAGGCACATGAGAAAATCGAAGGTGCGATTGTAAAATGTGCAGAAAAACTAAAGAAAACGAAAGAATCACTTGAAAAGTATGGAAAACAATTAAAGCGTAAGGAGAAAATGGAAAAGGATATTCCTGAAAAGGAGGAAAAAATTAAAGCCAGTTCTGAGACTATTGAACAATTAAAGGCTTCTGTTGCATCGGCAGAGACAAAATTAAAGGAAAATGAAAAACAGATGGAACAATTGAAAAAAGGATTATCCTTTGAAAGTAAGAAAGCTGCCAAAGCGGAAGCTAAGAGGCTTAATAATCAAGCGGATAAATTACAAGAGAAATATGATGCGGCAGATAAAGCTTTAAAAGAGCAGAAGGAGACAGTAGTAAAACTAAGGGCTGAAATTGATGGTCATAAGAAGACTATCAAAGATAGCAAAGAGATAAATCTTTCTGAAGTAAAAGAGAAAAAAGAGAAGCTTGATGAAGAACAGAAAGAGTGTATTACTCGTGGTAAAGCGGTTGCATCTAGAATAGATGTTAATGAGAGAATCCGCACGGATATATCAAAGAAGTCCGAAGAAGTAGAAAAAAAAGAAAAACAACTTCAATGGATTCGTGCCCTCGCAGATACAGCGAATGGAAGATTGAATGGCAAAGAAAAGATCATGTTGGAAACCTACATTCAAATGACGTATTTTGATCGCATTATTAACAGGGCAAATTTGCGCTTTATGACTATGTCAGCAGGTCAATATGAACTTGTACGCATGCGTGAAGCTGATAATGCTAAGAGCCAGAGTGGTTTGGAACTCAATGTTATCGATCACTATAATGGGTCTGAACGTAGTGTAAAGACGTTATCCGGCGGAGAATCCTTTATGGCTTCACTGTCATTGGCGCTTGGTCTTTCAGACGAAATACAGTCATCTGCCGGCGGTATAAAGATTGATACAATGTTTGTGGATGAAGGGTTTGGTTCTCTTGACCCAGAAGCATTAGATCAAGCGTATAAGGCACTTGCCGGTCTTATTGAAGGAAACCGATTGGTTGGTATTATTTCCCACGTCGCTGATTTAAAGGAACGAATTGATAAGCAGGTGGTGGTTAGGAAAGAAAAGAGCGGCGGAAGCTTTATTGAATTAAAAGTATAATGAATTGGAGTCACCAATGTGGGTGTTTTTAGGAAAAATTTTGAAACACGATAAATCTCAGGTTCACGAGGTGTTCTCAGGCCATATTCATTACTATTTCGTATTATAATAATAAACTAACATTAAATAAAAAACTCCGACAAATATTTTACACTATGACACATTGATGTACGGCGCCATTATATATATGGCTTCTTACTTAAATAATATTTAGTACTTGACAATATATATCTGATAAAATATAATTTTGCAAAATATAAGTTAAGGAGGGCACATCATGAGTGTTTTTTATGATCAAGTTGTTACACAGTCTAATGGAGATACTTTATCAATGAAGGATTTTGAAGGGAAAGTAGTCTTAGTGGTAAATACTGCTACTGGTTGCGGCTTTACTCCTCATTATAAGGATATCGAAGCAATGTATGAAAAGTATCATGATCAGGGTTTTGAGGTCATAGATGTTCCATGTAATCAGTTTGCAGGCCAGACACCTGGAACAGATGATGCAATACATGAATTCTGTACATTAAAAGATCATACCCGCTTTACTCATATGAAAAAGGCAGATGTTAATGGAGAAAATGAACTTCCACTTTTTACATATTTGAAATCTCAGAAAGGATTTGAAGGTTTTGGAAAGGGACCAAAGGCTCTTGCCATGAGTGCCATGCTTTCTAAGATTGATAAGAATTATAAAAATAATTCCGACATTAAGTGGAATTTTACAAAGTTTGTTATCGATCGTAAGGGTGAAGTAGTAGCTCGATTTGAACCGACTGCGAAGATGAGTGATGTTGAAGAATGTGTAGCAAAACTAATGTAGTTACAGGAGACAGATATGGCACAGGAATATGAACAGTTAAAGCTTGAAAACCAGCTATGTTTTCCATTATATGCATGTTCCAGAAAAATAGTGAATTCATATACACCATACCTTAAACCATTGGGATTAACCTATACACAGTACATAGTTTTTATGGTTCTATGGGATAAGGAAGAGATTTCAGTTGGTGAGCTGGGGAAAACACTCTTTCTGGACGCAGGAACTCTAACTCCGCTTCTAAAAAAACTGGAAAAATCCGGATACATAACAAGGAATCGTTCGACTGATGACGAGAGGATAACCTGCATACATATTACGGAGGAAGGAAACAAACTTAAAGAACAGTGTAAGGATATTCCATCAAAGGTGGCTTCGGTTGCTTCAGGATTAAAGGAAAAAGAGATAAAAGAATTATATAATTTTCTATATAAGATTCTTAGATGAAATCGAAAAAGAGATTATGACTATGATAAAGCTGGTTTCAGAAGGTATTGTAAGAAGGAAGCTGTAGTAGCTCTAAGAGTTCTACTTTTTATTTCAGCAGAAGGGATGAGAGCTAGGCAATCGACTATATTGATAAAGTAAATACAGTGTACTCTACAATTAAAACAAGTTGAAAAAAACTCCAATATATGGTATCATAAGGCATTAAAATGATACATTTGATATCCTTAATACGACAAATATAACGGAGTAAAATATGAATACACAAAAAGCCTATAGAATCGTTTTATTTACAGCGATTATGATACTTATAAATTATTTTGGTAAATTATTAGCTCTTCACTTTAATTTGCCCATATGGTTGGATTCTTTTGGTACTGCAATTACAGCTTATGTATGTGATCCTTTTTGTGCTGCTATAGTCGGACTTTCCACTAATGTAATCTTTGGATTGGATAATCCGACTTCCATGTTATATGGTTTAACCAGCATTGCAATTGGTATCAGTGTAGCTATTTCTGCAAAAAAAGGTCGTTTTGAGACACTATTCGGTACATTAACTGCAAGTGTTATCGTAACGATTCTTTCTGTTGTGATTTCCACAGGTATTAGCCTTTTAGTATTTGACGGAAAGGTAAACAATGTATGGGGAGACGGTGTTTTATCATTTCTTTTAGAGAAGGATATAAATCCTTATCTGGCTTCAGTTATTGGTGAATTTTATGTGGATTTTTTTGATAAAGTCATTACTCTTGTATTTCTTTATCTCATGATTAAATTATATAGAGTTCGAAAAAGTAAGTTTTCTAAAGATGTAACAACAATTTCATTAATTCTTTTTATATCTTTATTATGGGGCGGTGCATCTGTACAGGCCTATAATATGGACATAAGCAATAATAATATTCAATCCATATACAGCAGTGACAACGGTTTGCCGTGCGGCTCTGCCAATGATGTTATACAGACCAATGATGGTATTATCTGGGTTGGTACTTATGCGGGACTTTATCGCTATAACGGAAGAGATTTTAAGTGGATGAGCGAGTTTGATTCCGTAAGAAATGTTAATTGCCTTTATGTGGACGAGGAAGGCAGACTTTGGATAGGTACCAACGATAATGGTCTTTCTATAGCTATCAATGAAAAGGTAATAAATGTAATTGATGAGAAGGACGGACTTCCTGCCAATTCTGTGCGCTGTATCACGCAGGCTAACGATGGAAATTATTATATAGGAACCACAACCAGTATGCAGATATTGACTCTCGACGGAGGACTTCATGTAACAACTGAATTACCTGAGATAATATATGCACACAGCATCACAGCCGATGATAATAACAATGTTGCAACAGTAACAAATGATGGAAATCTGTATCTTATCAAGGATGAAGAAGTGATTTGCTCTAAGAGATTAGATGCAAAACAGGAGATATATACCTGCGCGCTTTTTGGTGAAGACGGGATTCTTTATGTAGCAACTTCATCCAATAACATATATCGTTATGACATTAGCTCTGGAAAATTTACCAAAAAAGATGTTATAAAGTGCGAAGGCGCAAAAAACATCAACAGATTGCAGTATGATGAAAAAGGTATACTTTACGTATGCTCGGATAATGGTGTGGGTTATGTAGATCTACTTGATAATTATTATTCTATTAATACCGGAAACTTCAACAATTCCATAGATAACATGACTGTAGATTATCAGAATAATCTTTGGTTTGCATCCACAAGACTAGGCTTACTCAAACTCTCAAAGTCATCCTTTGCCAATGTTTACATAACAGCAGGATTGAAGGAGGCAGTGGTTAATTCGGTCACTATATGGAATGAAGATATGTATGTAGGAACTGATACAGGTCTTGATATCATAGATATGAATGAAAAGAAGGAAATCAAAAATAAGATTTCAAAGGAGCTTGGAGATGCTAGAGTAAGATGTGTTAATGTGGATAAAGATAATAATTTATGGATTTCCACTTATGGAAGAGGAATAATAAAGGTTACTCCGGAGAAAAAAATAATTGAATATAATAGCACCAACAAGAAGGCAGGAGATTGGGCCAGACTGGTGGTAGAGCTATCGGACGGCCGTAAACTTGCTGCATCGGATATAGGTTTGTCTTACTTTAATGATAAAGGTTTAGAAAAAACCATAAAAAATGAAGATAATCTTAGTAAGGCTATGATTCTGTGTATACAGGAATTACAGGATGGTCGTATACTCTGCGGTACAGATGGTGATGGTATAGCTATTATAAGAGATGATAAGGTAATATCGAGATTTACAAGGCAAGATGGTCTCAGTTCGGATGTTATTCTTAGAATTGTCGAGGATAAGGAAGACAATGGCGCTTATATTGTTACAAGTAACGGTATGTGCTATATGGATGATAAGGATAATATAAGGTCTTTAGAGAATTTTCCGTACTATAACAACTATGATGTATGGCCGGCAGATAACGGAAAGGTTTTCGTACTTAGCAGTGCAGGTGTTTATGTTCTGAAAAAGAAGGATCTTATAGCAGATAAAAAGAATGAAGATTTTGAACTTCTTGATTCAAAAAGAGGACTTAAGGCTTCGATAACCGCTAATTCATGGAATTATATGGATAATGAAAATAATTTATATCTTTCATGTGACAGTGGAGTGTATCGATTTAATCTCGATGATTATTATATGAAAAGACGTTCCTACAGAATGATGATTTCATCTATTCATCTGGACCGTGAAGTCAGAGATTATGAAAGGGGCGAAACATTTGAAATCAACAGAGATGTTTCAAAGATGGAGATATTTCCAGAAATTATTAATTATTCTGTTGAGGATCCTACCGTAAGTTACTTTCTGGAAGGCTTCGACTCATCTCCAACGATTCTTCCTTTAAGCGAATTGTCAAGCGTAGTATATACCAATATTCCTTCCGGAAAATATACATTTTATCTTAGAGTTATAGATAATGAAAAAAAAGAAATCATAGAGGAAAATACCTATTCTTTTTTAAAGGAAAATGAAATCTATGATACCCGATGGTTCCATATCTACATGCTGATAGTTGCCATGCTGGCAGTAGCTTGGTTTACATGGTTTATAGCAAGAACTCAGATTCAAAGAACCATTAATTTCCAGAGAAAGCAGTTGGAATACGCAAGAAATCAGGTTAAGATGGGTAATGAAACCATCCTTGCCATAGCTAAGACTGTGGATGCTAAAGATGAAAATACCAGTCAGCATTCACAGCGTGTATCCGATTACAGTGTGCTTATAGCACGGGAGTTAGGTTTCACTGAAGAAGAGTGTGAAAACTTAAGAAAGGCAGCACTTCTTCATGATATAGGAAAGATTGGCATTCCTGACAGAGTGCTAAATAAACCGGGAAAACTTACTGATGAGGAATATGCAATTATGAAGTCCCACGTAACAAGAGGAGCAGCTATCCTTAAGGATTTCACATTGGTTGAGCATGCTCACGAGGGAACTCTTTATCACCATGAGAGATATGATGGAAAAGGTTATCCTCAGGGACTTAAAGGAGAGGAGATACCTCTGTATGGCAGAATCATAGGTGTTGCCGATGCATTTGATGCTATGACTGCAAATCGTGTATATCGTAAAAAAATGGATTTTGATTATGTCATAAATGAGTTCAAAAGATGTAGGGGAGCTCAGTTTGATCCACAAATGACTGACATACTTTTACAGCTTATTGAAGAAAAAAAGATTGATGTTGACAAAATCTATGGCAGTAAGAATGAAGAAGTTAAGGATGATTCCCAAACTACTTCAAAAGAAGAAAAGGAGGGTTAAGATAAATGAAAAGAATGAGAATTATTACCTTCCTCACTGCACTAACAATAGTTGGAATTTTCATAGGTTTAAAGCTTTTTAATAATGATAAGGATATAAAAAATAAGCATATAAAAGTCGGTTTTTTATATGATGGGGATGAGAGTGCTCCATATACCTATAATTTTATTAGGGCCGCAAGAAAGCTAGAGGAGTATGATTTCGGAGCTAAGGTTACTGTTATAGAAAAGCCCAATATTCCTGAAGAATACAGCGAAAAAGCTTTGAATGAGCTTGTTAAAGAGAAGTGCGATATCATATTTACAACTAGCTATGGATACCAGGAAACAGCAAAAAAAATTGCAAAGAATAATCCTGATATACAATTTTGTGAAGCTACAGGTGATAATGCAAATGATGAACCCTTAGATAATTATCATACCTTTATGGGAGAAATATATCAGGGCAGATATGTATCCGGTATTGTAGCGGGTATGAAGCTTCAAGAAATGATTACTGATGGAACTATTAAGGAAGATCAGGCTAAAATAGGTTATGTAGCTGCATTTCCATATGCTGAGGTTATATCTGGGTATACTGCATTTATACTTGGTGTAAGAAGCATAGTCCCTACAGCTACCATGGATGTATGCTATACCAATACATGGACAAGTTATAAACTCGAAAAAAGCTATGCAGAAAAGCTTATTGAAAATGATTGTGTAATTATCTCACAACACTCGGATACCATAGGACCTGCAGTTGCCTGTGAAAATGCGATTAACCAGGGTAAAGAGGTTTTTCATGTGGGCTATAATCAAAGTATGATTGACATGGCTCCTATCACATCTTTAACAGGTTCCAGGATTGATTGGTCCAAGTATATTATTTCTGCAATAGAAGCGGTTATTAATGATAAAACTATAGAGAATCATGTGGAAGGTAATGTTCATGGGCAGGATATAAGTGCAGGCTTTGATAAGGGATGGGTACAAATGCTTGAATTAAACAATCTTATCGTGGCCCCCGGAACTAAAAAAGCTGTAGAAGACGCTATAAATGAATTAAATAATGGAAAAATAAAGGTTTTCAAGGGTGATTATAAAGGAGTAAATCCTAACGACGAAAGTGATGTGATTGACCTTAAGGTGGGCTATGAAGAAAATAAGCATGCTTCCGCGCCATCATTTAACTATGTGCTTGAAGATGTAGTGAATATAGTGGATTTTACAAATGAGTGAAAAATGAAGTCATTTGATAATATCAAATGACTTCGAAATCTCAATCCTTTCTATTTTTCGTTCTTCATTACCCGGCTTGTGTTAAAAAAATAGCACCCAAATGGGAATATCGATATATGTTGACGGGGATTCGAAAAAGATAATCAAAGATTATCTTTAGAAAAAATAGATAAATCTATTGTTTTCGTTCTTCATTACCCGGCTTGTGCTTAAAAAATAGCACCCAAATGGGAATATCG
>JAEEJA010000087.1 GCA_016281605.1 Lachnospiraceae bacterium
ACCATCTTTGAAACTGTTTTCCAGTTCTTCATTCATATGTATAAGGTTTTGTACGGTTGTTCCGGCTGAGTCCATCTTCTCCAGATATACATTTAATTTATAAAGTATAGCCATGTCATATGGGTCCGGACTGCTTTTCTCCCTGTAGGACTTAGCCAGAGACTTATAGCTTTTACCAAGGTCATTAAGTCCATTAGCCATGGTTTTCTTTATATTAACTATCTTATTAGCTTTTTCGCGGGCAATATCCGCATATGCAGTTTTCGCTTTTTTTACGCTTGAAGTCTTGAAATCTCGCTTGAAAAGTGGTATAATCAAGCAAAAAAGAGAAAAACCAAGCGAAAATAAGGTGAAAGGAATTTTTGCTATGAGAACTTTTGATTATGCTTCATTTTCCAAGAAAATGTGGGATACGGAGATTCTGAACTACACAAACCTGATTCACGAGTACAAGGGGAAACAAGATCTTTATGTTCGGCAGAAACCGATGGAACTCAAGCGTCTCGTTGAGATTGCAAAGGTTCAGAGTACAGAATCATCAAACCGTATCGAAGGCATCGTGACAACTGCAAGCAGAATTGAGGCAATTGTTAAGGAAAAGACTACTCCAAGGAACAGAGACGAATACGAGATAGCCGGGTACAGGGATGTGCTGAATACGATTCATGAAAGCCACGATTATATTCCTATCCGTGGGAATTATATTCTGCAGCTTCATCGCGATCTGATGCAGTACACAGGGAGTAACCTTGGGGGTGCCTATAAGATTACGCAGAATTATCTGAAGGAAACAAGAGAAGATGGAACGGAGTTCATCCGCTTTACCCCTGTTGCGCCTTATGAGACAGAACCCTATGTGAATGAGATATGTGAATCTTATCAGAAAGCAATCGATGAACAGATCGTTGATCCTCTTCTGATTATCCCGGTCTTTATTCACGATTTTCTTTGCATCCATCCGTTTAATGACGGAAACGGAAGAATGAGCCGGCTTCTCACGCTTTTGCTTCTTTATCAAAGCGGATATGAGGTAGGAAGATATATCAGTATAGAAAAGCACATAGAAAAGACAAAGACTTCTTATTACGATGTCCTTGACCTTGCTTCTCAGGGATGGCATGAAGGTAAAGAAAACCCGGAGCCGTTTATAAAGTACATGCTTGGGGTTATTCTGGCTTGTTACCGAGAATTTGAGTCAAGGGTAGAGGTACTGAGCAAGCCCGATGAAGAAGGAAAAGTTCTTGTGAAATCCAGTGCAACAGACATTGTGAGAGCAGCTATTCAAAGCAGGATCGGGAAATTCACAAAGACAGAGATCCTTAACATCTGTCCTACTATTAGCCGATCTTCTGTTGAGGCCGGATTACGCGAAATGATCGCAAGTGGTGAGATCAAGAGGTTCGGAACCGGGCGCTCGACCTATTATCTGCGAAGCGATGCATTAAAATAATCGCTTGAAAATAAAAAATATCGCTTGATTATTGCAAATTTCAAGCGAAAAGAAATGTCACTAAGTGAAAACCCTGCTGGGAAATGATCCGGCAGGGTATTTTTCAGCCTTTTTTTAGGCGATAACTCGTGTACCTGATTTATAGTACTCATAGTACTCGAACATGACTGAAGTTCAGGCAATTATCTTGAATATATCATTTCTGTTTAGTCTTGAAGATGTGTTAGAAATGAAGACCAATGGCCAAAATACGGCAGTTGAGGATATTGTTATCAACGTAAGTAAATGCAACATGTTTGAAGAATATAGGATTTTTTCGTGGACTGTACCTAAATGGATTAAACCAGACGATATTGTATTCTTCATGCATACCAAGACTTCAAAAAATACCATAGTAAGACTTAGAAATGAACTGAAGACTTCGCTTGATCATTTTTCGGAAGCTGAAGTTACTCTGATTCGAGAGAGTCTATCTCATGGAATGGAAATATATGAAAAGTATGGTGGCAAGATATTTGCCATTGGAAGAGTGCAGGGAAAACCTGTATATACTAAGGATTCTGACTTCGTATCGTATTGGAAGTCAAGAATTTACGCATATGTGGATGATATATTTATTTTAAGTAAGCATATATCTTTGTCTGAGTTTAAGCCGTCATAAAGAGCGAACATACTTATGCGGAGATCATGGCGTTTATTAAAAGTACCGAATCTCAGGAGGAATAATTCATGGAAGAATACTCGAGAATTGTAATTGAAGAATACTGTAGAGCCCATAGAAAAACAAAGAAAAGTGCATTCCTATGGGATCTGGTTGATCTCTCCTATACGATGGAATGCGAACCGGAAGACTGGGAAGGAATTCAGCTGGAGCGTTACATAGCCCGTGAGAAAAATCCAGAGCTGAAAGCGGCGCTCGAAGACTTGAATGAATTTCTCTTTTGTTGAAAAAGACCCCTGATCAGACCAGAGCACAAGTGCTGGTTTCAATCAGGGGTTTTATGCTTGAGTCGCAAAATCACCGGAAGTTAAGATTACAACTTATAACACTAAAACTTAAAAATATAGAAAATAAAAATGGCTGAAATTGATATTTTTATCAACTGCAAAGGTATTAAAACAAAATTACTGTTTTAATTTAATTTATATGTTATTATGTCAGTGGAGGTGATGTAGATGAAGCTGTTAAGAGTTAAAGCGAATCATTTCAAGAATTGTTCTGATGGCTATACTATTGATTTTGTTGCAAAATCTCGTAAATATCCAGAGGATAAAGAATATGAACTTCAGGAGATAGCTCCTGAGCTTCATGTTTATAATACTATGGCATTTATTGGAAAGAATGCTTCAG
>JAEEJA010000088.1 GCA_016281605.1 Lachnospiraceae bacterium
GGTCTGACTATACACTCCATCGAAGATTGCTACAAGTCCGAGTTGATTTATAATAGCAGTCTTTTTGTCGTGCTTTATAGATTTTTATAACTCAATCGGATAAATCCGCCAACTCTAAGCTGAAGCTTAGGTGGAGGTATTGACAAAGGATAGGATATTAGGAGGATCGATTATGAATAATACTAAGAGTATTAATAGAATTTTTATTATGATTGCTGTTTTTGGTGCAGCTATTATAGGTGCAATCACTATGGGGATTGGCACATTTGCCGCTAATGCCCGGGCAAAGAGTGTTGCCAGCGTCTATGCAGGAGGAAAGACCACCGAGTATGAGAGCTTTCAGGCAGCGTGGAGTGCCGGAACAACAGCACTCTCAAAGTCAGGAGAGGGAGTAAGCATTACTCTTTTAGCAGATGCTCTAAATTTAGGTGATTCAAGTTTTCGCGTTCCTTCGGGCAAGGTGTTAGACCTGAATCTTTCAGGATTCAAGTTAGGCTTGGATTCATCAGTTTCTTCCGCCTCATTTATCGTTATTGAGAACGGAGCAACACTTAACATAACTCAGGGAACCATCACAGGGTGTAAATCAGCTTCAAACGGTGGAGCGATCTGTGCTATCGGGAGTGGAGCACTTAACTTAAAGTATGTCAACATGATTGGTAATTCTTCTCAGAAGGACGGCGCTGCAATCTACATGTCGTTGGGAGATTTAAGCATTATAAATTGTGAGTTTAAGGGAAATACAGCTCAGGGAAGCGGTGGAGCAATCTACATGGGAAGAGGCGACTTAATAGTCGGCGATTCACTTTTCCTTCAAAATGAGGCTGTAACCGGAAATGGCGGTGCTTGCTTCATAAGAGGTGGTTCAGGAACCATAACAAACTGTACACTCAATCAAAACAAAGCTGCAAATAACGGCGGGGCAATTGTAAAGAGTGGAAAACAGGAGCTTAACCTTGTAGGATTGAGTATGGCAGATAACAGCGCACAAAAGGGTAACGGCGGCGCGATCTGTGTACTTGGAAAGAGTGTAAAGCTTTCATCATCACAGGTTTTAAATAACTATGCCCTCAAGGGTAGCGGTGGTGGAGTATATGTTAACTCCGGTAACGTGATTACACTCAGTGGAGAAACAATCATAAAAGACAACGAAGGAAGCAACAAGATGAATAACCTTACCCTTAAGGTAAAGGGTAGTAAGATGGCAAAGATAGGTGAAGATAATCTTACAGGCTCATCTTACATAGCTATAAGTACCACTACAGAGCTTGCTGACTGGGCAAACTCAGTATTTACCAATATGCAGAATCACCTGGGTGCAGTTTTCTACAGCGACGAAATGGAATCTACTGAAACACAGTCAACCACAGTTGCTAAAAAGAAGGTAGATAAGTCTAAAATCGATCCGGATCCTGAGAAGGGTGGAATTCAATCAGCAACTGTTATGAGCAAGGGTAAGAACAATATAATCCCTATGATTTTACTTGTAATTTGTGTTATAATCGTTGGAGGCTTTTATCTGATAAAAAGAAATAAAAAGGATGAAAACAACGATAACGTTAAAAATAGTAAAGCCTAGAAATAATAATTTATACAATCACAGAAAGCAAAGAAAACAAAGAATGAAATTCAGACTTGATAAGGAAAAAATTATAATGTGTTTTATTGCAGTTTTAGGAATGGGATTTTTTCTCTCATTCCTAATTCTTTGCAATTTTGGAACAGATCCCGCTACATTTATGAATCGCTCTATATCCGCTAAGATTGGCATAAGCTTTGGTACGTGTCAGTTAATTGTAAATATGCTGATGTTCATCATAGTAATAATTGCCGATAAAAGTTCCCTAGGATTTGGAACTATATTTAACATGATTTTGGTTGGGTATTATGCGGATTTTTTTATGTTTTTGTGGGGGAAAATATTGGACCCGAAGCTTTTTACGGAGCCTGTAAGTCGCTGGATAATCTTTTTGGTGGCCCTTGCTCTTTTTATCATTAGCGTCTCGGTTTACATAAATACTGACATGGGAGTGGCACCCTACGATGCCCTTCCTATAATCATTGGTAACAAGGTGACAGAGCGCTTTCCAAAGCTTCCTAAGGCAGTTGTTCGCATGAGCTGGGACGCATGTGCAATCCTTATAGGGATTCTCATGGGAGGAACTCCAATTATCGGTATTATACTGATGGCAGTATTTTTAGGCCCTGTTATTTCCCTGGTTGGCAAGGTAATTAAGTGAGTTTCGAACAAGCGCGCATGAGTCAGTCGGTTTAAATTAGGTAATCGAGTCCTAAAATCAGGACTTGATTTGAAATCATGTCAGGAATTAATTCAGAGATTATGTCTACTTGCATCTCATCCAAGGATTTCATGTAAGGTTCTTAGGATTTCTGCTATATCATATGGCTTTGCAAGATGACCATTCATACCTGCATTCAGTGCATTTTTCTTGTCCTCATCAAATGCATTGGCCGTTACTGCTATTATCGGTATATTAGCTTTTACCGGATCCTCCATAGTACGAATAAGTCTTGTAGCCTCGTAGCCATCCATTATTGGCATCTGGATATCCATAAGGATTATGTCGTAGTAATCCGCATCCGCTGCATTTACCATATCTACAGCTTCTTTACCGTTAGGTGCAACCTCTATCTTGAAGCCTGAATCCTTAAGGATTTCGATAGCAATCATCTGATTCATCTCATTATCCTCGACTAGAAGTATGCACTTACCGTTAAAATTATCCATGGTAACAGGTGCTGAGTCACCATAGTATACACTGTCAGCTTCCTTTATCCGGAACGGAAGACTTACTTTAAATTCGCTTCCCTCGCCTTCAGCAGACTGAACTGATATGCTTCCACCCATCATATCCACGATATTTTTGGTGATGGCCATACCAAGTCCTGTGCCCTGTATACCACTGATAGTACTTGTTTCTTCCCTGCTAAATGCATCGAAAATCGATGACTGGAACTCCTTACTAATACCGATTCCATTGTCCTTTACGATAAATTCGTAAGTAGCATAGTCAGGTGGGGTGGTATCTGCTGATTTTTCGGAGTTGTCTGAGTTTTCAATGTCTGTTGATATTTCGGAGTTGTCTGAGTTTTTGGTGTCTGCTGATTTTTCGGACTTATCTGAGTTTTTGGTGTCTGCTGATTTTTCAGACTTATCTGAGTTTTTGGTGTCTGCTGATTGTTCGGAATTTGATGAAATTTCCGCCACATTTGAAGGGATTTCATTAACTACAAATTGTATCGCTCCACCGTTTGGAGTGAACTTGACCGCATTTGACAGGATGTTTAGAAGCACCTGATTCAGGCGGAGCTTATCAGTTATAACATCTTCATGCACGAGGCTTTGAGTATTTACGATAAAGTCAATATCCTTAGCATTAGCGCCTGACTGAATGATTATTTGAAGGTCATTTATAACATCGGTCAGGTGAGTTTCCTTTTCTTCGAGAACAACTTTTCCGCTTTCGATACGACTCATGTCAAGCACATCATTTATCAGAGAAAGCAAATGCTGACTCGATATGGTAATTTTGTTCAGATAGTCACTAACAAGCTCTTTTTCCTCTATGTGTGTGACTGCAAGGTTTGTAAATCCGACGATTGCATTCATTGGAGTCCTGATGTCATGAGACATACTGTTAAGAAATGTTGTCTTCGCCATATTGGCGCGCTTCGCTTCGGTAAGAGCGTCTGAAAGCGCCTTTTGACTTTCAGCAAGCTCAGCATTTTTTTCCTCGAGTATCAGTCGGGCGTTTTCTTTTTCAAGGGCATCCTTATGGGTGCGCCGTATATCGCGCATCATGAGGAAGAATACAAGAGCTACAATCACAACTATAATCAAAATAAAAATTATGATATTATCATGTACTAAATCCAGGAAGCCATATGAATACAGCCCATCGGTGTATTTGTAAGAAAGATTCTGCGCATAATCGCTGCCTATGATATTCAGCCCTCGGTTCAGAAGCTTGAGAAGTCCCTCATCACCTATCTGAACGCCAAAACAACGGTCATCAGCAAGGTTGGTCTGGTGAAGTGAAAGGTCTTTGAACCTGTGATTTTTCAGTATATCATTGGCACGAAGTCCGTTAAGTGAAGTACAGGTGGCCTTTCCGTCAAGGACAGCCTCCAGGCACTCGTCTATCGATTTGTAAAATGTAATCTCAGCATCAGGATAATTGGTCTTAACGTAGTAGTATTGCATGCGGTTGTTTTCATTTACGGCAAAGTGAGACACGGTTTTCTCACTGAATGTGCCTTTAAAAGCTATCTCAGTGGGGGCTGAAGCCACGGGAGAAGATTGGTAGATATCATTTTCTTCGGAGTAGTAAAGTCCACCTCCTACCGGAAATGCAACGTCTATCGATCCATTTCCCATATCTTTAACCATGTCATCATAGCTTTTGTAGCCCTTATAGATGATTTCGAGGTCTTTAAGTCCAAGTGAATCGACTATATCCTTCATAAGGTCCTTTACAAGTCCGGTTACTTCGCCATTTTTATCAGTGTCGCTGTAAGGAAGATAGTTTTCTAAGTAACCAACCAGAAGCGAATCATGGCTTTCTATCCACTCTCTTTCTGCAGTTGAAAATGCTTTTGCATCAACACTTATTGAGTAATATTTGGCACTCAGTGTGTATAAATAGTTTGGTTCTTCCGATGCAAGCAGAGTTTGGGCGGTATTTAGCTCATTCAACAAATCTGTACGCTTCTTACTTACGCAAAGATAATACTCCGATGCGCCGAAAGCATTGAGAACTACGGCGTGATCTCTTCCATGTGCACCGTCACTCTCTGCTACGAAGACGTCTAGTTTATGGGAATCAAATGCGTCGAAGAGCTTTGTATGCTCGGGATAAGTGACTATATTTGCTTTTACATCATGTTCCTTCAGGTAATCCTTAAGAACATCAACCATTGCACTATCAAGAACTCCGATTTTCTTGCCATTTAGAGTAGCAGGGTCGGAGGTGATATCTGTCTCAGTGTCGTATTTGACGAGATAGTAGGATTCTTTACCCATCATCGCATCCGGATAATTCATGATTTCAGTACGATCCTCCCGGTAAGCTAACCCCGCCAGCAGGTCTACTTCTCCGGCTACAAACATATCGTAAAGTTCGTTGAAACCACCATAGACATACTCGTACTTCCAGCCGGTGTACTCAGAAAGCTTCCTGTAGTACTCGTAGGCATAACCGGTTTTTACAGCACCTTTTTCTGCACCCTCCTGAAATACTTCGTTTTCATAGTATCCCACACGAACAAGCTTTGGATTGCTATCCTCTGCACTTGCAGTAGTTTTCATAACAAATGGAGCCATAAAAATTAATGCCACAGAAACTATAGTAAGAAGCAGCAGCAGAGTAGGCGTAGGGCGAAAGGATGTAACGAAGGTTTTTGTACGAGAAGCGTAGGCAGCCGATGATTTGAGTGTTTTAGGTATCGGTGCTGCAGAAGTATTGGTTGTAATATTATCATTTGCTTTATATTTATAAGATTTATAATATCGCATAGCGGTATCCTCCGATTTATCAGTCCATAGAACTAATTCCATAGAACTAATTATATCATGTAATAAAGGAAGTGTCATTAAAATCTTAGGATAATAAAGAAAGGTTTTTGTGGTTAAGGTGGAGTGGGGCAACCCCCTTCAGCGAAACTGCCGGAACCAGAATTTTTTGCGGTTTTAGTCAAAAGTTCTGGCTCTCTCTCGCCTGGGAACTTCGGCGGACCAGAATTTTTCACGGTTTTAGTCAAAAGTTCTGGCTCTCTCTCGCTTGCAAACCTCGGCGGACCAGAACTTTTCACGGTTTTAGTCAAAAGTTCTGGCTGTGGGGCGGAAATCAAAGCTTCCGAACCATCCCTTTTGAGAAAATCTGTAATTTAGGAGGGTTCACTCCCGCCAGCAGTTACTTCAGAACCATCCCTTTTAAGAAAATCTGCGATTTAGGATGGTTCACCCCCGCCAGCAGTTACTTCA
>JAEEJA010000089.1 GCA_016281605.1 Lachnospiraceae bacterium
CGCAAAAAAAGAGGTATGTTTAGACCTCTTTTTTTAAACGGAGAAGGAGGGATTTGAACAGGCCCTTCCGGTGTCAGCGAATCGTCCTCCCTTTCGGTCGGTCTCTTCGGACACCGTCACAAAAGCACTTCGCTTCTTCCGCCACAGGCGGCGCTTCAGTGCTTTTGCCCACGCCGCTGCGCGGCGCTCGGGTACTACTCTTTTATCCGCAAAAAAAGAGGTCTGTTTAGACCTCTTTTTTAACGGAGAAGGAGGGATTTGAACCCTCGCGCCGCGCAAACGACCTACACCCTTAGCAGGGGCGCCTCTTCAGCCACTTGAGTACTTCTCCTTGCCTGAATATATTAATAATATTCAATTATATGTCCAACAGATCCTCAATTAACTGTCGGACTCCGCAACTTTAAATTGTCACGCTTGATTATATTAACAAATCAGGTTTCTTTTGTCAATAGTCAATTATCCTACTCCCACTTAATTCTGTATGAACCTGAAGAGGTCTTCGTTTTACTGTCGACTTTAAGATAATAAGTTCCTTCAGGAAATTTTGCCGTTGTTCCGAAAGTCTTAACCGGATATTCCATTTTATATTTCTTTTTGTATATTACGGTAGTCATGGAATCTATAATTATCGGATTTGTATTGATCTTCTTACCATCGGAATTACATATATATAACTGAAGATTTTTACCGTGATTCTGAAGCATCCGTGATTCTACAGTAAAGCTTACTTTTTGTTTCTTTGAAACCTTAAATTTGTACCATGAAGACATACTCTTGCCAGCCGGTACTAAAGTTTCTGCGTATCTTCCCTTAATAAGATTTCTTGCTCTGCCCTTTGAACTGCCGTTAGCTGTACCAACTGATCTAATCTGATACTTGATGCCCTTAAGTGTGGTTACGCCTGTAGTGCTGCCATCATTATTCCAGAGCTTTGCGTAAACCGTCCTGTTTGCATTGGTACCTATCCCGCTAAATGCATGTTCATAAAGTATAAATGTTCCCGAAAGCGGCTTTTTCTTGTTTTTGTCCAGATACTTAACATTTACCTCTCTATCGGTATCAAACATAAATTGCACTATACCCGCATAATTTGCTTTGATCTTAAATAATGCAGCATTACTTTCGCCGGCTATTGATGCATTAGTAAATATATAATTATATTTCTTTGCATATTTAAGAGCGGACAATTTCTTCATTTTATAAGAAACAGAATAAGTAACTCCCTCTGTTCCCTTAACCTTAAGATAATATGTCTTTCCTTTTTCCGCTTTGTGATATACAGTTTCTTTATTGGGAACAGTAATTTCAGAAGCAATAACCTGCTTATTCTCATCACAAATATCAAAAATAAGATTTCCCTTATCAGAGGTCTTAACCGTAATTGCGATATAATCTGAAGACGAAGCCTTAATACAATAATAATTATATTCTTCTTCTCCTGCAGCGTAAGTTCCGCTTACTTTCTTTCCGCTTTCAAGATTAAAATCCTGAGCACTAACTTTATAACATGGGATCAACAATAATAATGCTATTATTATCAATATTTTTTTCTGCATTTTTTGCTCCTTAAACTGCTAGAAGTTGCTGTATAGATAACAGCAACTTCTATTTTGTGTATTATTTTTCATTAATAGGTTAAATAAATCTTGATCGTTGCGGTATTAGATTCCTTTAACTCAGGCTTGGTAGAATTGTATTTTTTCTTCTTAACCTTTATTCCGTTAGCAACAACATAAACCGGATATACTTTGCTTAATTTCATGCCTTTTACAGTATAAGTTGTACCCTTAGTTGTTCCCTGTCTTTTATATTTATTCCCTCCGTCAGAGGATACATATACAGTATAGCTCTTGGCACCTTTTATTTTCTTCCATGTGATCCTTCCGGTTGAACGTGATGTTGCTTTAAGATTAGTAACCTTTGCTCTTGGAACAATTATCTTTTCTGCTGAATAATCACTGAATAACTTTGCTCCTGTTTCATCATATACATATGCTCTTACTTTGAATTTGAAAGCCTGTTTAGCCATCTTCGAATTTGTAATAAACATATATGCTTTGTTGTCTTTAAACTGAAAATCACTATCATAGCCATTATCAATACTGTTCTTGTCGTAAACGCCTATCTTCTTTCCCTTAATGGTAGTAACAGTAACCTCATATCCAAAATGATTATTAACTCCACATATAACAATATTCTGATCAAGAGCCCACCTAAGACCAAATTTGGAACCATCCTGTCCATATAAACCTAAACCGGTTGGCGCAGATGGCGCAACTGCCGCGTTTGATCTGATTGAAGGAACTAATATAACTGCAAACAATATTACTGCTAATAGACTTTTAAATACTTTTTTCATATCACACCTTCTCCTTTTATAATTAGTATCAATTTTGATATCTGTTGTCTTTTAATCCCACTGTTAATTCTATCTTCTGTCACTAAATGACCACATAAGCTGTATGCTTCCTTTTTTGTACTTTGTCGAATAGTGTCTTCCACTTGTGTTAACAACTCCGTTAATTTTCTTTTTGGCAACTACATAAACAAAGTATGTCTTACTTCTGCTGAACTTTTTCTTTTTAAATTTCTTAATAGTCGCTGTATTCTTACTTCCCTTTTTAATCTTGGCTACTTTCTTATATCCGGATTTCTCCTTTGTTGAAACATATACATCGTAACCGTCTACGCCATCAATCTTTTCCCATTTGACATGCATTCTTCCGCTTCCATCAATACTGATGCCGCCCTTTTTATTAATGATCATAGGCTGTGTGAAAAGATATGCCTTATCAGACCACTCGCCGTATACTGTCTGGCCATTGATTTCGGTATAAGCTCTGACCTGAACTGTATATAACTTATTGTTCTTAATCTTAAAGTTTGCACTATTAGTTGATGATGCATAACTGCTCTGTGCTACAGTCTTCTTACCCTGCTTTGCGATCCACTCGTATTTACAAGCATCCTGCTTGTCCCAACCAAAATCAACACTCTTGGCATAATACCACCATGTAGTCTGATTAACATTAGTTACTTTACCAGGCATTGTATAAATCTCTTTAGAAGTATAAGAAGAATAAGATTTGCCGCTTAAGCTTGAGCTTTTACTTTTATAAGTATATGTATAATCTACTCTTGCAAAATATCTTGTTCCCGGTCTAAGACCACTAAAGGTATATGCGTTAACATTAGTCGCAACCGGTGTTGCCGGTATAACATCAACCTTGTTATAGTTTTCATCATACTGCTGAAGTGATACTGTCCATCCTGATAACACATTACTTGCTGATAATGCACTATCGAAGGTAATCGTGATTGAATCCTGTGTCTGCGCTGTCTGTGTAACTGTGGCTGCTTTAACAGTTATAGCACTACCAAACAGCATGAATACTCCTAATAATAAAGTTGTTAAGATTTTTCTCTGTGTCTTCATTTTATCCTCTCTTTCTTTGATAAAAAACAATAATATTCTCTCATAGTAAAACATATTTAATAATTATTTTCAACCACTTATTTTTTTTTCCATTATTTACTATTCACAGTCAATATAAGTTATAATTAGCGTTCAATCGTGCAAGCACATTGAAGCGCTATCACAACTTATTATTTACTGTGAATAGCAACTCTTTTTTACAAATTCTTCCACAGCCGTCTCATATAGATTATTTCCCTCACTGTCTATTACAACAATTGTAGGAAAATCCTCCACCTCCATTTTGCGGATTGCCTCGGTTCCCAAGTCATCGTAGGCTATTACCTCAGACTTCTTGATACATTTTGAAAGTAGCGCTCCGGCTCCACCGACAGCAGCAAAATAAACCGCCTTATTCCTTATTATAGCATCTATTACATCCTTTGACCGCTTACCCTTCCCGATCATTCCGGTTAACCCGTTATCAAGAAGCATAGGCGTATATTTATCCATGCGGCTGGCTGTAGTCGGACCTGCGGAACCTATAACCTGTCCCTCTTTAGCAGGCGTCGGTCCAAGATAATATACCACATTATCCTTTATATCAAACGGCAGCGGCTCTCCTTTTTCCATCGCCTCATACATCCTCTTATGAGCAGCGTCTCTTGCAGAGTAAATGGTACCGCTTATATACACATAATCTCCGGAATGTAATTTTACGGCATCCTCCTTTTTTATGGGGGCTGTAAGCTTTATATCCATATGATCATCCTCGCCTTTCTATACAAATTTGGGTTTATCGAGCTGGTGTTTGACGGACGCAGCGCTTAAGAGCAGGGGGCATAAAGTGAATGCGAAACTCTTAACAAATGGTATCCCGCGCAGTAGTTTGTTTGATTGAATAACATGAAGGCGTAGCGAAAGATAAAAAAAATTATTTGTATGACCTTTGGGAGAAAAATAGAGTTTCTTAGTATCCCGTATTATATCAGCGGTTGCCGTACATGGATGTACGGCAGGTGCA
>JAEEJA010000090.1 GCA_016281605.1 Lachnospiraceae bacterium
CATTTTTTTCCTGATACATCTATCTCATGCTTTATAAGCATATATTTGAATCCGGAAAAGTCTGTATTATGCCCTATAAGAACCCCATCTTTATTTACGATTGTATTGCATGCGCCTATCATACGTGCATTGTCATCCATATCACCTAAGTATGGAATCACCTTTTGTTTATAAGGAATAGTAACATTGATTGCCTTAAAGGATTTGCTCTTCATGAACTCATCAAGTTCCTTCTCCTCTATTGGATGCAAATCGTAAGTATAATCGGCTATCATCTCATGTATATCTTTCGAAAAACTATGCCCCAAAGGATAACCTATAAGTCCGTAATCCATAAAAATTTACCTCAATTTTCTAAAATATTCTCTAACTATTAATAATACTATACTTCTAAGCATTCTTCAAGATGTTGTCGCTGTTTATTATTGCTTTTTGTCAAAAACTATTTATAGATTTTAATCTTCCTTTTCTTACTCCACCTTCCGTACACCTTTTTACGTACTGAAGTAATCTTATAAGCTCTTACTCTAACATAGTAAGTCTTCCTTTTTTTCAGTTTCTTAGACTTAAAAGAAGTCCTATACATATTCTCTGATACTACACCTTTTGTAAATTTCTTATTTCTTGCATACATAAGTTCATAACCTGTAGCATCATTTATTTCATCCCACCTAACGACCATTATGCGTTTCTTTTTGTTTTTTATAAGATTGATAGTTGCTCTCACCGGTTTTTTAACTTTAGGGTCCGGCTTTACCGTAGGTGCAGCTACAGGCACTGCTGTAGCTTTAGGTGCAGGTGTAGGTGTCACAGTCGGACTTTTATGAGCCTCATAGTAATTCTTCACCAGCACACCGTTAGCTTCTATATCAAAAAATGACTTGTAATCATCGTCTAATACAGGTAAAGCAATATCTACGGATATTCCGGAGTCTATATCATTTCCGTTCTTATCTACTGCCTTCATGGATGCAGATGATAATTCATATCTGAATCCATTTACAGTACTGTGAATCTCAGCAGGTGACGCCCCTCCTCCAGAGGTTGTTCCTATTATAGGAATTTCTGCTTCCTTTGCGAGAAGTGCAAAAAGATTTCCACCTGCATAAGTATACTCACCGGTTAATACCGCATAATTAAAATCATAAGAAATCGCATCATCGTCATGATCAAATTTTCCATCAAAATTTCTGTCAAATTTATAATTATTATTTGATATTTCTCCTGTAAGCTCATGCTTTGATCTAAGCGAAATATCTCCCTTTATAAGTGAAAGACAAGCTAAACATACATCCAAATTTTTGCCCCTGTTTCCGGAAAAATCCAGTATAACATTTTTGATTGCAGGATTAGACTTTGCCTTGTCAAGAGCTGCCTTAAATATGCCCAGAGTGTCATTGTCAGCTTCACCCGGAAGACCTGTTCCCTTTTCATAGTAATTTTCCCAGGCTTCCTCATTATAATTTAAATCATCTATTATTATGTGTGCAGTATCACCTTTTTCAAAGTAATAACCCTTTCCTATCTTTTCTGATCTTTGCTGAATATACTCTGAGCCAATGCTGTTTTTATAGCCCATTGCCTCTTCAAATACATACTCATTTTCCATATCAAACCATGATTTGTATATATCCGATTCTTTTGGAATACCATACATATAAGGTGCCGCAAAGAATAAAGTGTTGCAATCTTTAAATGCATCATTTAAAGCTGTATATGCATACATAGACTTACCGTAATCATTCTCATAGAAAAGTCCGGAAGCCACATAAGAAGCATAACCTTGCTCTTCAAGAGCTGATTTTAAACCCTTTTCTTTAAGCAAATCAGATAAGGGCTCTGTAGATGGATAGCTATAGAAATATTTGAAAACAAACTGTAATTCATTGTACTCATAGCTTATTAAACTGATATTTCTTTTTTCTGCATTTGTAAAAGGCCTTGCAAAATCATCATCACTTTCATAATAAGGTTTTGAAAAACCTTTATTTACATAAATCTTTTCTCCGTTGCAGGCCACACAGTTGTAAGATGTGTCCGCAAACATATCGGAAAGTGTAGTTAATGGCATGTAAACATCTCTTCCATCGGATCGGACAGGGATGTCAAAACCTCTAAAAGATATAACACTCTCCTTTGCAGGAGTTGAAACCTCCTTGCTTACAGGCTCTAAGTATCTGCTGCCACGGTAATAGGATACATTTAAATCATAACCCATAACCCAATTTATACTGGTGAAATCACCGAAGTTATCTGTTGAAAGAGTATCCTTATCAGTATCAATAACTGCACTTGCATACTCTGTTGTTATCTCATATTTATAATCTCCTAAAGGCTTTACTTCCGGTTTTTCTCCTGTTATAAGTTTATAAAAGTCCGAAAAACTAACAAACAGTATATCCGCCTGATCATCATACTTTCTTATTTTCAAGGTTTCATCCGTTAGCTTCTCCCTATATACTGGAAGATTTTCATCTGTATACTCATAATCATCATTAGAGCTTATTGCTTGAACGGAATCCTCTGCTTTTACGAGACTGTAGGAAAGTACTGTGGAAACCGAAGCTATACTTAAAAATATTACAGCACCGGATATAAATGTCTTCATTCTTTTTTTGAAATTTTTTCGTTTCATATTAATCTCCATTATAAATACGTAGTGTGAAGCGCCGCACGATAATCTCATCTTCCTCATAGTAGCTCTGCGAATCGAGCAAGTAAAATGAAATCGTACCCTGCTCGCACGTAAGTCCCGGGTCAGCTCTGCTGACATCTTTATTCCGGTGGCTCTGCGATAAAAAAAGCTGCAATCCGATAGTATAAAGATTGCAGCCTTAGTCTTCATAGTTAAGATTTGTTTCTTTAGATGAATTAAACTCTCTTAGAATATTCACCTGTACGTGTATCAATCACAATAACATCACCCTGGTTTACAAAGAGAGGAACTAAAACCTTTGCTCCGGTCTCAACGATAGCAGGCTTTGTAGCACCTGTAGCTGTATCGCCCTTAACGCCCGGCTCTGTCTCTGTTACTTCAAGCTCTACGTTGATAGGTGGCTCGATAGCAAATACTTCTCCTGAATGAGAAAGCATCTTAACCATCTCGTTCTCCTTAACAAACTTCATAGAGTCGCCAACCTGCTCCTCTGTCATATCGATCTGATCATATGTCTCTGTATTCATAAAATGATACATATCATCCTTGTATAAATACTGCATCTCAGCTCTGTCAATATGAGCATTCTCAAACTTCTCAGTAGGTCTGAAGGTACGCTCTGTAACTCCACCACTCTTTATATCCTTAAGCTTTGTACGAACAAAGGCAGCTCCCTTTCCAGGCTTAACATGCTGGAACTCGATTACCTGATATACATTACCCTCTATCTCAACTGTTAATCCGTTACGAAAATCATTTGCTGAAACCATGAAATAAAACCTCCTAAAGTTTATATGAAAAATTATACTGATATATAATACATTATCCGTCCAAAAATTTCAACAAAAAAGTAATATAGTTTGAACTCATGTCTTTATTATCTCTCGACACCTAATCCGGAACTGTAATATTTATCTATCTTCTGAGCTACTTCATTCGGAGTCATACCATCCGTATCGATAATCAGATCTGCAGCCTTCTCATAAACAGGCATACGCTCATTCATGAGTTTTTCTATATACTCAACATTCATATTTCCGTTTAGAAGTGGTCTGTCAGTAGAATCCTTTACTCTCTCGTATATGGATTCCGGTGTAGCTTTAAGAAGGACTATAGTACCTATACGCTTCATCTTCTTAACATTCAACGGATTCATGACAAATCCTCCACCACATGATACTACTCTGGGCGATAATTGTGAGATGTAAAGAAGAATCTGAGATTCACACTTTCTAAAATACTCTTCTCCCTTCTTTTCAAAGATTTCCGGAATGGTCATCTTCAGTCTTTCTTCTATAAACTTATCTGTATCAATCTCTGTCTTTTCTATCTTCCTTGAAAGTTCATCAGCAACGGATGATTTGCCAACACCCATAAATCCGATTAAAAAGATATGTCCTGTTAACTTTCTCATATTAACTATTAACCTCTCTCTTTTTCATGTAAATGAATATCATAATTGATTTCTAAAATTGTGCAAAGCCTCCATCAGGGGTCTTAATTTGCTTATTTCAATCTGACCGGGAGCACTTTGCCCTCCTACACAGGCAAATGTCACATCTGATCCAAATGTTTCACCAATCACTCTGCTTACAGCACCGATTCCGCCCATGGACATGGCAATAACCGGCTTTTGTATACCTGTCAGCTTAAAATCACTGACTGCATCCATAAGCGTCAGTACATCCTTATCACTTTTAGGCATAAGGGCTTCCTTTAATATGTCACACCCCAAAGAATCCATGTAAGAGAGTATAGCAATTATCGTCTCTTTATCATGGGATGTATGAAAATTATGATAGGAACCGACTACCGGTACGTGTTGCTTTAATTTGGCAATAAAATCAAGAGTATCCTTAGGAACAAGCTGCTCAGACATAAATGCACCTAACTCTGCACTAAAATCATGATTATTAAAAACCTCATAATCGATAAGATCTGTGTTTGAATCCGATGCAAAACGAAGAAGAAGCTGTCTGTAATTCTCTACATCCATATCTCCTTTTCCGCCTTCCCGAGAAGTCCTATATGTAATAAGCAACGGAATTCCCGATAATGACCTTTTGATTCTCTTTAGAATATCTTCTACATCTTCATTCTCTATATTCTTAAAATAATCAATTCTCCACTCAACCAGATCTACCCTTTTCTGCACCATAATATCTGCAGAAGCAATAACCGATTTACGATCCTCTTCTGTTATAGACGCACAAATTTTAGGCATCCCTTCACCAAGAATCAGCTTACCTATTCTGAGCAATTTAAAAGCCTCCTAAAAGCAAATGCAATTGAAAATATGAATCACTTTGTAAACATAAACATTTGAAATAATTATATCCGATATTAGTAAAAATGTAAAGTTGGATTTATATTTATAGGTAAATCAAATATGATATCATCTGAAATTTAGATAAGATCAATAATATCTACATTTTCACCTGTTATGGAAACAACAGCACCATCTGCTGCTTCAGCAGAATCCTGATGAGCTAAAAGCCACTTATTGGCAGCCCAGAGATACTTGTCCTCAGGATTAATTACATCAATCTCAGGCTTACTTAGATTTGTTCCCTTAGGAAGTACAATTACTACTCTGAAGCCTGCATCCTTAGCAGCGCTACAAGGAGCGTAGTGAAGTGTGGTAGCATAGAGCTCAACAGCTGTTCCCTTAGGACACTTAAATGCCTTTGTACATGATGAATCAATCTTTCCATCTGTGATTTCCTGCTCTTGAGCTAAAAGAAGAATTACATCATCAGCAGCAATGTCGATTTCTGAATCTCTATGGTACTCAAAACAATTAAGTTTAGTATTAAAGCCGTTACAATAACCTATCTGTATTGGCATACCACCATAGATATTATCTCTTATGGTCTTATATATCGGAAGTGCTTCTAAAGCTTCATCTCCCGGAATATATATAACCGAATCCATAGGCTTTGGAGATACTTCCTCTAACTTTGCAAGAAGCTCAGTATAATCATAATCTCCCACTACTCTTCCATAAGTTTTAAATTCCTCATCAAATACTGATTTAATTTCCATTTTTTTGTTCCTCCGTTTGTTTTTTAATTTTTTTACATTGTAAATAATTTTATATAGTTTTTTTATAAAATTTTTTAATCTGTAGAGCCTTCGTCTGATGTTATATCTTCTTTGATTTCAGTAACATTTTCTGAGTTATTCTCATTTTCTTCATCGTTGTCAACTCCCTCAGAAGCTGCTTTTTCTTCAAGTAATCTCTTCTTTTCTTTTTGCATGGCTGATGCAAATTTGGCTGATCTTTCAAACTCCTTCATCTCCTGATTTTCAAGCCTTTTTGCAAGCATTATAAGCCCCCAGCCTGCCACGCCTACAACAATAGTTGCATATATACTGGCTGTTACATATCTCATAACATCTCCTGGTGCAAATATAGCTATGAAGAGTGTAGCGATATACATAGCACCCAATATTATAATTGCCATCCAGGCTACAACTCTTTTCATCTTATCCATTTTAATATTTCCTCCTAAATTTTTTAATCTAAAAATCATAAAATCAAAAACATTGTAAACGAAAAATGTTTCGAAATTATGTTTTTTTATTCTTGTCAAGTTTTATTATCTCTGTTTAAAGGTACTTTTATATTTCCTTCATGTCCTAACTCTCCGGGTTCGTAAAACCTTTCTCCCACAAGCTCATCCGGAAGATACTGTTGATAGGTATAGTGTCCCGGATAATCGTGCGGATATATATATCCTACCCCTCTTCCAAGATTATGTGCCCCACTATAATGAGAATCCTGGAGATAGGATGGTATATGGTATGTCTTAGAGTTCTTTACAACATTCATCGCCTTATCGATAGCATTAATACTTGAATTTGATTTTGGAGCTGTTGCAACGTAGATAGCTGCCTGAGCGAGTACTATGCGTCCCTCGGGCATACCCAGTCTCTCTACTGCAAGAGAAGCATTTACAGCTACCACCAGGGCATGCGGGTCAGCATTGGAAACATCCTCTGCAGCACAAATCATGATTCTTCTCGCTATAAATTTAGGATCTTCCCCTGCATAAAGCATCCTTGCCAGATAATAAACTGCAGCATCCGGGTCCGACCCCCTCATACTTTTTATAAATGCGGAGATGGTATCGTAATGATTATCTCCGTCTTTTTCATATCTTATATTTCTTTTTTGTATACACTCAGAGGCTACATCTAAGGTAATGTGTATGAGTCCGTCACTCTCTCTTGGGGTTGTAAGTACACCGAGCTCCAAAGCATTTAATGCTCCTCTTGCATCTCCGTTTGCAGCATCTGCCAAAAAATCAAGAGCTTCTGTATCTAAAACAGCCTTGTAGGAGCCAAGTCCACACTCCTTATCCTCTATAGCTCTTTGTAGTATAATCTTTATAGAATCAGAATCCAGTTCATGAAGCTCAAATACTCTGGATCTCGATACCAAAGCGGGATTAACCTCAAAATAGGGATTTTCCGTAGTGGCTCCGATAAGAATCACTGTTCCGTCTTCTACAAAAGGAAGGAGATAATCCTGTTGAGCTTTATTAAATCTGTGAATCTCATCCACAAAAAGGATAGTCTTTTTCTGATACATGGCTGCTGTTTTTTTAGCCTGTTCCACAACCTCCTGCATGTCTTTTTTACCTGCTGTTGTGGCATTTATCTTTACAAATTCCGAACTTGTAGTATTAGCTATAACTGCGGCCAATGTGGTCTTTCCGGTGCCGGGCGGTCCATAAAAAATCACTGAACCTATCTTATCGGCTTTTATGGCTCTATAGAGAAGCTTGCCCTCTCCGATTATATGATCCTGACCAACTATATCTTCTAATTTTTTAGGACGAAGTCTTGATGCGAGAGGGGAATTGCTCTCTTCAAATTTTTGTCCCATATATTCAAATAAATCCATGGTTTTTATTCTTTTTCCTTGATCTTTGTTTCTGAAAGCACCTGTATTAAAGCCTTTCCTGCGCACATATTAGTAACATTATTTACAAAATCATCAACTCTGTCAAGTCGAACTCCAACAGAAAAACTTACATCGGATGAATAATCAATTTTTTCAAGAAACACATTTTCTTTTTCTAAAAAGTATTTTAAACTTTCTGACATACTATAGTCAACACTTATAATAATCTTTTTTCCAAGAACCACCTTTACAATCTCAGTATTTTTCATGGCCTCCTTAGCAGCATCTGAGTAAGCTCTGGTAAGGCCTCCGGTGCCAAGTAAAACACCTCCGAAAATTCTGGTTACTATGATACAGGTATTGGTTAAATCATACCCCTTAATAACCTCAAGTATAGGCTTTCCGGCTGTCCCTTGCGGTTCACCGTCATCGGCGGCTCGCACTTGTGATCGCGCCTCACCTATAACATAAGCATAACAATAATGTCTTGCATCAGGGTACTTTTTCTTTTCTAAAGCAAGTATATCTCTCACTTCATCTTCTGTCGAAACTTCCCATACCGAAGCAAAAAACTTTGATTTTTTTTCTACTATCAACCCTTCTCCTGCAAAAGAATTGTCACCTAAGGGAAGCACTGTGTGGTAATCAGGTGATTGATTATTATTTTTTTCTTTTCCCATATTTCCTCTTTTATTTATTGTCGCTTATTATTACTTTATGCATATATTATAAAGTTTTTTATTTATTGTTTCTAACATTTTTAAAAAAATCTTTTAATAGTTCCTTACACTCTTCTTCCATTATTCCATGAACCGTATATGGCGCATGGTTAAACTTTTCAACATGCAAAAGATCGATAATACTCCCGGCGCACCCTGCCTTTGGATTCATGGCTCCCATATACACCTCAGGTATACGAGACTGAATTATAGCTCCCGCGCACATCTGACAAGGCTCAAGAGTAATATACATGGCTGTATTCTCAAGTCTCCAATCTCCGATTTTTTTACAAGCCTTTTTTATTGCAATTATTTCAGCATGACCAAGTGCGGTATTCATAGCATTTCTTTTATTATATGCTCTTGCTATGATACGACCCTCACTTACTATGACACATCCTATAGGCACATCACCTGATTCTGCTGCCTTTTTAGCCTGTTTTATCGCTTCACGCATATACTTTTCATGAAGTATTTTTTCTTCTTCATTTTCAAATGCATCTTCTACGCTTAGATTCTCAAATACCTTCAAAAATAATCTCCCAATCTCATAAAAAGGAAGCTGCAACTTATTATACTATCGAGCCACAGCCTCCTTATATTTATAATGATATAGTTTTCTTTACATTACTTCCGTTCAAATTCTTAGCCTGCACTTCAACTTTTCTTGCACCTCTTATGGCACCGGACTGGCAGGTGAAATTACCATTCGAATCGATTCTGGCTTTGCACTTCTTTCCTCTTGAGTATACAAAAACTTTTGTCTTTGTATTGCTAAGAGTATTCTCCTTATTTTCATTACCTACTATATGAATTTTACCCTTTACCATTCCGGCAGAAGAGCTTGTATAGGTAATCTTAGGCTGATCCGGAACGAGCTCTTTTCTCGTAACTGTAAGAGTTCCGGAATTCCCTTTTTCATTAGTTGCAAAAACCTTTAGTTTAACTCCTGAGTCAGTACGCGGAACGGAAATTTTATAACAATAAGCATATTTCTTTGCTTTGTAGTTTCCGTTGGATGATGTGTAATTTTTACCCTTCATCTGAATTGTGATCTTACAATTTTCTTCAGAGAAAACCTTTACTTTTTTAACCTTATTATTAACAGTTGTCTCGTCAACAGTAGGTTTCTTTGGTTTAACAAGCTTAACTTCCGATGTTGCAGGGAGGCTTACTCTGTTAAGAATATCAAATGAATAAACCTCGATTGTATCATCTGATGAAAGTGTTTTTGGAAGATTGATTGCATAATTCCCCTCTGCATCAACAGAAACATCAACTTCCTTTACTTCATAATTCTGATTATATATAGGAGATGCCTGATAAAAAGCAAGTCCTCCGTTGGAAGGCAGGTAAAAAGTTGTCTTATTAACTAAAACTCCCGGATAAACAGCAGAATCATTTATATTACCACTGATTACTCTGGTTTTTGTTGTAGCAGAAGTTATACTTGGCTGATTAGGTCCACTTCTGGCAACTTCTATCTTAACCTTCTTACTTGTCTTACCGTCTTTATCTTCTACATAAACATATACAATAGCTCCTGCCTTCTGTGAAGGAAGTGCATAATTAAAATCACCACTTGCATTAGCGAAGGTTTTATATATACCTGTAGCAGTTTCAAAGCAGACAGTATACTCCGGAGTTGCTTTACCTGTAATATTAGCTGATGTGTTACTGTAAGCATTTACAACAGGCGCAGGTAATATACCTGTTTCAATATTGTCTATACATATACTTCTTACAGTTGCATGTCCATCTTTATCTTCTGCACAAAATGTATAAACACCGTTTTTAGTAATCTTTATAGTATTTCCTGTAAGAGGCTTTATATCCTTCCATACTTGCGAATCGGCCTTATACCTTCCTTCAGCAAGCTTTAGAGTTGTGTCAGAGTTTTTACTTGAAACAATAAAATCCAAAACAACTTCAAATACGTACTCTTTTTCTTCCGAGCAAAGCATAACCATATTAGGCTTTGAGAATTCTGTGCTTATCTTGTCACCTGTTTTAAAGAGATAGTAACATGGCTGACTCTCAGCGGAAGATGTGTCTTCTTCTAATGAATCATCATCAACAGCATCACCTGTTGTTACATCTGTTTCCGAGTACTCTTCATAAATGTCACCTATGTAAGGGGTAAGAAAAGCATTTTCATCACTTAAGTTAATTATAAAATCTACATTTGATTCGTAAGCGTAAACAGCTTCTTCATCAGTTGATATACACCAATTGTAATCTGTAGTATCGTAAAGCGAGCCTGTCCACTTCTGCTCATTTAAATAATCAATAATAAACTTTCTGTAATCGGACTTTGATATCTGTTTAATAAGTGTTGTGCCGTTAGAAGCATCTGCAACGTCAATAAGAGGACTTTCGGATGCAAGTATTACTTCTGTAGAATCCTCAAGCTTCTTTCCGTTTAAAGATATATGTTCAGCCTTCCTTGTATGAGGATTAAGGGTATAATTGATACCATCGTAGGCGTAACGTGTCTCACCCGTATCCTTTAGCACGCAAATCTTATTAACCATATTCCCATAACCAAGAATTCCTATCAATTCATTGGCATTATCAAGAGCCGGACCGGATGCAACAGTTCTTTCCTCTTCTACTAAAACCTCAGCCTGCTTGTCAAGAAGCTTCTTTATACAGCTTCCGTTTGTCTTATATAAGCTAAGTCCATTAGTTATATTAAAGTCCTTTTCTACATCCGACATGTAAAAATAAGTTTTAGTCCTACCTGCATCAGAAGCTCTGAAATCAACACTTCCGGCTGCTATAATTGGCAGTTCCTTAAGCTCTGCTTTTTCGGAACGTATGAAATCATAGGCGTAATTCAACTTTATATCATTAGAAACAGATACTAGCGCATTGTCCTCAAATCTGCTGGTATAAGTCTGATAAACCGTATCGGCAGACATATCTATCAGTATCTCGGATACCTTGTTTTTGTCCTCGGTTTCTGCTACTGTTTCTTCTGCTGTTTCTTCTGCTGAGACTATTGCGCCCGACATAAATGGACATGCCGAAACAACCATACCTACGGCTAAAAGAATACTTATTGCTTTTTTAAACATATTTCTTATTTCTCTCCTAAAAACTTATGAAAACTTGAAGGTTTTCATATACAAACTAATATTTTCTAAAATATAATTATTTATAATCTTCAGGTTCATACTTGCTGACATCTATTATGTACTGGAACCTTCTTGCAAGCTCCGGTGCAATCTTAAAGAGCATATCCAAAGTATTGCCTTCATCCGAAAGAACTACCACAAAATCTCCATCCAGTTCGTCCATAAGTGCAAAAAGAGCTGTAATGGTAGAAAATACAAGCTGTGAAGCCTCCATAACCAGTAAGCAACCGCCCTTAAGCTGGGTCTTGAACTGATCTAAATCGAGCTTGTTCAACTGTTTTGCACTAATCTGTGCAATATTGGTAGTTGATACAAATGATTTGTTATTCATAATACGGATAATCTTTTTAGTAACACCGAGAACTCTTTCATCTCCTTCACCCACAAGTACATAATGAGTTGCTTCAGGTTCGCCGTTTATAAGTGTCAGCATATCCTGAATTCTCTTATGAAGTGCCTTGGTTGTAGGAAGTGCACTTTCCGGAAGAGTTCCGTTTGTTCCCTCTCCATGTATCTGAACAGTTTCACCCATACGCGCATTGGTGGTTTTCGGTGGTTCAGAAGGTGTCATAACCGAATTCTGCTGAGGAGGTGTTTGCTGAGGAAGAACCTGTCTTCTCTCAGGCATATCCGGCTCAGGCATTATCTTATCAAGAAGATCGTTATTCTTTACGCTGTCACCCACGTAAGGTACAGAAGTATTTTCATTAGCTACAGGAGTTTCACTTTCCTTAACCTCTGTCTCTGCACTTATTTCACTCATGCCCATAGGTGCGCCCTGAGCTGTCTCCGGTGCATCTGATACGTACTTAACGTCGCTTATCGATGCATTAGCTTCTATACCTGCTCCCGAAAGAACCTCCTGTACATTACCTGCAAGCTCCATAGTGTTCTCAGCAATCTTCATTTCCTCTACAGCACGACTTGCAGTAAGTGGTTCAGAAGAATTCTCTGCACTTATGATTGCATTTATTTCCTTTGATAAATCCTTGGTTATTCCTGTTCCGGACTGGGACTCTCTTATAAATCTTTCCTGCTGTTCTATGCTGTATGTAGGAACCTCTTCCTCCACAGGACTCTGGGGATCAGGAATAATCTCTGACATACCGGCAGGACTTACTCCGTCTGTCTGCGTATAATCAGCTGACATTAATCCCTGGCCTTCATCCTGTCCAAAAGTCGCATCAGCAGGATCACCCAGCTCATTAGAAAAGCTACCTTGTTCAATATACTCTCCACCACCGACACCGTTTTCAAGGCCAAATTCCCCACCTTCGACAAAGTTCTGACTTTCTTGATTGTCTTGACCGGCTTGCTCACCTTCTTCGGAATCACCGTAATTATCGTATCCTTTCCAATCACGGGCATCCTGGAAGCTGTTTTCTTCCGGATGGAGGGCGTTGAGCTCGTCCATGTTAAATGTGTCGTCCTCTTCCTCTTCTTCAATAGGGGCATAGAAAACCTGCTGTTGTACTTCGGGCTGTACCTGACCTCCTGAAGGCTGTTCTTGGATGTTTGCACCTGACTCACCTTCAGTTGGAGTGTATCCCACAATCGTCTCATTGATGACTGATTGACCGTCTGGTGTTTGGACGCTGTTTTCTCCAGGAATTCCAGCGGCACTCTGAACTTCTGCTTGTGGAGAGGCTGCTTCACCGTCAGCTTGAGGGGTGTCTTTTGCTTCCTTGGCAGCAAGCTCTTCTTTAAGCTTCTGCTCTTCTTCCTTGGCAGCTTGAGCTTTAGCATACTCTTCTGCTTCTTTATCGAGAATTTCATCGTATATATAGCCCTCCTCTGCATCGGCAATAAGGAATGCCTCTTTATCCTCTTTTAATCTTCTCTTTCTTTCACGCTCCTGTATTCTCTGACGTTTGAGTATAGTAGGATCGAGAGGTGGAATAGTTCCGGTATCCATAGGATTTGGAGCTTCTTCCTTTATGGTATAATCCTTATCTCTGTACTCTTGAAGATTCTCATCAACCTCAAGGTAAGCAAGGAGTACCTGAGCTCTTTCAACTATCTCGCCCTTACCAAACCATGTCTTTATATTTTCACACTCTTTACGACAATCATCTATACGTCCTGCCATCTGATATAGCTTTGCCAGTTCATAAGCCCACTCTTCCATATACTCTTGTTTCTTCAGGTCCTCGAGTATGGATATAAGCGAATCGTAAGAACCTCCTCTAGCCTTCTCTATACGATAGTGTAATATAAGATTATCTCTTTGACTCTTGGATGCCTTTACGAACTGCATGTAATACTGTGAAGCTGACTCGAAATCCTCACTCTTTATACATACATAGATAAGTTGCTGAAGATAGTACTTTAAAAGCTCTTTTTTATAAAGCCTCTCATAAAGCTCTCTAGCTTCGTCATAATGTTCTGTTTTTGCGTAAACCTCAGCACAATTCTTCATGTCGTTAGTTGACTTTATTGCCTTTGGATT
Organism: Lachnospiraceae bacterium; assembly: GCA_016281605.1. Lineage (GTDB taxonomy): Bacteria > Bacillota > Clostridia > Lachnospirales > Lachnospiraceae > JAEEJA01. Next base: position 13,877 of record JAEEJA010000090.1, read on the forward strand.
AACATCCTTTAACAGTCCGTAAGCCTTGTTATACAATCTCTCATCGACCAACTCTTTTATTTGAGCCAATCTTATCTGATCTTCCTTTCTTGCCATAAATCTGTCCCCATTTCTTTTTTATTTTTAATCCGTATAATGTTCAACTCTTACTTTTACTATAGTTAATAGTCTGAATTATCGTCTGAGTCAAACTGTAAAAACCTGTTAATTATTATATATTAACACACATTAAAATTCAACATCTTCTCCGTTTTCCTTGAGATTTAAATACTCATTTATCATATCTACTATATCATCTGCATCGAGACCATGAACCATAGCTGCTTGCTCTATGGTTTCACCGCCTGCGGCAAAGCAACTTATACAATGCATACCGGATGCCATAAGTAATGAGCTGATAGCAGGATCAACATTCATAACATCGGTAATGATCATATCCTTCGTAACCTTCATAAAAACGCTTCCTTCTTTCCATTGAAAAAGGCTATCTACTAATCGCAGACAGCCTAGCCATAATTAACATTGTTTTCTTAGCAGAAAACATACTTGAATGATCAGCCCTCTGAGATAGCGCCAACAGGACAAGTTCCTGCACAAGCTCCACAAGAAATGCATGCATCAGCATCGATTTCAAAGTGAGCATCGCCCTCTGCAATAGCTCCTACAGGACATCCACCTGCACATGAGCCACAACTGATACACTCATCACCAATTACATAAGCCATAGTAATTTCCTCCTTAAAGTGTATTCAAAACAATTATATATCATTAATTCTTAAAAAACAAGAGTAAGTTATATTAACTCAAACTAACTCATGGTTTCGCGAAGTTCTATTACAGGCGAGCCGTTGTTTTCTATATAATCCTTGGTTATTGTAACTCGTCCTATCATGTCATCTTTAGGTATTTCAAACATGATATCGAGCATGAATTCTTCAATTATAGCCCTAAGAGCTCTAGCTCCTGTTTTTCTGTCAACAGCTCTTTTTGCTATTGCTTCTATAGCGCCGTCATCAAACACCAGATCAACCTCATCAAATGCCAATAGCTTTTTATACTGTTTTGTGATAGCATTCTTTGGCTTTGTAAGAATCGTTTTAAGCATCTCAACATTCATTGATTCAAACGGGCAGATGATAGGAAGTCTTCCGAGAAACTCCGGAATCATACCAAATTCTCTTAAATCGTCAGGTGTAACCTTCATCTGTATATTTTCATCATCATCGTATGCATCCTTTAAGTCAGCCTTAAAACCTATGGCTGCATTCTTCGAAAGACGGTTCTTTATATTTTTATCCAAATCAGGAAATGCACCGCCTACGATGAACAGTATATTACTTGTATCGAGATTCACAGTAGGAACCATTGCATTTTTACTTGAAGACCCTACCGGAACCTCAACCTCACTTCCTTCTAAAAGTTTCAAAAGTCCCTGTTGAACAGCTTCTCCACTCACATCTCTACCGCGAAGACTTGTCTTTTTGGATATCTTGTCTATCTCATCTATAAATACGATTCCATGCTCTGCCTTCTCAACATCATTGTCTGCCGCAAAAAGAAGCTTAGAAAGTACACTTTCTACGTCATCTCCTATATATCCGGCTTCTGTAAGAGTGGTAGCATCAGTTATAGCAAGGGGAACACGTAGGATACGTGCAAGTGTCTGCACCAAATATGTTTTTCCGCATCCTGTTGGACCCACCAAGAGCATATTTGATTTCTCAAGTTCTACGTCATCATCGAAAGCAGTCCTATGCTTGAGCTCCTTACCTTCTGAATTTTTCTCTTCTTCCTCTCTTTCAAGAGATATAACTCTCTTATAATGATTATAAACAGCAACACTCATAACTTTCTTAGCATGCTCCTGTCCAACAACATATTCATCCAAATGCTTTTTTATGATATGCGGTGCAGGAAGATTGTCTATATCAAGTTCAGGTACATCCTCTTCTTTGTTTTTCTTCTTTTTTTTCTTTATCTTCTGCTTTTGAGGCATGTCAAACTGACCAAAAGGTGGAAATTGAGCAAAAGAAAATATATTTCCAAGCGGTGTTTTGTTGGAATCATTGTTTTTCTCATCTTCCTTGTCGTTGTCATCCTTTTTTTCACTGTTAGCAGACTTAGTACCGCTTGCAGACTTCGTACTACTTGCGGGTTTTTTATTATTTGAAGAAATGTTTTCGCTTATAGGCTTCCCGGTTTTTGAATCTACAACTTCAACAGAGTCTTTTTGGGTATTATTGCTTCCGGAAGTATTTATACCAAACATTTTGCCAAGCATTTCATTCATTTGCTCTGCATCTTTTGGATTCATCATACTGCCAAATCCACCCATGGAATTAATAGAATCAAAGGTTCTCTGCATACAATCAGGGCATATGCACATACCATTCATATTAATCATTTTGCCCGCAACACTCTCGGGGCGTCTGCACATGTAGCAGATATCTTCATACTCATCATTTTTACTCATAATTCTCTCCATTTCGAAGTACTTATATTGACTATCAAAGTGCTTATTGTTATTGTTTTGTTATTATTTTTGTTGTTATTTTTTGTTGTTATTTTTTGTTGTTATTTTTTTGTTTTTGTTTTTTTGTTTTTGTTTTTTTGCGTTAATGATATTCAATATTTGTGACTATTCTGTGTTTGTTATTAGTTGATATTTATTGGGAATTTTGTGTTATCAGGTGTTATTTGGGAATTGTTATTTTAACAACTCATCACTTCTTCTGATCGTATAAGTTTTGATCAAAGCTTGATATAGTCCTCTGTCTTCTCTTTTTATTCTTTCTCGAATTCATATTAGGAGGAAGTGCCTTAGATGTTTCTGCTTTTCTTCTTTCCGGCTCCTGTCTGGTTTTAAGTCTTCCTCTTCCTGCTTTCATGCTGTTATCATAATCTACAGTTCCGTAAGGACTTGTTTCTCTTGCCTGCCTGGTTCTTCTTTTTGAATCAAAATTCAAACCTCTACCTTCAGTATTGCTACTCTTGGCAGGTGTACTTCTCCTTCCACTATTTCTGTTTCTTTTTGAAGCGGAGCCAAATACAGGACCTGCACTTTCATTCTGAACCGATACAGAAGATGTTTTTCTGGTTCTCCTTCTTCCTCCGGAGCCCGAAAAACTCAAAGACCCTTCATCATTTCCTTTACTCTTCCTATCCTTATCCTGCTTTGTAAATCTGTTTCTTCCTGATGTCCTTTTTACTTCTTTATGCTTTAAAATTCCAATATAAACCAGTACGATAATAAGGATAAATACAATTATCAAAACAGTTCGTTTCTTTACAAAATTCACAACATTTCCTGATACATCAGTCCAGAAGAATTTTATTTTATTTTTAAATTTTCCAAAAAATGATTGAACTGTTTTTGAAACTCCTGTTATATTGCTGCTATCCTTTGTGTAGAGGAGACTTGAGTCTGATTTGCTCGTATCATAGATAATATCGGCGCTTCCAACTACCTCTCCCTGATAAAAATACTCTACATTACCGATTATATTTTCTCCTGTTTTGTAATTTACATTATCATAATAATTAACCTTTTGTTTAAGTTCCTTAAGCTTAACACCCTTTGGTATTACGACCTTTGCATCACCTGACACTCTTACCGGTGATTCTTCTTCACTTAAAAACGGAGTAAATTCCGTAAAAAGCTCATCTTCAGTCTGTGCATATGAAGCATTTAACTCTTTTACGGTATACTTTTCAAATGCATAGTTTAATAAATCAATAGTATCCTGATATTCATTTTGATTACTTGTCCTCGGATCAACCGAATCCAGAACTACGCATACTAATTCCATTCCGTTCTTTTCCGCAAATGTAACAAGTGTATTGCCTGCTTTACTGGTATACCCTGTCTTTCCACCTATACAGTATTTATATTCATATTGAGGAAAATTCATACCGCTAAGCATGCTATGATGATTCATGAGGTCCCTTTTTTTGGACTTGTTAGTTTTCTTCATAACATAAGTCTTAGTAGCTGTTACACGTCTGAATGTCTCATTTTGCATGGCAGCTCTTCCGATCATAGCCATGTCATATGCGCTTGTATAGTGATTATCATCATGAAGACCACTGGCATTGTTAAAATGTGTATCCTTAAGTCCGAGACTCTCAACTGTTTTATTCATAAGATTTACAAACTCTTTAAGAGAGCCTGAAACATGCTCTGCAACTGCATAGCAGACTTCATTTGCAGACGGAAGCATCATACCGTAAGTGCAGTCTTGCATACTTATCTTCTCTCCGACCTGGGTAAACGGCCAGAGTCTTGACGTATCCCATCCAACACTGTTCACTGCTTTTTTACTGAATATAACAGTCTCGTCCATAGAGCAATTCTCACATGCAAGATATGTTGTAAGAATCTTAGTTATACTGGCAGGATACTTCTTTGTATGAATATTCTTTTCATAAAGTATCTTTCCTGTCGACAGTTCCACAACTATAGCACACTTTGCCATGATATTAGAAG
>JAEEJA010000091.1 GCA_016281605.1 Lachnospiraceae bacterium
CGCCAGCAGTTACATCCGAACCATCCCTTTTGAGATTATCTGCAATTTAGGATGGTTCACTCCCGGCAGCAGTTACATCTGAACCATCCCTTTTGAGAATATCTGCGATTTAGGAGGGTCTGCTCCCGGCAGTGGTCACATCCGAACCATCCCTTTTGAGAGAATCTGCGATTTAGGATGGTTCACCCCCGCCAGCAGTTACTTCCGAACCATCCCTTTTGAGAGAATCTGCGATTTAGGATGGTTCTCTCCCGCCAGCAGTCACATCCTAACCATCCCTTTTGAGGAAATCTGTAATTTAGGAGGGTTCACTCCCGCCGAGACTCACGTAGGACCATCCCTTTTGAGGAAATCTGCAATTTAGGATGGTTCACCCCCCTCTGCAAACAAAAATAGAATAAAATGAAACAAAAACTCCTTGACAAGTATTCGCAACTTTGATATTATACATAAGTCGCTTACAAAAAGTGATGTGCATTAAATTTATCTTTTGCTAAAGAAATCCAAGCGGTTTCTTTCAAAAAAAATAAAAGATTGTCTTTTGGGATCTTAGCTCAGCTGGGAGAGCATCTGCCTTACAAGCAGAGGGTCATAGGTTCGAGCCCTATAGGTCCCACTGTATCGATGGTTACTTACTTAATCGATACTTGATTTCGTGGCGGAGTAGCTCAGTTGGCTAGAGCACACGGTTCATACCCGTGGTGTCGGGAGTTCGAATCTCTTCTCCGCTACTATTAAATTGAATGCCGCACATAAATCATATGATTTGTGTGTGGCTATTTTTATATCACTTTTTATCACCACAAATAACACTACAAAATTGTAACAAACTCACTGTTGAGATTGTTTTTCGGTAGCTATTTGCACCGAGCTCAAATAACTACCGATCAATACGGAAACTTCGGGTTTTCGTACGGTGATTCACACTACGTGCTCGGCATGGAGGAAAAATCATGAGAATTGGTATGGGATACGATGTCCATAAACTTGTACAAGGTCGACCTCTGATTATAGGAGGGGTAAATATACCTTATGAATTGGGACTTTTAGGGCACTCTGATGCGGATGTTCTTCTTCACGCAATTTCGGATGCGCTACTTGGTGCCGCAGCCCTCGGAGACATAGGGAAGCATTTTCCTGACACCGATGAAAAGTACAAAGGCGCAGACAGCATAAAGCTTCTCAAGGAAGTGAAGCGTATGTTAGATGATGAGCTGTATATGATTGAAAATGTGGATGCAACCATCATTGCGCAAGCACCCAAGATGCGTCCATTTATCGATCAGATGAGAGAAAATATAGCAAACGCCCTTGAAATAGATGTAAAATGCGTCAACGTAAAGGCAACAACCGAGGAAGGCATGGGATTTACAGGCGAAGGAAAAGGCATTTCTGCGCAGGCTGTTTGTATGCTTTCATCCATGTTTGATTATCAAAAGGATGCTCTAGAAGGAGGATGTTCTAGATGTCCGATGAAGAATAGCAATCCTGATCAATGTAAAGACTGACAGATACCTGTACACCGAATCAAGTTGCCGAATAAGAACAATTCAAAACACGGACCAATTAACTAAGTTCACTTTACTAAACACTAAAACTATGATAAAATAATTATTTGCAGGGTTTTTTCATGTAAACTTTTGATAATTACACAGATATCAAAGAAGAGGGGTGCATTCGTGCTTAATCATAAAAAAGTTTTAGTTTTCATACTTTTGTTAGCATTTGTTTTTTCGCTAAATGTTTTGACCAAGACAGCTCAGGCGCTACCCAAAAAGTATTCGCTTGTTTCAAAGCATCAGGAAACAAGCATTAAGGATCAAGGAATAACAGGCAGTTGCTGGGCCTTCGGAGCCGTAAAGTCCCTAGAATCCAGCTGTGTAAAGAAGGGTATAAGTGATACCGCAGGGCTTGACTTATCAGAAAGTCATTTGGTGTGGTTTGCAACCCATGCCTGCATTAATCCCACATCCTCAACTTATGGCGACGGAATATTTAAATATATTACAAAAAAAGATGAGGCGTCTAAGCTTTTCATGAGTTCGACGACGGAAGACAATGCTTATCAATCATCCTCAGGAAGCAGTGAAGCTGAGTTAACCGAGGGTGTCAAGAATAATAACGATAAATTCACGATTAAATCAGCTCCGGAGAGCAATCCGGAAACCGCCCTTGCAAAGATTTGTGGGAACAGAAGCGGGTTAAGTCTTTCCAGAGAGAAAGGCTCGAAAGACATATATTTCCTGAGATTTATGCAGAAGGTGTATCCTGGAAGTAACCCTCTTAAGGAGGGCGAAACAAAGATTCCCACAGGCCCATCGGCAAATGTGACGGAGGAGCCAAACCCTACGGATGACCCGAGTGCAAGTCCTACCGAGACTCCAACCGAAACACCGCTGGAGACACCGGGTGCTAGCCCGTCCTCGAATCCGACTGCGAGTCCGACAGCTTCACCTTCGCCGACTCCAGGCATAAACGACTCCAAGTACAAGTTCTCTAATACCTACGGATGCTATAATTTAGGAGGAAATGCGTATAGCTCCATCGCTTGTTTTGCGGCAGGATACGGGCCGGCAAATGAAGTGGATTACCCATTTACCGCAAATAATAGAGTGGAACTTACGACCATGAGTAAGGCATATGCCACTGAGGGCGAGATTAACAGAACTATAAGAGAAGTGAATCTGAAAAGTGCTGAGTTCTATGATGATCTTTTAAAGTATCAGATGAAGAAAGCCATCATGAAAAAGGGCGCTTTAATGGCCGCTATGTATTACAATAGCGCATATTCCAGAATAACATCGAGCTATGCTAGTTATTATCAGCGAAAATACAAGAGTTACAATGCACAGGCTCACGCCAATCATGCGGTTGCAATCGTTGGATGGAATGATAGCTTCCCACGAAGTAGATTCGAATACAGGCCTAAAAAGAATGGTGCATGGTTAATCGCCAACAGCTACGGAAAGAATCATGAGCACAATGGTTATTTCTGGCTTTCATACGAAGAAAAATCCCTTTCAAGTGTCGTATCATTTGAAGCAGCGCCAATTGAAAAGTACGATAATATCTATCAGTACGACGGTTTTGGACCTGCAGATACACTTTCACTTTACAGAAGAAGAAAAAGCATGGCTGTTGCCAATGTATTTACCGCAGGAACAAGTGGAAGAGAAGAGCTGAAGGCTGTCGGTTTCTACACAACGATCGATGGATATCGCTACAAAATAGCTGTTTACAAGCATTTGACAGGAGATACGCCTACAAGTGGCGAAAGAATTCATGCCTGTGACAAGTCAGGTGTCGTCAGGAAAAATGGTTATCATGTCATAGATTTACCGCAATCCGTGACCCTCGATCCAGGTGAGAGATTCTCAGTCGTTGTTACATATATAAGGCCTTCATACGCTTTCTTAGAGATTCCATTTGAGGGAAACAATACAGAGTTTTCTGATATACAGTACCGCTTTAATTCAAATAAGGGAGAAAGCTATTTTTACTATAAAAACAATTGGTATGATAGTCACACAGAAGGTTTTAACAGCGCATGTATCAAGGCTTTGACATCATATACAAGTTAGGATGATTTGAAAAATTCGGCACATCGCTGTCCAAAAAAAACGGATAGAGATTATTGGATTGAAAAAATCGACACAACGCTGTCCAAAAAAACGGATAGAGATTATTGGATTGAAAAAATCGACACAACGCTGTCTAAAAGAACGGACAGATGTTTAATAGAAAACAAGTAGAGAAAGGAATATTTAAATCATGTCAGGACATTCAAAATTTGCAAACATCAAGCACAAAAAGGAAAAAAATGATGCGGCAAAGGGTAAGATTTTCACTATTATTGGACGTGAAATTGCCGTTGCAGTTAAGGAAGGCGGTCCGGATCCGGAAAATAATTCCAGATTAAGGGATGTTATCGCTAAGGCAAAGTCAAACAACATGCCAAATGATACCATTGAAAGAGGTATTAAGAAGGCAGCAGGTGATGCAAATTCAGTAAATTATGAAGTTGTAACATACGAAGGATATGGCCCCAGTGGAACAGCTATTATCGTAAAAGCGCTTACAGACAACAAGAACCGTACAGCTTCAAATGTCAGAAATGCATTTACCAAGGGCCAGGGAAGTATAGGTACTCAGGGATGTGTATCATATATGTTCGATGAAAAGGGACTTCTAATAGTTGACAAGGAAGACTTCGAAATGAGCGCAGACGACCTTATGATGCTTGCTCTTGATGCAGGCGCAGAGGACTTTTCAGAGGAAGACGACAGTTTCGAGATAACTACAGATCCGGCTGAATTCAGCAATGTCAGAGAAGCACTTAACGCAGAGGGAATCGAATTTGCTTCAGCTGAAGTAACAATGATTCCACAGACTTACGTAACATTAACAAACGAAGATGATATCAAAAATTTAAATAAAACATTGGATCTTTTGGATGAAGATGATGACGTGCAGGACGTATATACTAATTATGACGAAAAATGATGCTTGAACTGTACTGAATCATAGCTAGCATCATTAGCAGTTTCGCGAAGCGAAACTGTCACCAGGATTACTGTTAAATAAAATGATGCTTGAACTGTACTGAATCATAGCTAGCATCATTAGCAGTTTCGCAAAGCGAAACTGTCACCAGAATTACTGTTAAATAAAATGATGCTTGAAATGTACTGAATCATAGCTAGCATCATTAATGCTTGTGCAAAGCTTCATCAATACATTTAACAAATTTAAGAACGAATATGGGAGAAATATGCTATATAATTTACATGTAAAAAATCTTGCTATAATAGATGAGATAGAAGTTACATTTGATGAGGGTTTTAACGTTCTTACGGGTGAGACCGGTGCAGGAAAGTCAATAATAATTGATTCCATAAATACAGTTCTGGGTGGTAGAGCTCAGAAAAACATCATAAGGGATGGCGAGAAAGAAGCGCTTATAGAGCTTATGTTTACGGTGGAGACCAAGGCTCAGGAGAAAAAGTTAAGCGAACTTGGCATAAGTGCTGAGGATCACGAGGTGCTTCTTACCAGAAAGATTTCCGAAAAGCGAACCATAAATCGCATAAACGGTGAAAGTGTGGCTGCCTCGAAGTTGCGAGAGGTTGCCGCTCTTTTTATAGATATACATGGACAGAATGAGCACGAAACCCTAACAAGTGCCAAAAATCACAGGGAAATAATCGATGATTACGCTTCGGATAAAGTGAGTCCGCTTAAAGAAAAAATAGCTCAAAGTTACGACAATTTCAAGAAATTCGATGAGCAGGCCAGGGAGTACAATATTCCTGAATCAGAGAGAACCAGAGAAATATCATTTTTGGAATTTGAGTTAAATGAAATTGAAACCGCAAACTTGAAGCATGGAGAGGAAGCAAAGCTTGAAGAAGAGCTAAAGCGTCTTACCAATGCAAGAAGTATCGGGGAAGCACTTTCGAGTGCTTACTCATTTACTGAAGGCATGGGCGGCGCATCGGAAAAGATAAGTGCTGCATTGCAAGAGGTCCTGCGAGTTAAGGAATTTGATAAAGGACTAAACGGAATCGCAGATCAGCTATCGGAGCTGGATGTGCTTGTAAATGATTTGAACAGAGATATAGATTCATACATGAGTGAATTTGATATCGATGAAGCCGCACTCCTCAGGGTTTCCGAGAGGCTTGACCTCATCAAAAGTCTAAAGCAAAAGTATGGTAATACAACAGCAGATGTTATAGCCTACGGCGGAGAAATCAGAGAAAAACTACAAAAATACAAGGATTACGAGAAAAACTTAAACTCCCTTCATGAAAAAATGGAGCGAGAAAAGGAAATAATTAAAGAACATAGCTTGAAGCTCTCCGAGGTCAGAAGCAAAGCTGGCAAAGAATTTGATAAAAAGATGACAGAGGCACTTCTGGATCTTAATTTTCCACAGGTAATTTTTGAAACGCGTGTAGAAAAAAGTGATAGATATACAAAAGACGGCTGCGACAGCGTTGTTTTCTATGTTTCATTAAACAAAGGAAGTGAGTCCAGGCCGCTTCAGGAAGCAGCCAGTGGCGGAGAAATGTCTCGAATCATGCTTGCTATGAAGAGTGTATTTGCTTCTGATGACGATATTCCCACTTTAATATTTGACGAAATAGACACAGGTATCAGCGGCCGTACAGCTCAGAAGGTTGCTGAGAAAATCGTATCTATATCAGGTACACATCAAGTTATCTGCATTTCACATCTAGCGCAAATTGCCGCTATGGCAGACAGTCACTTCCTCATCGAAAAAAACACCGATTCGGAGAAAACCATAACCAGCATAAAGCAGTTACAGGATAACGAAAAAATACAGGAAATTGCCAGAATCCTAGGTGGTGTAAGCATCACAGATGCTGTGATTTCAAGCGCAGAAGAGATGAAGAAACTGGCAGATTCGTATAAAAAACAAAACGTATGAAATAAAAGGATGGTTCTTAGGAGTATACGAACTCCATGAACCATCCTTTTTTTGCGTTCTGTGCGATTTAGGAGGGTCCACCCCCTGCTGCGGACCTGCCGGGACCAGTATTTTTCACGGTTTTAGTCAAAAGTTCTGGCTGTGGGGCGGAATTATTAGCTTCGGAACCATCCCTTTTGAGATTTTCTAC
>JAEEJA010000092.1 GCA_016281605.1 Lachnospiraceae bacterium
CCAACGGACATGAAAATTGCTGAAGTTTTTCTAAAGTAAACCCACATAACGGCTATTACTGATAGAAAGATGAATAAAAGCCGCTTTCTTTCAAAGTGATAAGAGTTTAAAGGAGACGTAAATCTGGTATTTTATGTCTCCTTTTTTTTGCTTTGTCGGAGAAATCTCATGCCTCGAAGCTATAGCGCAGGGTTAGGGGTGTTTTTCTATGACTAAAATTAAATCTATTAATTCAAATCAGCTTTATATCTCTCAAAATGCCGAAGTATCGCTTAAGTTGGCAGGTAACACAGCACAGGTTACTTTTACAGCTGGTAAAAACAAGAAGTGTCCTATAAAAAATCTATCAAAAGATGAGTTCGTGGATTTATCGACTGGAGAGGTGAAAAAACGTCGACATTCAGAAAATCGTTTTCAGTCACCTAAAAGTGTTAGAAAGAGTATCAACTCACTTATGGATTTAATAAGGTGTAATGCTACCAATTCTAACAATTGTAAATGGATTACTTTGACATATCGAGAAGAAATGACCGACTGCAAAAAAGTTTTCAAGGACAATAAGGCTTTCCTGCGTAAGCTCCGCAGTTATCTGAGAAAACAAAAGATGTCAGAGTCAAAGACAGAGTTTAAGTTTATCGCAGTTGCTGAACCTCAAGGTGAGAATCATGGTAACGCATGGCATATACATCTGATTCTAATATTTGATTTAAAAGCTCCTTTTATCAGTAATCAAGATATAATATACAAACATATTTACCAGATTCGTGGGCAATTGGCGATGATGAGGGCGGATATGCTATTGTATATTCAAAAAACAATGACAGAATATGGGTGTATGCTATTTCGTTTGGGGATTTGGATAAAAATGAGAAAAATTTTATTGCACCTTCCTTGTTTGAATTATTAGTAAAAGGGGTAGGGAGTGATACTTTTTTAAGTTTCTGATTTATATGAATGATGAATGTCAATACTTTAGCACCATACTCTTTTTTTTTAATCAAATCCAACAAACTGAATTCTACCACCATCCCGAACCCGAATCGACTCTCGGCAGAGCAGAGTTAGTTGATGAGGGTGAGGTTATAGCATGTTTTTTATATTAAAAAAAAAGAAACTATTTATAAATGTGATAATTTTTGTTAAAATGCGATATTATAATAGAAAGGGTATTCAATAAAAAAGTAAAGTATAATTATTAGATATATAAAACCGAAAGGAGATTAGTTATGAGGATATTTAAAAGAGGAGTGGCACTTATGCTTTCAGCAGTACTTGGAATTTCTTTAATCACACAGCCTTTGTGTAAGCAGAGTGCCAGTGCTGCATCAACTAACAAAAAGTATATCAGTGAAGTAAAGTTGTATGTTACCAAGGGCGCAAAAGATGTATCAGGACTGCATAAATGGTGTGAAAGTCAGGAAGAGAATAAGGATAAAGATCCGGATAATGACTGGTATCCTATAGATCTCAATATAAATGAGGGAGCCAGTGGAATATCAGGAAATGAAATCGGAGTATATCTTTGCTACAAGACAACTACAGACCCCAAAAAAGCGATAAGAGATATGGCGGTCATGAATGAAAAGGGAAATTACAGCGAAGGTGAATATGAAAGGCTTGTAAATGATCAAAAAGACATGTATACCGACATGGTAAAAGATATGAAGGAAATGCTTGAAGAATATCGTAAAAACTATGACAATAAAATTCCTATGGCAGTAAAGGCGCATGACTTTCTAAACGCCTATATAGAGGATGATTCGGGAAAAGCTCTTGGAGATTTCTTACTCGATGTTTCTGATGAAAATCTGGCTTCAGTTTTCCTTCAGATGAATGGAAATGTACTGCTTACATTACAGCAGCAAATTGCTTCAGCGTGTGACACAGGTAAAAAAACATGGCTTGACCGTATGGTTTCGCTGGGAAGTTATACCGGTTTAAGAAAGCAGTTTTTAAAAGCATATAATAATAATGCCGTGAAGGCAGATAAAGCATTGAAAGCAAAGTATCATGAAAAAGCACTTATTATATACGAATGCTGGAATGATCTTCATCAGCACTTTGATACCATGAGTAAGTTCGTAAAAAAATATGAAATTGATAAAATGACTGATGAAGAATGCGAAAAATGGATAAAAGAAAACCTTGATGAAGGCCAGGGATTTGCATTTGCACAGGAAAGTGCGGCAATGACAGCTCTCGCAGGATATAAGTACAAATCTGAAGGAGTAAGAGAAGACGGTTCAGATGGTGAGACACTGCTTGATTATTTTTATCAGGATAAATCAGATTTTGAGGGAACAGATATTAAGTATTTATACCCACTGGCAGCAAGCCTTTCGGATGGACAACTGGCAGCTGTTAATGAAACAGTAAGTCTTTTTAATATTCTTCAGGACGCTTTAGGTGCTAATATATATAATGATTATAAAAGCGGACAGGGTGCAGATGTTATGAGTGCTGCTACTGATGAAGAAAAAGAAGAAGTAGATGAAATAAAAGATTATGTAGATGAAAAAATAGATGAATGGAATGATGCAGATAAGATTTCTGTCTATGAGGGTGTAGACAGACAGATTTTTGAAGGAGGTGTAGCTGTTACTTCAAATGCCGAGACTTACAGTACCGGCACGGGAACACCATGGGCAGACAGTTTTGTAGATAATGGCGGTTTTAAAAAATGCGCCTTAGGTCTTACTATATCGACTGTTGTTTCGGGATTATTATCTTTTGGATTTAAATGTGCTCAGGGAATGGCCTATGTAAAAGCTTTCAATATTATTTATACTACTTTAGACAGAGGCTTTGAGGGTGCTGCAAAGATGGCAAAAGCATTTAATATAAGTTATGATACGGTGTCTTACATACAGCTTAATACTCTTGATCGTATGATTAAGCTTGCCAGATACGGAGGAAACTTTAGTGTGGAAGGAGCTCAACAGTCTGCTATCAATGCTCTCAATGAAATTGACAGAGTGGCAAAGACCGGTATGCCTGCATATAAGATGTTCAGAGCACTTAAGATAGGATTTGCCGTATTTACAATTCTTCTTGCAGTAGTTGATATTGTGCTTACATCCGTTACGCTTTATAAGTATTATAATAGAGATCATATGCCGATTCCTCATCATATGGTTGATTTATCCTACAATGAAGACAAAGAATCTTCCTTTATAGCTTATAAATGTGTTTTGGATAATAATGGAAAGATGGGGGATACCAACGGAGATTTCTGTAAACAGTGGCTCGCCTTATACACTACAAAGGATGAGGATGTGGGAGCACCTATTCTTGCACCGGACGGCAATAAGCATCAGTTCATGCTCAAGAAGGGAGAAGAGGGTAAAATTACACCTGACGGTTACTCACCTTTACATCTTTTCGGAGCACCGAATACAGCACAAAATCTGACATTTTCAGATGGAGAGAGTGGATGGTCATATGGGGACAGCTCAAACGGACTTTACCTGTATTTTGAAAAAGATAATAATGAATACATAGATAATGAAGACGTAGGAACGGCAATGACCGGAGGAAGAACTGCTGCCGCAGGAGGCATAGGTTTATTGGTCGGTATTATAATAGGGCTTGTAGCCGGAACCGGTTTTCGTAGGAAAAAAACAGTAGAAAACCGATAGCAGATCAGAGGTTCTTGTGATGATAAGGAGATGATAGAGCATGAAAGAAAATAAGGTATTATTACAAAAAAACATAAAAAAGATAATGGTAATATTCTCCTTTTTGGTATTATCATTTGCAACTAAAGCTCCTTATTCACAAGCGTCATATACACCACTTTTGCCAAGTATTCCGTACATAGATATTGAAAAAATAAAAAATACCGGAGTTGAGTTAAGTTATAAGATTACGGAAAATGGTGAGTCCAAAACAAAGAAAGAGATACTAACGGATGTAAAGACAGCATGGGATAAAGCATCAGGTAAAAATGATGCTTTAATAAAGTTTAGATGTGATCAAACCATAAGCAGTAAGCTGACAGCTACAGATAAATACAGGAATGTAACCATAGATCTAAATGGGTTCATACTGAAACGGGATATAGGGGATGATTGTATATCAGACGGAGAGATTATCTGTGTAGAAAAAGATGCAAGTATAATAATAATCGATTCCAATCCAGATTATTATCCGGATTCCAGAAAAGAATATGATAAAAAATATAAAGATGAACCCAGAGGAGCAGGTGGTATCATTACAGGTGGAAGAAATAAATCCTATGGTGGTGGCATATGTATCAAAGAAAGAGGATACCTGGAGATAAAAGGTGGCACAATATGTGATAACTTATCTGCGTTAAATGGTGGAGGTGTCTGCTGCGAAGGTACACTCAATATGACGGGTGGCGCTATCAGGTTCAATGGCTCCGGTCACCAAAACGGAGATGAGCATATAGGAGGAGGTCTGAGTATAAAGGGAGACGGCAGCGTATCCATCTCTGATTCAGTATTTGAGGAAAATGATGCACCTTATGGAGGAGCAATTGACATCGGGGATTCAGGTATCCTAAATATGGAAAATTGTGTTTTAAAGAACAACAATGCAGCTATTAGCGGAGGAGCACTTTATATCAATGGCTCTGATTCTCAAATTATACTAAGAAACTGTGAGTTTACCGGGAATTACGCAGAGAACGGAGACGGAGGTGCAGTATGGGTACGTGGTGAGAAGGTTGTTTTTGCAGGTTGTGATATCCATGACAATAAAGCGTGGTTAGACGGCGGTGGTATATTTGCAGCAGTAGTGGATGATAAAGGCAAGGGTGAAGGTTCTTCGGTTAACTTTCAGGGTAAATGCATCGTTAACAATAATATCTCACAAAAAAAGAAAATAACAAGCAATCTTTCTGTAGATGCTAAAGGGAACAAAAGAACAGAACAGGCGGTTATACACGTTGGATGGCTTGATAGAGGTTCAAAAATAGGTATAAACAGAGACAAAGCAAAGGTTAATGTATGTTTGGTTTCCGGCATGAGAGAGCTTGATAAGACTTTTTTCTTTGCAGATAAAGGAGAACTAGAATTCAAAAAATCAGGTGAAAAAACCGAAATCTTTATGGCAACAGCCATAAGTCCCATAGGTAAGGCTTTATTTATAGCAATAGGACTTTTGATTGTAGGTATAGTTGCACTTATGTTATCAAAGCTTAAAAAAAGAAAGAAGGAGGTCAATAATCATGAAGAATAAAACTATTATAAGTATTATAGCTATCGCTTTAGCATTTATGATGATTATAGAGCCTCCGCTTACAAGAGTCTCAGCGGTAAAGGCCGATCAGGATACCGGTATAGTAGACGAAGAGATAAAAAAGACAGTTGATGGTGAAGAGAAATCCGAAACTACAGATAATGAAAAGACTAAAGAAACTAAAAAAACGAATAGTTATATAAAGGATGTTGTTTTATATAAGGTTAAGGAGGGAGCGGCATCTACCGCAATAGATAAAGCCAAAAGCGAAGGATACGAATTATACTGTGAAGGAAATACCCCTGTTGATCTGAATGAAAAAACAGGAAAGGACAGTATATATCTTGGATATAAGAAAACAAATGACGAATCAAATGCAATAAGAGCAATAAAAATGCTTGAGATGAATCATGGCTATGAATGGTTTGATTATCAAAAAATAGCTGAAGGACAGATGGAAAAGTTAGAGCCACTGGTTGAGGATATAAAAACAGCTGCGGCTGAATTTAAAGAGAATCTGTCAAAGGGGTCAAAATCTGCTCAGTATGCAAAGGAATATTTAAACTATCTGTTTTTTACAGACAAGATGTCATCCGAAGAGAAATTAAAACTGGGTAAGTTGATAAAATACAAAGAAAACGATTCCAAATATTATTTACTTGGTGACTATCTTTCAGGTGACAACATAGATTCAGATGTTATAAAAAAGATCATTATACAGGGCAACGGCGGCTCCCTTACTGCTATGTACTCATTTCTTTCAATGGGTGTTTCTGATATTGATACTACCTGGGCAGAGCGAATCGAGAACACAAAAACCTACAAGGAAAAGCTTGCCAATACAGGTTCAAACTCTGCAAATGACAGACTGTATTATGAATATTCGCAGGAATTGCTCCAGGTACTCAGGGATTTTTGTGCCGGATACAGTCAGGCGATGGAAAGAAAAAGTAAAAACAATGACGAAACAGTCGGAGTAGAGTTAGACTCTGATTCTGACACACCTACGGAAGAGAATGTAAAAGATATAATCGAGCATTCATCCGATGATGAGGCTGGAGATATAATATATGAGGCAGCCTACGGCATAATGAATAATTACAGTGTAGGAGATGAAAAGCTTGGAGATTATATACTAACACTTGGTAATGATAAATACGAAAAAAGGGCTGATTACAGAAAATTATATCCATTAGTTGAAGCCTTTACAGACGGACAGTTTGGAATGCTTAAAATAATCGGACTTTCACAGATGGCACTTGCTTTAAATAAATCAGATGAGTTATATGAAGAACTTGAAAAACAAAAAACAGAAGTTATTAATAATATAAAGTCAGCAACGAACGGCGCTGACAAAATATGTATTTGGGAAGGTGTAAATACAGAGTTTTACGAGAGAAAGGTAGCTCTTTCCAGTGAAGCATTGAGACAAACAAAGGCAGCCGATGTGTATACCGAGCTTACCAAAGAGGGTGAGTTTTATGACAGAATGAATCTGGCATTCATGGGGATAGGACTGGCATGCTCAGTATCTATGCTTGTTACCGGATGTATCAGTCTGGGTCTTCTTATCGCCGGCAGTCAGCTTTCTGTCTGGGCTGCATGTGCAGGTATCATTGGTTCAGGTATATTTGCAACTGTTGGAGGTATAATAGGATGTGCCATGGTAATAACGGGATGGGTTGCTTTAGCGGCGCTTATAGTAGCAGGAATAGTATATTTGGCTAAATTGTTATATGATAAGTACTCCGATAAAGAGGAGGAAGAGTATAGCAAGATGCCGACTGAAATCTATGATGTCGATAAGGTTTTTGTAGATAATCAGAGAAAAATGGAATTTATAAGGTACTTACCTGTTACGAATTCCGAAGGAAATCCTCAGGATATAAATGCTGATGATGGTAAGCGTTGGAATCTATTATACTATACCCGCAATGAGAATTACGGATCACCTGTAACTCTTAACAGCTTAGGTCAGGCATTTAAAAGAAACGTAAATGATGCCAATACACCTAGTGGATATATGCCAGTAACGTGTTTTGGTGAATCTACGGCTGCGAATCTTAATTCTTATGTCAAAAAAAGAGATGCAAACAGTCTTTATTTATATTATGTTACAAAGGATTTAAGGGATGGAATAATATACGAAGAGGAAGAAATAGCAGAAGGAAGTGAAGAATCAGACACCAATGATGAAGCTCAAAACGAGATTAATAATCCGGATTTAGGTAAGAAGATAATAGTGAGGGACGGTGTTAATCCGGGATTTAAAGTAAAACTAAAAAAGGGAGAAAAGTACTTAGCGGATATTATAGTATCCTCTGAAGAAACCGAATCAGCCGCAAAGGCAGGCATTACTAAGCGTGCAGGGTATAAGATTTATGATAAAAACATAACTCGTGGAAATGGGTATACCTATATAGGCTATTCTTCTACAACTGTAAAAAAGGATGCTATTAAGGACATACGTATTGCAAATAATTACTCGGGAGAAACTCTGATGCACGGCTCTGCAGGATATACCTCAGCTGGTGTTCTTCCGGATGGTTCACATATCGTATATACCAAATATGATTCAGCAGGTTCTCCTGTTATTGATTCACTTTATGTTTCGGAGAGTGTTTTAGGTATGGATAGCATATATGAACCGGTAAATACATTTTCCATAAATCAGCCTTACAATCTGGGATCATATGGCAGTAATATATATCTGTATTTCAAACCATCCATTGCTTTTGTTTCAGGAGATAAGTATATTTCAGGATTCAAGGTACTATCCGGTGTTTATGGAGATACAGAGGGTTCACCTGAGTATCTGGCTGAAATGTATGGTATGAAGATATATGATGCTGAACTTGCTCCTTTAGTATATCCTTCGAGCGAAGATGTACAAAAGAGTATAGAGCAGAGTGAAGAAGGAAAGGTATTGATGTCATCTCAAAGCTACCAGAGAGCACATCGTTATTACACCAGTAAACTGTGCTATGATACAACATACAATCCTTATCGGGCTATATATGATATAGGTCTTTATACAGCTACTCAGAGGCTTGAAAAACTCCCTCTATCAATTGGCGTTGGAAGCGGATATTACTCTGCGGTAGGTCAGACTTTAATGTCAGATGAGGGGTATTTTGCAGCATATGACCGCAATATTACAAAGCTTATGGATATAAGCAAAAAAGGTTTCTGGGGCGATACGGTTATAAGAGAAATGTCTGATAATGCATATATTGATAAAAATCTATGTCTTATGTGGCAGTTTTCCTTCAATACAAGAACAAGTTCCAACATAGAAGGCAATATAACATGGGATAATGCTGATGTACGTTTACAGGGATTTTATCAGCAAGGACCTGTAGCGGATAAGATGCCATTTAAAGAGTCTGACGTTTTAGTATCTACGGAAAAAAGTGCTCCGGAAGGCATGCATTCAGTAAAGAGATTTAATAATCCAAACGAGAAAAATTCAGTGGATATCAGCTTTGTTGCCCAGACAGGGAAGGGAGATCCTGTATATCTCTATCTTAAGGGTGATGCTAAAGAAAAAGGAAAGTATATCAGCGGTATAGAAGTGGTTTCATACTCGAGACCTGAAGATACTGACAAACACACATATACAGAAGAAGAATTGAAAAAGATTGGAAAAACCGCTGATGATACATGTATACTGGGACTCTTATCAAAGGTTGATGATGAAGTATTAAATTACAATATAGCAGTAAATCAGAAGGAGGCATGGTATCGGAAAGACTCTACAGAGAGTACTGAAGCAAGTTATATCGGAGTGAGTCGTACGGATGATGCAAGCCAGGCAATAACCAATTTACTTATGTATAGGACAGATGGAAAAACGAAGGCTCCGCTGAGACTTAAGTATGACGGCGTAGAGTACAGGCGGGCAGGAGATAAATATGGAGATTACTATTTTTACTACACGAAGTCCCCTGTGGCCGGTTCCGGATTTCCGGTTGAAGAGATTACATTTGACGATTCGTCTGTTGTTGATGGTATAGCTGCAGTAGGTGGTGTTAGTGGAGTAGATGATAAGGGAAATACCAAGGATATAGAAGGTTTTTCGGGATTCAATGGATATTATCATCTGAAATCCGATATGACGAATGCAATCGTTTGCGGAGTATCAATTATGAGGGGTAAATACACAGAGGTAGTAAAAAATGCAACTAAAGAAGGTTATAACTTTGTATCAAAGGCAAATATGAACGCAAATGCCAATGGTGAGGAGATCCATCTTGTGTGTAAACTCAACTCCGATGATATCCTGGATCTGGACGAAGAAGAGATACTTGAAGCACAGGAAGACTTCGAAGAGAACTGGGACAGTGATGATGATTTTGATCTTTCTGATGAAGATTATAACGATTTTAATTTTGATTTTGATGAGATTGATATATTTGATAATGTTATCAGAGATGTTATCTGCGTCAAAACCGATTCACCTGAAAAAGAAATAAAAGTTGACAAAAGAGTTTATAATCTGGCTTCTGACATCGATATAAATGAAAAAACAAATGGAAAAAGTTTGTACTTGTATTACTCTACAGACAGTTCGGGTTCCTACCTTTCTCCTTTGACTGAATTTGCATTTTGTTCCGGAGATGCAGTACCTGACAGGGATGATGATGATTCGGATATATACGGAAAGTGGGAGATGCTCTTGGATGATAAGGGAAATGAAGTAAACTTAAATGAAGGAGTAGTTAGCTGGAATTATGAAAGCGAAAGCTTAAATAAATCCGATGGAGGTCTCTTTGACAGCATTATGAAGAATTCTGTTATTAGGGGAAATTCCGGAAAAAAGGATACCGGATATGCAGTCGTAAATGATAGCAGATTATATATGTTTATACAAAGATACGGTGAAAAAGTAAAATCAACAGCAAAGATTAGACGAGGCTTGGTTACGGATAAATTCACCCAGGTAGATGTGTATATAAAATAAACTTAAAGGAGACGCAAAGTATTTTATTGCGTCTCCTTTTATTATGGCTAAAGTTTGACTTTTTAATTATATAAACTTATAATAGTTAAAGATAATCAATCATACAGGGAGTTAAAATATATGATATATGCTTATTACATTTCATCATTCATCATATCCCTTATTATAGCAATAGTTTATGTTTACAGATGGCAAAAGAGATTTGATGTTAATATAAGCGCAATTATGATATTAATACCAATTGTAAATCTGGCTTATTATGTGATGTATACAGAGCATGAGCCGGATGTAGCCGGTTACGCATTTAAGGTGATATACATGGGTGGATGTTATCTGCCATGGTTCACGCTTATGTGCGTTTTTGATATGTGTAAAATAAGCTTAAGCCGTGTGGTTCGGGTTATATCATTTATTGTAAATACATTGATGTACTCGATTATTTTGACAATAGGTCATCTGCCTTTGTTTTATGAAAAAATAGATATAAGTCATGATGGTGAAAAGTGGATATTTCATAAAACATATGGTCCCATGCACTCTGTATTTTATGTCTATATAGCTATTTATTTTATAGTTACCATAATTACCATTATCTACAGTTATATGAGAAAAAAGGAAGTTTCAAGAAAGTTACTGACACTTCTTTATGTTCCTTTACTTGTGTCGATTATGGGCTACGCACTGAACCATTTTGTGATGGATGGTATAGAAATAATGCCGGTTATGTATCTTATATCAGAGATAGTCTACGTGCTGATAGCCAGAAGAGTTTCGCTTTATGAAGTAAATGACATGATGCTTGAAACCATGGTTGAGACAGGAGATACAGGATTTATAACTGTCGACTTTAAGTATAATTACTTAGGAAGTAATGAAACAGCAAAGGAAATATTTCCGGAAATCAATGATTTAATTATAGATAAAAAAATATCAAAATCCGATAAATTAAATAAAACTGTAGTCCATTGGATAAAGCACTTTGAGGAAGAGGGAGAAGATAAAACAGTTTATATTGATTATGGTGATCCCACAACTGAAGATGATGATAAGATGTATGCCATTAGCATAAATTACCTTTATGACGGTCGTTACAGAAAGGGATACCTTATATACATAGTAGATGATACTCAGAATCAGATGTATATCCGGCTTTTGGATCGATATAATGAAGAGCTTGAGGATGAGGTTAAGGCTAAAACCGAGAGCATAATAAAGATGCATGATAATCTCATACTTAGTATGGCAACCATGGTTGAAAGTCGTGATAATTCCACAGGTGGACACATACGACGCACAAGCGAAGGTGTAAATATACTGATTGATGAAATCAGGAAGCAAGGAAAACTAAAGCTTTCAGATGAGTTTTGTACCTGTATTATAAAGGCGGCTCCTATGCACGACCTCGGTAAGATTGCAGTAGACGATGCTATACTCAGAAAGCCCGGCAGATTTAGACCTGAAGAGTATGAGATTATGAAGAGTCATGCAGCAGAGGGTGCAAAGATAGTACACGAGGTACTTAAAGAAACTGATGATGAAGCCTTTAAGCAAATTGCAGAAAATGTAGCTCATTACCATCACGAGCGTTGGGACGGCTCAGGTTATCCTGATGGACTTAAGGGAGAAGAGATACCATTAGAAGCCCGTATTATGGCTATTGCAGATGTTTATGATGCTCTTGTAAGTAAAAGAGTATATAAAGAAAAGATGTCATTTGAAGAAGCAGATGCTATAATTACTGAGGGCATGGGCACTCAGTTCGATCCGGGACTTAAAGCTGTATATGAGGCTGCTCGTCCGAGATTGGAAGAGTATTATACAGAGTAGAAACTATAATAGAAATGAACTTAAAAGAACCAACTATATGATACGGAGAGACTTTATGAATTACGACTGCCTTATAATAGATGATGAAAAAGCTCTTGCGGATAATACCTGTGAGTACTTCAATATGTTCGATGTAAAGGCTTATGCCTGCAATGATTCAGAGAGCGCAAAGACATTCTTTAAGGAACATACTGCTTCTCTTATATTGCTTGATATTAATCTTCCTGACGGAAGTGGTTTTGAATTTTGCAAAGAAATCAGAGAAAAGTATGATACTCCGATTCTCTTTATATCTGCGAGAAATACAGATGATGATAAGCTTATTGCCCTTAATATCGGGGGTGATGATTATATCGAAAAGCCTTACTCACTAGGTGTAATACTGGCAAAGGTAAAGGTTGTACTAAAAAGATATAAAAAGACTGTTGAGAGTGCTGTGAATTCAGACGAGTATAAAAACGGAAATATAAGAATTGATAAAAAGAATAAGCTTTTATATGTTGATAACGAGGAAAAAAAGCTTACAAGTATGGAGTATAATCTGCTTGATTATCTGACTGAGAATCCTAATAGACTTATAACAAAGCAAGAACTTTTTGATAATGTTTGGAATGATAAGTATACTTCAGACGGTACTCTGAATGTTCATATAAGAAAACTCAGGGAGGCTGTGGAAACAGAGCCTAAAAGTCCAAAGAGGATTGTAACAGTCTGGAAGGAGGGCTACAGATGGAATCCGCAGGAATAAAAAAATACTTATTTTTAATAACAGTGCTTTTGTCTTTTGTGGCAGAAGCACTTATTTGCGTTATTTATATAGATAAATACGATGATATAAAAAGAGATAATACGGCTATTAATGATTGTATAAAAACCATAGAAGAAAATTTCGGTGAAGAGAGATTATATCCGGATAATGAGGCGTATACAATTATAGATACCAAAGGAAATGTGCTTTATAAGAGTAAATCCGGTATCTCAGAAACTATTTCCGAAGCAGTGAAAAATAACGATCTAATTATGGACATAACGGATGGTGAAAAAATCAAAGCAAAGATTATATTTGAAAATAAAACTATGAAAATAGTAGAAGATAATAAGAATAAACTTATTAGAATTATCATAATAATTGCAACCATACAGCTATTAATGATAGTAGGGTGTTACTTGTATATCAGAAAAAGAATCATAAATCCATTTCATGAATTAAAAGACTTTGCTGTAAGGGTGGCGGGAGGAAATCTCGATATACCGCTTACCATGAATAAAGGTCAAATATTTGGAAATTTTACCGAAGCATTTGATATAATGAGATCAGAACTTAAGAAGGCAAGACTTGCTGAAAAGAAGGCAAATGATGATAAAAAAGAAACAATAGCAAAGCTCTCTCATGATATAAAGACACCCATCGCATCCATAAAATCTACTTCCGAACTCGGTATGGAGATGGCGGAGCAGGAAAGAACAAAAAAGAAGTTTAGCCTGATAAATACAAAATGTGACCAGGTTACAACTCTAGTAGATAATCTTTTTAATTCCAGTATAGATGAAGTAACTCAAATCGCTGTGAGTCCGGTGGTTCAGCCATCCGAGAGAATTGGCGGTCTTATAAAGAATGCAGACTATCTTGGAAAAGCAGGAGAATTTAGCATACCTGATTGTAATGTGTTTATGGATAAACTTCGACTACAACAAGCATTTGATAATATATTTATGAATTCTTACAAATATGCTGATACATCTATAGATGTTAAAGTAGAGGAAAATGATGAATATCTTATAATTACAGTATCGGATTTTGGCGAAGGTGTAAGTAAAGATGAGTTACCATTACTTAAGGGAAAGTATAACAGAGGATCCAATATAACTGAGAAGGAGGGCGCCGGGCTAGGACTTTACCTGACGGATTACTTTTTAACTTCCATGGATGGAAAATTAGAATTAGAAAGTAACAACGGCTTTTCGGTAATTCTATACATACGAAAAGCCAATTATGAATGATAAGATTTAAGAATTATTTAAGACTTTTTTAAAGACACTTAAGGGTTGAAATGATATCTTATGATTGTCAAATGAAACAAATATTGCCCAGACCTTTTCAGAACAGAACAAAAGAAATGGAGAAAAATCATGAAAAATATCATTGAGACCAAAAAGTTATGCAAAACATTTTCTAACGGAGGAGTTTTGCAGCATGTGTTAAAAAATATTGATCTGACAATCAGACAGGGTGACTTCACAATAATCATGGGAGCAAGCGGCGCAGGAAAGTCTACTCTTCTTTATGCGCTTTCAGGTATGGACAGACCAACCTTAGGAGAAGTAAGCTTTTGTGATAAGGATATAACATCCATGAGTACAGATCAGCTTGCGATTTTCAGAAGAACAAATTGTGGATTTGTATTTCAGCAGACTTACCTCGTTGATTCCATGAGTGTACTTGATAATGTTATGGTAGCAGGACTTCTGGTAAATAAAAATAAAAAAGAAGTTGCTGAGGAGTCAGAAAGATTATTAAAGTCAGTTGATATTGAAGAATCACTTTGGAACAAATTTCCAACTCAAATCTCCGGAGGAGAAGCTCAGAGAGTAGGAATTGCAAGAGCACTTATCAATAAACCATCACTTGTTTTTGCAGATGAGCCAACAGGTGCACTAAACTCAAAAACAGGAAAAGATGTTTTGGATGTTCTTACAAAATTCAACTCAGGAGACAATGCTCAGTCAATAGTTATGGTTACACATGATATAGTAAGTGCGAGACGTGGCAACAGGATAATTTATGTAAAAGATGGTGAAATCGCAGGAGAGTGTAACTTAGGAGCATACGTGTCAGGAGATCCGGAGAGACATCAAAAAATAAGAGATTTTCTCGGAAGGATGGGTTGGTAATTATGAATAAAGATATAATGCTTGCAAAAGGTCATATAAAAAAGAATAAAGGAACATCTGTTGGATTATTTATATTATTGTTTATAGGAACACTTTTAATAGGTGTATCCATGCTTATAATTATGGATACTTATCCCATAGCTCGTAAGGAAGCAGTAAGATTAAATTCAGGAGATGGACATATAAGACTGTCTGATGATCTTTCAGGAATAGATGATAAAAAAATAGAAGAATTAATTAAGGATGATACAAAAGACTACGAAATAAAGCATTGTCTTCAATATACAACATCTTCCGTGCCTTTTGGTAATGGAGAGATGTCTATAAATTTACTTGTGGATGACAGCAGTGTATTTGATCAGAAGATGTCAGTAACTGAAACAGTTGACGTAGATGATAGCATAAAGAGTAATTATATATATCTTCCATATCAGTTTTATACATCCGGAGGAGTAAAAAGAGGAGAGGATTATACCTTTAAATTAAAGGAAAAAAAGTATACTTTTAAGGTTAAGGGATTTTTAAATACAACATACTTTGGATGTAATAATAACGGGTCTTTTCTCTTTGTACTTGACGATGAAAGCTATAAAGAGATAGAAAACATAGATAAAGAAAAGAACGATACAGCAGTTATATTTTATGAATTAAAGGATGGTGTAAAGCAATCCAAATTTGAGATAGAATTCTTAAATAAAGTTGCAGGTATTAACCCCATGACTGTAGTAAGAAGACTTTCATTAGACGATACATTGATGTCAAAAAGCTATATGGCGCTTATTATGGTATTATCATTTATTGTTGTTACTGTAGTTATCCTTCTTGTAATACTATTGATGTTTATAAACTCTATATCAAATTACATTAAGGAAAATATGAAGACCATAGGTGCGCTTAAAGCAATAGGTTATACATATTCTAATATAAGGAATTCATTTCTAATAATGTTTATTCTCCTTGCAAGTGTAGGAAGCATACTTGGAGTAATAGCTGCATACGTTATCATGCCGGCAATGTCAACCTTTGTTATAGCTCAGATGGGTATACCTTATAAGGTTTCATTTAATATGGTAGCTACGATTGTACCTGTAGTCGGTGTGATACTATATGCTCTAATAGTAACTTGTTTAGCCACAAGAAGAATAAAGAAAATTGAACCTGTAGTAGCGATAAGAGAAGGAATGGAAAATCATAATTTCAGGAAAAATCATATCAGACTCGATAAGTCATACTTTGGATTAAATCTTAGTCTTTCCTTAAAAACCATGTTTTTCAATAAAAGACAAAATATCATAACATTTTTTGTAACAGGATTAATAATTTATTCATGTGCATTTGGCCTTCTTATGTATGAAAACTTTAACAGAAAACCAAATCTGGAACTACTGACATTAGAGACCTGTGGCGGGGTTGTTATGGCTGATTCAGAGAAAAAAGATGATATAGAAAAATATCTAAAGGATAGAAATGATACCACAAATATAAGAAGAGTGATAGATGTATATTTGTATTACAACAATGAGGATCAGTTGTTAACCTATGTATTTGATGATGTAAGTAAGATGAATAATCAAAATGCCTGCTATGAGGGAAGACTTCCAAAACATGATAACGAAATTGCGGTAAGTGGCTCATTTGGAAAGGATAATGGTTTTAAAATCGGAGACGAGTTAAAGCTTGATTATGGTAATAAGTCATATAAGTATCTGATTACAGGATTTATACAGACTACCAATAA
>JAEEJA010000093.1 GCA_016281605.1 Lachnospiraceae bacterium
TAGAGAAGGTAAAGAATGGGTATGACTATATAATACGAGGAGGTTTTTCATGAAAAAAATAATCAAAACATTACTTGGATTTTTACTTATTATTTCATTTATTTCAAATCCATTCGAGGTAACTGCGAAGAAGAGTACATCTCCGTCAGACCCCTCAGGATTTGTTCTTTTAGCGGATGCTGTTCCTGATGTCATTCAGGAAATACGTTATTATTCAACCTATAATTTTGTCGGAACTAGAGTGGACGGATATGAAGAACCATGTGCACTTCTTACAAAGGAAGCAGCTAAGGCATTAAAGAAGGTAAGTGACTATGTAATTAAAAAGGGTTACAGACTTAAGATATATGATGCATACAGACCACAAAAGGCAGTTTCTCACTTTGTAAGGTGGGCAGAGGATCTAAGTGATACGAAAATGAAACCATACTTCTATCCTGAACTTGACAAATCTGTTCTTTTTGATCAGGGTTATATTGCTGAAAAGTCAGGTCACAGCAGAGGAAGTACTGTGGATCTTACATTGTTTGATATGAATAAAGAAAAAGAAGTTGATATGGGCGGTACATTTGATTATTTTGGACAATTATCTCATCCTGATTACAGAGGAAAAGGGGTGTCGAAAAAACAGTACAAGAACCGTATGATTTTACAAAAAGCTATGGAAAAGTTTGGCTTCAAGCACTTAGAGGAAGAGTGGTGGCACTTTACTTTAAAGGATGAGCCATACCCTGATACTTACTTTACATTTTCAGTAAACAGTAAGAACGTAAAATAAATAAGAATCAACAAAAGGAATAATTATGAATAACAAAAAGAATTTTAAATCAGGTTTTGTGACTCTCATAGGTCGACCCAATGTAGGTAAATCAACCCTTATGAATGCACTGGTTGGCCAAAAGATAGCTATAACATCATCAAAGCCTCAGACTACAAGAAATCGCATACAGACTATCTATACTGATGAACAGGGACAGATAATATTTTTGGATACTCCCGGTATACATAAGGCTAAGAATAAATTGGGAGACTACATGGTAAGTACAGCTTACCAGACATTTTCCGAAGTGGATTTGATTTGCTTTCTGGTTGAGGCAGACACATTTATCGGCGCAGGGGAACGAGCGATAGCAGAAGCATTATCGAAGGTTAGAACACCGATATTTTTGGTTATTAATAAGATCGATAAGGTTGAAACCCCACGACTCTTAGAAGTTATAGATGCTTATAAGGATTTAGCTGACTTTAAGGAAATAATTCCTGTAAGTGCTCTTAAAGGGGAGAATACTAACGATCTTATAAATACTATATTTAAGTACTTAGAAGAGGGCCCGATGTACTTTGATGAGGATATGGTTACAGATCAGCCTGAGCGACAGATAGCCGCAGAACTGATTCGCGAAAAAGCTTTGAGAAATCTAAGCGATGAGATACCTCATGGAATAGCGGTTGTTATAGAACGTATGAAAGAAAGAACAAAGGGAAATCTTATAGATATCGATGCTTCTATTGTTTGTGAGAGAGATTCACATAAGAGAATTATCATAGGTAAACAGGGGACCATGATAAAGAAAATCGGAATGGAAGCAAGAAAGGATATTGAGGTAATGACCGGAGTTAAGGTAAATCTTAAACTATGGGTAAAGGTAAGAAAGGACTGGAGAGATTCTGATATTATGATGAAGAATTTCGGATATAACGAGAAGGATATCTGATCGAAAAAGAGTCTTAATCTGTTCGGCTGCAAAATTATTAATATATATGTGGCAAAAAAGGCAAAAATTGTATAATTGTAAAAGGAGGTAACGTAACAAATGGCAAAAACTTTAGAAGAAATTCAGCAGTTTATCAAGGAAAACGATATCGAGATGGTAGACTTTAAGTTAACTGATATCGATGGTAGATGGAGACACCTGAGTATACCGGCTGAAAGACTGACACAAAGCACCATGGAGCAGGGTATAGGATTTGATGGAAGTAATTATGGTTACGCACCTGTTGAGAACTCCGATATGGTTTTCATACCTGTTCTCGATTCGGCTGTTATCGACAGATATGCTGAGATTCCGACACTTTCTATGATTGGTGATGTGAAGATTATCGATCTTCCAAACAATCGTCCATTTGATCAGTATCCAAGAAATGTTGCGATTCGTGCATTGGAATACATGAAGGAAACCGGGGTTGCGGATCAGATGATAATCGGACCTGAGTATGAGTTCTATATCTTTGATGAGGTTAAGTATAGCAACAATGATTACAATTCATTTGCACGTATTCAATCGCCTCAGGCTGCAGTTTCAGCAGGAAAAGCTGAGAATAATAATGGTTATCAGCTTCTTCCGGGAGCGGGATACCATAACAGCCTTCCGACAGATATCAGAAATGACCTTAGAAGCCGTATGTGTCTTTCCATGAAGGATTGGGGTATAGATGTTAAGTATCATCATCCGGAAGTTGGTGGAAGCGGACAGATGGAAATAGAAGTAGAGCTTGGAGATATGCTTAAGTTAGCTGATAATACTATGTCTGCAAAGTACGTTATAAAAAATGAAGCCGTTCTCGATGGTGTCACCGCTACATTTATGCCAAAGCCACTTGCTTCTGAAGCAGGAAACGGTATGCATGTGCATATGCTTCTTTTTAAGGATGGAAAACCTGTATTTTATGATTCAGAGCGCTACGCACAGTTAAGCGAAACTGCACACTACTTCATGGGAGGACTTTTAGCTCACGCTCGTTCACTTTGTGCTATCACAAATCCTTCTACTAATTCATATAAGAGACTTATACCGGGCTTCGAGGCTCCGGTAACCATTGGTTATGCTATGAGTAACAGAAGTGCTGTAATCCGTATTCCGGCTTATGCTAAGACTCCTGAAACAAAGAGATTTGAGCTTCGTAATCCGGATGCAACATGTAATCCGTATTATGCTTATGCAGCTATTCTTATGGCAGGTCTCGACGGAATCAAAAATAAGATAGATCCTCATGAGAAGGGTTGGGGACCTTACGACTTTAACCTCTACACCTTATCAGAAGAGGAAAAGGCAAAGCTTACCGGATTACCTTCAACACTTGATGAAGCCATAAAAGAGCTTGAAAATGATCATGATTATCTTACTGCCGGAGGAGTATTCCCGGAGAGACTTTTAGATCAGCTCATCGCTCGCTATAAAAAGACGTCGGATATGATTACAAAGAGACCAAATCCAATGGAATTCGCAATGTACTATGATCTTTAATAATTGGTTAAAAAATCATTTGTAAGATATTTTTATTAACTAAATACTAAGAGAATATTTTGGTAAAATTATCTAAAAAAGTGAACAGGATATGACTCGTAACCCTTAATTAGGGCTGTACGGTCATATCCTGGTTTTTTGTTCTTATTAAGAAATAATTTATAAGATTTTTTTGATTTTTTTAAAAGTAGATTTTCTCTTCCTACAGCTCTACGCCGTTTTCTTTAAGTAATTCTCTGGCGGACTCGATAGAATCTACTCCGGTTTTATTCTTGATTGGAGCAAACTCACGATTTCTGACAACCTCAAAAGGTATACAAGAGTCAAACATCTCAACCATGTCAAGTATAAGGGTCTCATACTTATATCCGTTAGGTGTTTCAGGTGATATAAGGTTTCCGTCCTCATTTATATAAGGAATCTTCTTTTCAACCACATGCCATGGAAGATTGGCAGAACTGATTTCCTTAAGAATGTCGGTCTTAAATGTATAATTAAGTATAACGCCGTAATTATAAGCTCTTTCTCCGGATTCATCCAGGGTGTTCATAAGTTCCTCTGTAAGCTCATAATACTCAACAACGGAAGGAGCCTTATCCTTAAGACACATAACACCTACCTTCTCGTCAGGTGCGCTCTTCTTAACTACTTTAGCGCCGCAGCTTACGCCTCTTTCAAGCATAGCACCGATAAACAGAGGATCAGCTATTCTCTGAAGAACATTATCAACTGCAAATACATTGAGATACTCTATACCATCCTTATCGATTATATCCAGAAGTCCGGCATTAATCATGGATATAAACCATCCACCGTTTCCGTTAGGAGAATCAGCTATATGGAACTTTGAATCCATGTAAACTTTTCCCTCTGTATCTGTTGCCACAGCCATGTCCTGCTTAAAGAAATGAACATAATTTGAATCATAACCAAAGAAGTTATGCTCATTAAAAAAGCTAACTGTTGTTTCATGGTTTTTATCGCTTGTCATGATAAAGAGATGTATGGGTGTATCGGCTGCGCTTGTTACATCCATAAGATTTGATACTATACGTTCAAATATGTATATTGGATGGGTCACACCTATATCATATACACCCTTAGGGCCGTTGGCACCAAGACGAGTGCCCATACCTCCGGCCAGTAAGACAGCACCGACTTTTCCATTTTTTATGGCATCAAGACCGGTCTTATAGAAGGATTCCCTATTTTCCTCTATCTCAGGAAGCTTCATAGCCTGTATAGGAGATATAACCCTGTTATCCTTTACATTTTCCTTATGTGCTTTATAGGAACGCTCTATGACTGCAAAATCTGTGCTTTCAATCTGCGCTAGAAGGCTTTCCTTTTCATTATCGTTAAGTGAATCCCAGTATTTGAGAACGTGAGACTGTCCGGCTTCATCCAGTTTTTTCTTAGCTTCTTCGTAATTCATGTTTACCTCCGTTTTTATTTAGGTTTAGATTATTTTGTAATCATTTTCTGATATATGTGAAGTATTCACAAACTAATGTAAGTATATGGTAAAACGGCTTATTTTTCAAGAAATACTTTTTTTATGATTTTAGATGTGGTATGATATAACAGTCTGTGGATATTTACCACACATGATTATTTGATAAGGATTGGAAAGATACTATGATACTGGGAATCGGAACTGATATAGTAGATGTTGAAAGACTTATGAAGCCTTTTCAAAAAAAAGGTGTAAAGAGATTATTTACTGATAAAGAGCTTGATTATATATGGTCCAATGCTTCGGAGGTCAGTGCTCTTATGAGAGCTGCCGGTAATTACGCAGTAAAGGAAGCTGTTGTAAAAGCATTCGGTACCGGATTTGTAGGCATGAATCCGCTGGATATCGAAGTCTTGAGACATGAGAGTGGTGCTCCCTACGTAAGACTTTATAAGGGGGCTAAGAAGTTTGTAAAGGATAATCATGTAACTAAAATCTTTGTATCTATAAGCAATCTCAAGGATTATGCCACTGCCATAGCTGTAGTTGAGGCAGATGAGACTGAAGATGAATCGATTGATCAGTAAAAAAGATATAATTATTCTCTATTTTGGAGGAAGAATTGTTATGGATGAATATGTAAGAGTAAAGGCGTGTATTAATCTTAAAGCTATACATGAAAATGTTTCGAATGCCAAAGCGCTCCTAAAACCGGGTACACTTCTTATGGCTATCATAAAGGCTGATGGGTATGGGCACGGAAGCGTAGAGGTTGCAAAGTGCTTGGATGATATAGCTGATGCTTACGGAGTTGCGGTTCTTTCGGAAGCGCTAGCCTTAAGAGAAGCAGGGATAAAAAAGCCTATACTCATACTTGGATATACACCGAAGGATTGGCATGAGCAGTTGATAACTCATGAGATAAGAACTGCCGTATTTACTTACGAGCTGGCAGAGGAGCTTTCGAGAGAAGCAGTGGAACTATCAAAAGAAGCACATATACACATAGCTGTTGATACCGGTATGAGTCGCATAGGATTTATGCCAAATGAAGAAAGTGCAGATATAATCGAAAAGATTCATAAACTACCTAATATTCGTATAGAAGGCATATTTACTCATTTTGCAACTATGGATGAGAAGGATAAGACTTATGCTAAGATGCAGCTAAAGCGCTTTAACGATTTTTGTGAAATGCTTGAAAATAAGGGGATACATATACCTGTAAAGCATGCGTCAAACAGCGCAGGTATTATCGAGTGTCCTGAAGCTAATCTCGATATGGTTCGGGACGGTATAAGTGTTTACGGGCTCTATCCTTCAGAGGATGTTGATAAGAGTAAGTTAGAGCTTACTCCTGCCATGGAGATTAAAGCTTATGTTTCTTACGTTAAAGAGTTAGATGAAGGTATAAGTGTGGGCTACGGAGCAACTTATACTACAACTAAAAAGACTACTGTTGCAACCATACCTGTAGGCTACGCTGATGGGTATCCGAGAAGTCTTTCCAATAAAGGGTCAGTCCTTATAAGAGGTAAGAGAGCTCCGATTATCGGTAGAGTCTGTATGGATCAGTTTATGGTTGATGTTACCGATTTAGACAGCGTTACAGTGGGAGACGAGGTAACGCTTATCGGAAAAGACGGAGAAGAGTTTTTGTCTGTAGAGGAAGTGAGTGGTCTTGCAGGTTCATTTAATTATGAGCTTTGCTGTGATATCTCTCCGAGAGTTCCCAGATATTATATAAAATAAAAACTATATACTTTAATTTATAAGTGGATTTACAAAAAATCACACCGGAGGAAATATATGACACCAATTAACTCAAGCACAACACTTTCGTTGATGCAATTAGGATTGTTATCCGCCATTATCCCCCTTGGTATCCTGCTTGCGTGGGTAATGAAGAATCGTAAAAAAGAAAAGGTAAAGCTTGTACCGTTTTTTGCCGGAATCCTAGCATACATGCTTTTTGGATATGTATTAAGAACCTTGGTAGACGGATTTGCCATGGGATTTAAAAATCCTTTTTCAGACTTCTTAAACAATAATATATTCGCGGCAGCTGCATTTGTTGCACTGGTTGCTGCTGTTGTAGAAGAAAGTGGTAAGTACTTTGTATTTGGAAGAGTTTTTAAGAAAAGCTTAAAGCAGTACACTTCTCCGAAGGATGCCATTACATTTGGTATAGGATTCGGAGCGCTGGAGTGTATCATGACACTGGGAGTGCAATTTATACAGTTTCACATAATAGCAACTCTCATAAATGATGGTACATTTGAAAAGACAATGGATGCCTATAAGAAGGCCGGAGACACAGCAACTGTCGAGCAGATGAAGAGCGTTGCAGAGTCACTTACTCATATAACACCTGTTTCAGCAACGCTTTTTGCTGTTGACAGAATCGCATTTTTCTTTATTCAGATTGCACTTTGCGTCTTGATTTATAAGGGCGTACATAAGAAGTTAAAGAAGTATCTTATCTTTTCCATGGTTTTACACTTAGCTTCTTACTGTGTTTTCTACTTTAGTTCCGGAACTGATTCCATGGGATTAAACGGAATCATAGAGGTTATTGCCCTGGTGGTTACCATAGCGATTATTTACGTTGCATATGTTAATTATGCGGATATTAAAAAGCTAAAGCCTGAAGAAGATAAAACATCAAGTGAAAATACAGATGATAATATAAAGGGTAATTCACAAAAAGCAAATGGTGAAACTAAAGAAAAAAAGACCAGTATCAGCGATATAGCAAAGGGCAGATACGATAAGGCTTCCACGGATAAAGAAGATTCGAAGAACAATTCAGATAATAATAACGAAGAATAATCACTTTAAATCAGAGGGTTAAAGTTGTGAAAGTATTTAAGAATTTTTTTAAAAAAGCATTTAAATTTACTATATGGAGATTGATCGCCGCAATAGTGATACTTGTTGCGATTTTTGTGATGCAATACTTTATGGTAGGCTCTCTTCTTTCAAAACAGGAGATTACTACAGAGGCAGGAACAAGCTCCAGTGCTGTTATAGGTATTCTCGATGATGAAAAAATCGTAAGACAGAAGGTAGCATTTGATAAAGATATAGTGCTTACATCCTTTACACTTAGCTTTGGTTCATTTAAACCAAAGGAAGTTGGAGATACTCTGCATGTAAGTTTTCGAGATGGAGACAATAAGGTTGTCTTTAACAAAGATATACCTATGAAGAAGATAAATGCCAATGGGACATACATTGTAAAGCTGGATGACGGAATCTCTGTAAGTAAGGAGTCAGTGTGCTGTATACATATCTCATGCAGTTCTAAGGATTCTCTTTATGAAAAGCTTCCTACACTCAATACGACTAACAGAACCGATCCTAATAAATACATGTCTACCCTTACTCAGCAGACACATAAGAAGTCATTGGATATATCATATACCTATAACTACGGACAGGTATATCCTTTGATAGTTATGATAATAGAGATTATTGTTATACTTCTTATCATCTTTGAGGGATTTTCTTATGAAGCTGTACACTCGGTAAAGAGAGATGATGATGAGGGCTTAGAGGAAGCAGAAGAGGTAATAGAGTCTGTTAAGGAAGCTGCTAAGGAAATCAAAAAGGATGGAAGCAAGAAGTCTAACATAATAAAGAAACTCTTTTCTTCAGCGAATACTATAAGGGTTGCAAAGATTTTAATATTTATCTTTAATCCTTATGTACTCATGCATACTTTAGAGCTTCTTAACGGAACCAATTCAACCATACTTCCAAATGTATGGCTGTTTACATGGATTCTTTTGATGGCAATTCAGCTTATATTTACAGCTGTTTTCTATAATTATAATATAGGCATGTTTGTTATGGATGTGCTACTGTTGATTGTAGGCCTTGTGAATTTCTTTGTTATGAATGTAAGAGGTACACCGTTCTTACCTGCTGATTTGCTGGGTGTTAAGACTGCTGCCGAAGTTGCGGATCACTATACACTTACCATGACACCTGCACAGTATGTAGTTATGGTTGGTTTCGTCATATGGTGTATCATCCTTATACGTTTCAGAGTCAGAAAGAAGCCTTTTAAGCTTGTCAGATTTTTAATCACTGCATTTGCTCATGTAGTTCCGGCGATAGCTTGTATATATATGCTTTACTTTACACCGGTTCTTGAAAAGGCAGAGATAAAGGATAATATATGGAATAAGGTTGCTTCCTGTAAGACTAACGGTTTTTACTTAAACTACTTTATGAACCTTCATTATCTCAAGGTTTCAGCACCGTCAGGTTATAAACAGGATAAAGCTGAGCAGATTGCAGATACCGTTAAAGAAGGTTATGAGACTGTACATGAATCCGGAGATAAGAGTCTTCTTGCTGATAAAAGTACGAAGGGTAATTCATATGAGAAGTCAAATATGGTTACCAATAAAGACTTTGCTATTAATGATACCCTAAAAGGTGAAAAGCCTAATATTATTCTTATTATGAATGAAAGCTGGGCTGATTTCTCGCTCGTAAATGATTCTATATCATTTAACGAAGATCCACTTCCTTTTATTCATTCGCTTAAAAAAGATACCATTAAGGGAATAGATTACGTATCTGTATTTGGTGCAGGTACTTCAAACTCTGAATTTGAGGCTATGACCGGTAATTCCATGAAGTTTTTCCCAAGTGGCTCAAATGTTTTTCAGCAGTTTACACATAAGTCAACCTATGGTTTGCCGTCGTATCTTAAGGAAAACGGATATAAATGCACTGCAGTTCATCCATCAAGCGGTACAAACTGGAACAGAGTGAATGCATACACTGCCATGGATTTTGACACATTTATAACTATTTCTGATTTCAAGAATCCGGAATATATTAGATATATAAGCGACAAGGAAAGCTATAAAAAGGTTATTGATCTTTTTGAAAACAAAGCTAAGAATGATAAGCTTTATGTATTTGACTTAACCATACAGGGACATGGAGGATATCTTACACATACTGATTGGGATAGTCCTATAAAGGTTTCAAATGCTTATTATGAGCAGACAGATGAGTTTTTATCTTCTACAAGAGTATCGGATCAGGCCTTTGAGTATCTTTTAGATTACTTTGAGGATTATGACGAGCCGACCATAATCTGTATGTTCGGAGATCATTTCCCATCTGTTGAGACCACATTTTATGAGCAGATATTAGGTAAAGAGGAGAGTGAATGGGAATTACCTGATCTTCAAAAGCGTTATGGTACACCTTATGTTTTGTGGGCTAACTATGACATACCTGAGGCTGATAATCTTGTTATAAGTAATAATTATCTATCAAATATGCTTTTAAAGCAGGCAGGCCTTGAGCTTCCTGTATATAACCGTTACATAGAAGAGGTTTCTAAGGAAATTGCTGCCATGAATGTAAACGGATACATGGATATGAACGGTGAGTGGCATAACTACAATGCAGAAGATGAGTCTGATTCCGTTAAAGAGCTTTTAAAGAATTATGAATATCTGCAGTATGCTTATTATAGCGATCAGGATAAAGAAAAGATGGATAAAATATTTGATATGAAATCCGATCGTAAAACATTGGAGGTAAAGTAAATAATGGATAATAATGATGAAGTTTTAAAAAGAGCAAGAGAATTAAAAAAATATAATAATAATGAGTATTTAACACGTCTTATGGAGGTTCTTTCGGAGGCGATTGTTTACGTTCCCGGAACACTTCCTGAGGGCACTTCTCCTGAAGTTATAAAATATTTGCAGAGTCAGGGGCCCCATGCTAAGCTTCCTGCGGGGATTAGGCCAAACCTTGCAATAGTAGTTGATGGTTCCGGAAATAAGTACCTGGCGGGATTTACTTCGCATGAAGAGATTTATAAGGACCCAAATTCAAAGGGAAATGTTCCTCCCCTTATAATAGGTATGCCTTTTAAGGATTGTGCAAGGATTGTGGCTCAAAGTGATTCCGGTTTGCAGGCTTTTGTACTTAATCCTTATTCTGAGAATGTCGTAATCAACATTGAGACAAATAAAAATGAGAATGGTGAAAAGGCACCAAGAGAGAGTCAGGATATCCTCATAAGAAGAAAAATTGAGATTGACACTATACCTTATAGTCTCTTTAAAAATAAGGATTTTATATTTGACATGGTAGATAATCCTGAGCAGACTGTAAAAAATATATTTGATGAAGCTTACGGAGAGCAGGCAGCACCTTATACGGATGATGATTTTGATTCACTTGTACTTAATATGAGTGATACTCTTACCTTTATCCGTGTAAATATGCCTGAAAAAAATACAGCTATCGCAACAGCTGTTTCAATCTTTGTTCTTTGGAATCCTCAAACCGACAGAAAGGGTTACTTTGTTGTAGTCAGAGACATGGGAACAGAAAAAAGACTCTTCAGGGTTATGCCTGACGGTGAAAAGGTAGATGTGTGTGAAGCTCCTATCGAAAGTAATGAGATAATGGAGATTTCTGATATATTTGTCGGTGAAGAAGATGAATAATATAAGTAAAGTAGATAAGCTTAAGGTAATTAGTTTTTTTAATACTGTTGCCGAGAGTTGGGATGAGGCTACCATAAGACATGAGGATATCATAAAAGAAATTTTAGATAACGCAAATGTATGTGAAAGACATGATATCCTTGATGTTGCCTGTGGAACAGGTGTTTTAATTCCTGATTACCTTAAAAGAAATGTTAGAAGCATTACTGCAATTGATGTAAGCGATGCTATGATAGATATTTGCAAAGAAAAATATAATGATGAAAAGGTAGATATTATCTGTGCTGATATTTATGAATTTGACACCGATAAAAGGTTTGATAATATCATAGTTTACGATGCATTTCCTCACTTCGCTGATGCTAAAGGTCTGATAGAAAAGTTGTCCGGTCTTTTAAAGAATCAAGGTGTGCTAACTGTTGCCCACAGTACCGGAAGGAAAAGACTTGATGCTCATCATAAAGGGTGTCCTGAGGGAGTGTCAGTAAAGCTTATGCACATGAAGGAATTAGAGAAAATCTTTTCAGAGTACCTGAGTGTGGAAGTTGCAATCTCTAAGGATGATATATACCAGATAACAGGTAGAAAAATTAATAATATTTAATGCTATAAAAGTTCTGACATAAGAGTAAACTTTTATGATAAGGAAGTTAGATTTATGGAAGATAAGAAGATAATTATGGTTGTGGATGCTCAGGGTGGAGGTCTTGGAAAACAGCTTATAACAGGAATAAGAAAAGAAATCGGTGATGTGCGCATAATAGCCATAGGAACCAACTCTACAGCCAGCGCCAATATGTTAAAAGCTGGAGCGGATGAGGCTGCAACCGGTGAAAACTCCATAAGGGTAGTATCAAAAAAAGCAGATGTTATTGTAGGTCCCATAGGTATGGTAATAGCTGATTCTATGTTGGGAGAAATAACTGCTGACATGTCTGTAGCTATTGCAAAGTCCGACGCTAAAAGGATATTCATACCTTTTAATAATTGTGATAATTATATAGTTGGTATATCTGATCTTAATATTGCAGGTCTTGTAACTGATGCTGTTAACGAAATAAAAAAGATAGTGACATTATAAAGCGGATATGCTATAATACTTTCGCAATATGAAGTTGCGTATATGCACATGAAGTGCTATTTTGTCTTTTAGCTTTATACAGTGAGATTTTTGTCATGAAGACATATATATCCCAGAAGGGTAGAAGTGTCTTCTTTTTTTGTGTGTCATTCTATAAAGATTATTCACAAAAAAAGATACCCTATTTTTAACAAAAGGAGATAAATTACA
Source organism: Lachnospiraceae bacterium (assembly GCA_016281605.1). Classification (GTDB taxonomy): domain Bacteria; phylum Bacillota; class Clostridia; order Lachnospirales; family Lachnospiraceae; genus JAEEJA01. The sequence continues at coordinate 12,490 of JAEEJA010000093.1, forward strand.
TGAAAACAAAAAACAAATCCATTATGAAAAAAATAACAGCATTTCTTTGTGTGTTAATGCTTATTGCAGGTCTTATACCTGCTTATCCGGCTGTGGCGGAAAAAATCAGTAATAAGATAATAGTCATTCACACCTCTAATTTGAGAGGAAATATAGATATGCTCCCAGGTATCCGTGCATTGAAAAATAAGTATATTGAAGAATATGAACATGTTATACTTGTAGATTCCGGTAACTTTTTACAGGGAACAAAGTATAGTTCTTATGATCTGGGAAAGAGTTATATAAAGTTCATGCGTGAAGCCGGCTATGATATAGTAGTTCCGGGTAAGTTTGATATGCAATTTGGAGATGGAACCGTAGGTAATGCAAAGCACGGAGACGCAGAAGACTTTGGAGACCTTGGTGCTATTTGCTATGAAAATGATTTAATCCTTCTTGGAACCAATATAACAGGCACCGGAGCACCAAATTATTTTGATCAGATAAAAGAATATCACTCCTATTATGCAAATGGGTGTGATGTAGCATTTTACTCTTATGTAGATCCCGATTTAAATGATTTTACTCATTTTGACGGTGTAGAAGCAGGGTCTTTATTTGATGTTGATCAGGCAGCAAAATCAGATCCGGCAGATGTAAAGATTGTATTTGGAAATTCAATTGGACATGATAGTAATGATTATAGTCAGGATGGAAATGTTTATTATTGTAATATTACCAGCAATGCTAATGCAGACTTTAGTGCAGGAGTATATGAAATAGACACAGAGACAAAGGACGTTTCACATATAGAGTTAGAGAATGAAAATATCACTTATGAATACGATGATACACTATTTATAAAGAATTATAAAGAAACAGTAGATGAAGCATATCCATTTTCCACTAAAAATGAGATAGATTTTTCAACTACAAAAAAGGATGTTAGAAGTCGTGAAACTCTATTAGGTGATTTTTGGTGTGATGCTCTTAAGGGTTTTGCTACCGAGTGTGATATAACATCATACTTTAGTGAAGATGCTATAGATGCAGGAAATGATTATATAGCATGCGCTACTGAGGATGTAGTAAGTGTCTGGAATGGTGGAAATCTTAGAGGAAATCTGTGTAATGGTGAAATAATCGATAAAGACTTAAAAAGAGTATTACCTTATCCAAATAAAGTTGCAATATGCTACTTAAAGGGTAGTCAGCTTGTCGAGTTACTTGAATCTGCAACTCAGAATATAATGATGGAAGGTGATACAGATCCTGCATTCTTACAGGTAAGCGGTATAAATTATACTCTTGAGGCTTTCAAGGCTTATAATTCGGGTGAAGTTTACAATGATAGTAATTATTCATATGCAAACAGCCTAAGAAGAGTAACTATAAATTCTATCAATGGTCAAGACTTTGATCCGGATAAAACCTATGCAGTAATTACAAGTAATGCTATAGCAAATGGTATGGACAGTAATTACATAATGAATGATAAGGATGAAAAAAGTACTGTTTTAAATATCCTTGTAAGAGATGCGATAGCTGAATATATGAAAACATGTCTTTATGATGAAGTAAGATTTGATAATTGGACCGGATATGAAGCAGACAATGCTAGAATTATGATTATTTATGAAGGAGAAGATACAGAACCTTTACCAACTACAACTCCAACTAAAAAGCCTTCTTCATTACCTACTGCCGGACCAAATACCGGAGTAGTACCATTACCAACCATTGCGCCTACTGTTACACCTACCCCTGTTGCTACACCTGCCTCTGTTACAAAAGAGCCTTCAAGCGTTAAGATAAAGAGTTTAAAGTGTAAGGGTAAAAAGGTTACCATAATTTGGAAAAATGTATCGGATGCTGATGGTTATGAAGTGAGTTTGAAATCCGGAAAGAAGTTTAAGAAACTTGGAACAGTTAAAAATAAGGGTAAGAAAACTGTTTATAAGGTTTCAAAGAAGTTTAAAAAGGGAAGTAGTAAAGTATTCGCTGTTAGGAGTTTTATAGAAAATTCCGGAGAAAAGATATTCAGTAAATATGTTAAGACCAAAAAAGTCAAGATTAAGTAATTAATTAGATAATCTATTGTTTTCAGAGGGAAGATAAGTGAAAATCAGAACAGAAATAGAACCTGTTATAAGAGAAATAGAGAAGGTTATTGCCGGCAAGACAGAAATCATAGAAAAAATACTAATGGCTATTCTTTCCGGTGGTAACGTGCTTTTAGACGATGTGCCGGGGGTGGGTAAAACCTCCCTGGCCCTCGCTTTTGGCAAAGTCCTTGGCTTATCATGTAAGCGTATACAGTTTACTCCGGATGTACTTCCTTCGGATATTGTTGGATTCTCTATCTACAATAAAGAAGGAGAGAGACTTAGATATGTACCGGGAGTTATAAATGATTGCAACATACTGCTTGCAGATGAGATAAACAGAACCTCAAGTAAAACTCAATCAGCTCTTTTAGAAGCTATGGAAGAGCATAGTGTTACGGTTGATGGAAATACATATGAATTGAAAAATCCCTTTGTCGTGATAGCTACGCAGAATAATGTGGGAACTACGGGTACACAGGCTTTGCCCCAAGCTCAGCTTGACAGATTTTTATTATCTCTTACTATAGGTTATCCTGATAAGAGTACTCAGATGGATATACTTAAGGGAGTGGTAGGAGCTGACTCCATAGATAAAGTTAAACCGATTTATGATTGTAATGAGTTTTTAGCGCTTAAGGAGCAAATTAAAACTGTTAATGCAAACGAAGGAATATTAGAGTATATCTCAGATATAGCGATAGAAAGTCGGTCTTCTGAGCTTTTGAAGCTAGGCATAAGTCCCAGAGGTGCCCTTGGTATTATAAATATGGCAAAAAGTGCAGCTTTTATCTATGGCAGAGACTATATAATACCGGAAGACGTTGATTATGTTATATCCGATACTGTTTCTCACAGATTGATACTTAGCAGAGCTTCTTTCAATGAGAAGATGAGTAAGAAGGATGTGTTAGAAAGAATCATGTCTAAGGTGAAAAAGCCTGACATGAGATGAGGCTTAAAAAGTGAGTGATATTAACAGGTACAGAGTAGCTTATACATTGATTTTTATTATAAGCGCTATTATGGCTGTGTTTTCTAATACAGTCGTATATATTGGACTATGTGCCGGATTTATTATTTATCCTATTTTTTTCTATGTTTATCTTATAATTAAAAGGCGTAATGTAAACTTTACATTTGATATTGATATAGAAAGGGATAAAATCGAATTAAAGTGCGAGAAGGATTTAGGATATTGGGCAATAGTAGAAAGCCGTAATTGTTTTATGAATATGAAAGCAACTTACGATATATATGATTTTGATGTTTTTTTTAACACAGAATCACTAAACTGTGGGAAGAATATATATACTATAAAGGATATTTTCCTAAAAGATCCTATAGGAATTATAAAGGTTAGAATAAAGGATGAAAAATATCCTAATGATTATGAATATATAAAATATCCTGTTAAGAAGGAAATTGCAATCGATATAGATGAATATGAGCATATAAGTGATGAATCTTCTGAGTATTCTATGATTAAGGCAGGTCATGATAACAGCGAAATATATGCCATACGTGAATATATGCCGGGAGACAGTCTAAAGCAGATACATTTTAAGAAATCCCAAAAAGAAGAAAAGCTTTACGTTAAGGAGTATGCGGCTCCTATAGTAAAGAAAACCGTAATAGTAATAGAAAATATAATTCACCCGGACTTTAAGGAAAAGTGCGATATGGATATTCTCTCAGATTTTGCCGGAAAAGTATTATATGTAACAGAGTATCTTTTAGAGCTGGGGGTTGAGATTAGTTGTGTTTTTTCGGGAGAAGATGAAGATGATATAATAATAAGTCAAATACATGATTATAAAGATAAGGATATCTTTTTTGAATTATTTTTATCATCTGCCGTTAAGTATTATGAAATACCGGTTTCTGAATCGGAAATATTTTTAAATTGTAATTACCGGGATTTTCAAATTATTAATCCGGATATTAATTAATAGTAAAAAAGAGTGATATCTATGATATTTTATTATATATTAAGCTGTTTATCCTTGTTGGATTTGAGTACATATTTAAAATGTTTTTATGTTATTTTACCGGGAATTGGTATATATATATTGACCGTTGCAAGTAAAAAAAGTATTAAATATACATTACCTGTAACCTTAATTTTAGGAACCTTAGTTTATAAATATTTACTCCAAGGATTTAAGCAGATTCTTATAAACATATATAAAGAAAGTGAAAAAAAAGAAGCTTATATATATGATTATCCTAAGCTTGACAGTAATATAAATGTTAATTACAGCATTTTAATTACTTTTGCTGTGGTTTTTATTATTCTGGCATTTTTGTTTGCTTTTCTTCATGAAAGCAAGCTTTTTATAATCAGATTAATTCCATTTATTTTAATCAGTGGACTGGAATTATATTTTGGCATTTACATAAATAATTATATAACTGCTCTTTGGGTTATATCTTTGATAGTAAGTATTATTATTTGCAGTATAAGAAGAAAGCTTATACTCATCATTATATTGCTTGGTTTGGTGCTTCTTAGTATGCTTATCATGAATTTTATCGGATATAAGGGAGTGATGGCATTTGATGATATAAATACTTATGTAAGGGATCATGTCTCAATCGAAAGGGTTACCAATCCTCATGCTGATATTGAGTCGGGTATGTATGGAGTTAGAGATGAGCTAGAGCATAAGGATGAGAGTGAACTTAAGAGTGGAGCATCCGCAGAAGATAATAAAGTAAAGAATGAAACATCAGGAGGAAGCAGTAAGAAGGGCTTATCAAGAAGAGTTGCTTCACTTGTTTCTGATAGTTTTGACTGGATGAAGTATGTTCTTATGGTTCTTATCGGTTTGACTTTGATATATATATTGATCGGTATTGGAAGGAGTTTTTATAATCATAGGAGGATCAGAGCTCATCTAAATGAAACTGATAATAAACTAAAGGGAATATATACATTTAAGTATATGATTGAGTATCTAAAGCTCTACGGACTTAAAAGTAAAAATGCTCATTACAGTGATTATACAGAAGATATATGCGAGAAGTTTGGGGCAGTCGATAAAAATGATTATTTAGAAGCGTTGGATATATACAGAGATGCTTACTACGGTGATAAGGAAATTGATGAAGCACATACTGAAAAAATCACAAAAATCTGTGGCAATATAAGAGAATCTGCTTCGAAGAATGTTAGTTTCATAGTTAGAGTAAGAGCACTTTACAGAATTAAAGCACTGGTTATGTTATCTCTTATCTTAGGTTTATTCACGGGATGCAGAAAGAGAGTTATATCTGATGACAGCCTTAAGACTTCTTACGGGAATGAAAATGTAGCATATATGAATAGCTCTTTGGAAAAGGAAGAAAATATATCCGGAAACAGTGAAAAAGAAGAAAAGGATGATGATACTTTAAAGGGTGATTTTATAAATAGAACCCATAAAGAGAAAGGATTAAAGAAAAAAAGCGATAAAGATAGTGTGCTTAATGCAGAAAAAAGTGATGATAATAAAGAGAAGTCAGAGAGCGGAGTAAAAAAAATATCATCCGTAGCAACTGATAGTAAAGAAAATGCAGATAATAATTCTAAGAGTACCTCTAAATCAGAAAAAAAAGATAATAATAAGAGTAAGGATTCGGAGAGTGATCCGGACAGTAAAGATTCTGGCAAGACTAAAGATAAAAAAGCTTATGAAACTTCCGAGGAAACATTACCTTCCGAGAATCCTGTATCAGTTCAAAACAATATAAGCAATAATGATAATCAGGGAAGTGCCGGTAGTAATGAGAATGTAGAAGGAAACGGAGAAAAGACTTCCGATGAATCAAGTGACACAGGAAAGGATAATCCTTTTGGTATAGTGATAGATAAATATAAAAAAGATCTTAATCACAGATTGACTATATATCCTTGTCAGTATCTAAATGTGTATTATGAAGAAAAAGAGGATTACGTTACAGTAAATTCAGCTTCAGAAGCACATAGGATTATACATGATGCGGCAGGAGAAAATATTGGCTCAGACCTTGGAGATGATAAACTTCATATAACCGATTCATGGTTATTAAATAAAAAGATTGAGCCTGAACTTATAGTAAAACTTCAAAGTCATGAAACTATATTAAAGACAGCCGGATCGGAAAAAGAGAAAGAAGTTCTAAAAAGTACTATAACGAATAGACCGGGGTGGGATGCTTTAAATGCAGTTAAATCAGATAATATTATCTTTGCTTCAGAAGAGCTTTTGAAAACAGAACAAGGAGTTCTTTTGCTAAAATATTATATTGCTTATGCACTTCATCCGGAACTTTTTGACAGTGTAGATATATCTCAAATAAGCCATGAACTTATGGGAGATGAAGTCGTATATATAATAAAATATTAAATCTATCATGGAGATATAATAAATGATTGATGTTAAAGATTTATGCTTTTCTTATGACGGAGAGATACAGGCAATTCAGGATGTTTCTTTTTCATTATCAAAGGGGGAGAGTTTAGCTCTCCTTGGAGATAACGGAAGCGGTAAATCTACACTTATAAAGCTTTTAGCAGGGATGCTTAAACCGGACTCAGGCACCATAACCTATGATAAAAGCCTAATAAAAAGAGGTGGTATGGTTTTTCAAAATCCGGATAACCAATTTGTATCATCACTTGTTGAGGAGGATTTGCTGTACGGATTACGGGACAACATTCTTTCTAAGAAAGAAAAAGAAAAGAAGGTTTCGGAGGTTCTTAATCTGGTTGGATTGGAAGGGTTTGAAAAAAAATCAACACATGAGATATCCGGCGGACAAAAGCAATTGGTTGCTATAGCAGGAGTACTCATCATGTCTCCGGATGTGCTTTTTTTAGATGAAGTTACATCTATGCTGGATCATAAATCCGGAGAAAGAATTATAGACCTACTTCGAAAACTTAAAGAAGAAGGAATAACTATAATATATGTAACTCATGAGATAAAAGAAGCGGCCCTTTTTGATAAGATTCTTATAGGAGATAAGGGAAGGTTTACTTTTTTTGAAGGTTCGGATTTAACACGTGAGTTTGAGAGTGTTTCGAAATCGGTTTTTTTGGGAAAGAACGCTGACATTAAGATAGTATCAAAAGAAACCCTGATTTCATGTGAAAAAATAAGTTTATCTTATAAATCTCATATGAGAAATAATCATAATAATTATGTATTAAAGGATATTTCGCTTTCTATAGCAAAGGGAGAATTTATAGGGATAAAGGGTGATACAGGAAGCGGAAAGACAAGCTTGATACGAATCCTTTCAGGACTTATAAAGCCTTCAAAGGGAAAGGTTTACTATAAGGGAGAAGATATAAACAACTCACGCTTTGATGAAAAAGCGTACAGAAAAGCTATTGGTATTATGTTTCAATTTCCTGACACACAGATATTTGAGGAAACGGTTGAAAAGGATGTTGGATTCGGATTGGATTATCTTGGATTTAATCTTGAGGAGAAAAAAAATAATATAAAAAATGCAATAAAAATTGCAGGTCTTCCCTATGAAAAGTATGCATCTAAGAATCCATATCTGCTTTCCGATGGCGAAAAAAGAAGAGTGGTTTTAGCAGGTGTTCTTTCTAAAAGACCTGAAATTATAATACTGGATGAACCTATAGCCGGATTGGATTTGGCTTACAGAAAAGAACTTTTTTCAACTCTTAAGGAAATGCAAAATAAGGGAAAAACTATAATTATTATTTCGCATAATGAAGAGATGCTTTATCACTATGCAGATAGGATAATAGAGTTAAAAGACGGTCATATCCTATGATGAAAGGAAAAAGGGATAAAACCATGAGAGAAATGACAGCCGGTATGTATGTATACGGAGAAAGTATTATACATAAGGCTAAGGCAGGACTTAAAACCTTAATATTATTAATGATAATTATAATTCCAATTGTACTCGATAATTGGATGGCTTCTTTGGGAAGCTTAATTTTTGTCGTTTTAAGTATTATTTTATCCGGATTGTCGTTTAAGTATATATTATCTTATGTTTACAGGATAAGGTGGTTTTTGATTTTTATATTAGCTATGAATATTTGTTTTTATAACAGAAGCAGTGAAGGTATTATCTTTAGTATATGGATAATTAGGATAAGTAGGATAAGTTTATATCAAGGCTTAACTACTGTATACAGAACCATAATTATACTTACAGCGTCAGCTCTTTATACTTCAACAACCAGGCCTCTTGATATAATTAATACATTTATGATAATATTTAAGCCTCTTGAAATATTTAAGATTTCATCAAGACAGATTGCTGTAATAATGGGAGCGGCAATTCAGTTTATACCTACTCTTTATGAAGAAGCAGAGAATATTAGACTTGCTTCAATTTCGAGAGGGTGTGAACTAAACGATAAAAATATATTTAAAAGGCTTTACGGAGGATGTCGTTTGATAATACCTGTATTTTTGACTGCCTTTAAGAGAGCCGATGAATTATCTGTAGCTATGCAGGTTAGGAGTATAGAATTATGAACTTAGACATGAAAAAATCAATGTATACTGCAGTTTGTCTTGCATTGTGTGTGGTGCTTGTACAACTGTTTCATACTATACCAAATGCTGGAAATATATATTGTCCTATACATATACCGGTGTTTATATGTGCATTTATATGCGGAACACCCTATGCATGTCTCACAGGGCTTATGGGACCGGTGCTTTCTATGCTTTTTACAGGCATGCCATCTGCTGTGATGCTACCGGGAATGATTATAGAATGTATGAGCTATGGCTTAGTTACAGGTTTTTTGTATAAAGTAATTAAAACAGGAAGCGAAAGCTTTGATCTATACATCAGTCTTATAATTTCAATGATTGTCGGAAGAGTAGCAGCAGGATTAATAAATGCTATTTTCTATTCAGGCGGGGATTACTCTATAAAGATATGGATGACAACATACTTTTTAACAAGTGCACCCGGTATCGTACTTCACTTGATTTTGGTTCCTTTACTTGTTAAAACCATAGATAGAGTGATAATTAAATCACAAAAATCCGTAGGAAAAGAGCAAAAGAAAGGGAGAGAAGTATGAAGATAACAATTATCTGTGTAGGCAAAATCAAGGAAAAATACTGGAATATGGCAATTGATGAGTATTCAAAAAGGCTTTCTCGCTATGTAAAGCTTGAAATAACAGAAGTACCTGATGAAGCAACACCGGATAAAGCAAGTGCTGAAGAGGAAGAGAAGATAAGGCAAAAGGAAGCAGAGAGAATAATAAGTAAAATTCCAGAAAGAAGTCATGTTATAAGCATGGAAATAAATGGAAAAGAGTATGATTCAGTAGGACTTTCTAAGCATATTGATTCCTTAGGGATATCCGGTAAAAGTCATATAGTATTTATAATTGGCGGATCTTTGGGACTTCATAGTGAAGTATCTAAAAAAGCTCATGAGAAATTAAGTTTTTCGCGCCTCACCTTTCCACACCAGCTTATTAGAGTGATACTGTTAGAGCAAATTTACAGAGCGTATAGAATTATGAATAACGAACCATATCACAAATAAATGTTATTTATGAGGATATATTATCAATACCAATATATATTTATAATGATACCGATATGAATACATATCGGTGTTTTTATTAATCATATATGAACATATGATAATATGAAAATAATACTTGACATGGATATTTCTTGGTGCTATAGTAGTCAAAGCATGATAAACATGTATTTTACAGATATTTAAAACCTAAAAGGTTTTATTTTTAAGTTGATGGTTAGTTAATGCTAACAAAAAGGAGGCTTATGTTTTTAGAATTAGAACAAATAAAAAAGTCCTTTGGTCAAGGCGATACTAAGGTAGAAGTACTGCAGGGGATAGACTTTTCTTTAGAAAAAGGTGAGTTTTGTGTTCTTCTCGGCCCTTCCGGCTCCGGTAAATCAACTCTTCTAAACATTATCGGTGGAATCGATAAAGCTGATTCAGGTGTGATAAAGATTGACGGAGACAGTATGGCGAACATGAAGGAAAAGCAGCTTACCATGTACAGACGTAAACATCTGGGATATATATTTCAAAGATATAATCTTATCCCCAATCTTACTGTAAGGGAGAATATAGAGGTAGGTGCTTATCTGTCCGACAATCCTCTCAATGTGGATGAGCTTATAGAGATTCTAGGACTCCACAAGCATAGAAATAAGTATCCTAATCAGATGTCCGGAGGTCAGCAGCAGAGATGTGCCATAGGAAGAGCTATAGTAAAAAATCCGGATATTTTGCTTTGTGATGAGCCTACAGGTGCACTTGATTCCAAAACTTCAAGGGAGATACTTAAGCTTATAGAAACTGTTAATCAGACATACAATAACACAATTATCATGGTAACTCATAATGACGTTATCAAAGATATGTCTGACAGAGTTATCAAATTAAAGGATGGAATGATAAGAAAAAATTATAAAAATGAAAACAAGCTACGTGCGGAAGAAATAGATTTGTAAAGATTCTCAGGAAGGAATTATATATGAAAAATCCATTAAATAAAAGACTTTTCAGAGAATTAAGAGCTGATATAGGAAAGTACATGGTTATCTTCATAGTTATGGTTATCATAATAGGTGAAGGCTCGGGTTTTTTGGTAGCTGCAAATGGATTATTAAAAGCCTATAATGACAGCTTTGGAAAGTACAACGTTGAAGACGGTAATTTCAGTGTATCTGAAAAACTTAGTAAAAGTACTATTAATTCTATAGAAAACAATGAAAAGGTAAATATAAAAATATATGAAAATTTCTATGTTGAAGGTGACTCGTATAAAGGTTCAACTCTTAGACTTTTTAAAGTAAGAAAGGATATTAACAGAGCTAGTATTCTTTCGGGAAGACTCCCTAAAGAGGATAACGAAGTTGCCATAGACAGAATGTATGCTGATAATAACAGGATTAGTTTACAGGATGAGATTCCTTATGAAGGAAAGAAGTATAAGGTAACAGGTCTTATTGCATTATCGGATTACTCTACTCTTTTCCAAAGTAACTCAGACGTAATGTTTGACGCAACACTTTTTGGAGTAGGAGTGGTTACGGAAAGTGCTTTTGAATCATACTCGGAGGATGATTATAATTATTCTTATTCATGGAAATATAAAAAGAAACCTCATAATAAAGATGAAGAGACAAAGATGTCCGAAAAGCTTATGAAGCAGATGGCTTCTATGGTAAAAATTGAAACCTATACTCCTCAGTATGCCAATCAGGCTATTATGTTTACAGGAGAGGATTTTGGTTCAGATTCAATCATGATAAGAGTTTTTGTCTATATGATTATAGTTATCCTCGCCTTTGTATTTGGTATAATGATGAGTAATACTATTCAAAATGAATCAGAAAACATAGGTACACTCAGAGCTTCCGGATATACCATAAATGAAATAATAACACATTATATGCTTACGCCTGTGTTTGTGACATTAGTAAGTGCACTTATAGGAAATATATTTGGTTATACAGTAATGGAAAAGGTAAATGCAGATCTTTACTATGGAAGCTATAGTCTGCCGAAGTATGAAACACTTTTTAATTTCGAAGCATTTGTAGAGACTACTGTAGTTCCTGTTTTGCTTATGATAATTATTTCTTATTGTACTCTCAGAAATAAGCTCAAGCTTTCACCTTTAAGATTCTTGAGACATGACCTGGGCAAAAAAGGAAGGAAAAGAGCATTTTACTTAAGCAGAAAGATTCCTTTTTTCTTACGATTCAGAATCAGAGTAATATTCCAAAATATATCTAATTACCTGGTACTGATTTTTGGACTGTTTTTTGCAAATTTCTTGTTGGTTTTCGGACTTCTTTTTCCACAAATTATCAAAGACTACTCAGCAAATGTAGAGAAAAATATGTTTTCGAAATATCAATATATGCTTCAAGTTCCGATTGACATGTTTGATGAAAGTTCGAAACTAAAAAGCACGATAGCAGCACTTAAGTATAAAAATGGTGTTGAAACGGAGACTAAAGGTGCTGAAAAGTTTACTTCCTACGGACTTATATCAACGACTGAAGGAATAAGACAGGAGGATGTTTCATTCTATGGAATTTCACAAGAGAGTGAATATCTTCCTTTAAAGCTTAAAGAAGATGACTTTGTTATTTCCAAATCATTTGCTGAAAAATTTATGTTGAAAGTAGGAGATAAAGTAAAACTAAAAGAAGAATTTGAGAATAAATATTACTCCTTTAAAGTAACCGGAATTTATGATTACTATGGCTCTATATGTGCTTTTATGAATCAAAAAGCATTAAATGAAAAATTTGACCTGGGTGATGATTATTTTTCCGGATATTTTAGTAATGAAGAGATAAAAGATATCGATAAAAAATATTTAGGCTCTGTTGTGGATATTGATTCAATGACAAAAGCTTCCAGACAGCTTGAAAAATCCATGGGAAGTGTCATGGATGTAGTAGCAATCTTTTCTGTTATTATCTTTGTGGTTCTCATATATTTGTTATCAAAGATTATTATAGAGAAAAATGCTTCGAATATTTCTATGAGTAAGATTTTGGGTTACATGGACAGAGAAATATCTAATCTTTATATTAATGCAACGACAATTGTAGTTATCATAGGAGCGGTTGGAACAACCTTTATTTGTTCGGGCCTTATAATCGGAGTTTTTCATGCTATGCTTAGAACAGAAATGAACGGATGGTTTGATATAAAGGTACCTCCTATTGTAATTATAAAGATGCTTTCGGCAGGAATTATAAGTTATGGTGTAATTGCGTTTTTTGAATACATAAAGATTAAGAGAATTCCTTTGGAGGAGGCTTTGAAAAATGATGAGTGATTTTTTATGGAGAAAAGACATGATAAAAAAGATGATTTTTACAGTAATTTTTATTTTAGCTGTTTCAATTTCCTTTACGGCCTGCGAGCATGACAATAAAAAGAATGATAATAATAAGTCCGAGGTTATGGATGAAGTCTCTTCTTCATCTGAAGAAACTTCTAAAAGCTCTCAAGAGGATGATACTTCTTCTATAAATGAAGTTTCTCCTGATTCAGACGGTAACTTTGCCGGGTCAAAAGAAGATACAGTGAATATAAAGATCGATAGTACAGGAAAAGTTAAGAAAATAGAAGTGGAAACTACTCTTAAGGAACTTGGAGACAAAAAAGAAATTAAGGATATCAGTAATCTTCAGGATATAATAATTCCGAATGGGGATACTGAATATAAGCTTTTGGATGATGGCGAAGTTATTTTTAATACTGAAGAAAGCCGTATAGAGTATAAAGGAAGTACTTCAAAGGAACTTCCTGTAGGAGTAAATATTTCCTACGAGCTGGATGGAAAAGAAATTAGTGCCCATGAGCTTGCAGGAAAAAGCGGTAAGGTTAAGATAAGATTTGATTATGATAACCATACTTCTGCTAATGTATCTGTAAAAGGCAAGAAGTATGAAGTGAAGGTTCCTTTTGTTTTTATATCGGCTCTTATGCTTTCAGAAGAACACTTCAAAAATATCAAGGTAAAAAACGGTGGCGTTTTTGATATGAGTGATGAGATAGTGGCCTATGGTATAGCAATGCCGGGATTAAAGGATAGTCTTAAGCTGGATGCCATACAAAAGGATATGAAAAAATTCAGTAAAAAGAACGATAAAAATAAGGATGACGAGATAAAAATTCCTGATTATGTGGAGATTACAGCAGATGTAGAAGATTTTAAGCTTGAGTACAGCCTTACAATAGTTTCAAAGGGAATTTTTGCAGATATTGATAAAGATACTTTTAAAGGTGGTTCTAAATTTACTAAAGGAATAAAGAAACTGGGCAAGGCTTCTGACAAGCTTTCCGATGCAACGGATAAGATGTATGAAGGTGTTTCTGATTTTGGAACATACTTAAGAAACTATACTGATGGTGTTAGTAAGGTTAGTGACGGCGCTAAAGGTTTAAGTAATGGTCTTAATGAACTGGATAAAAACTCTGATGATCTTAGGAAAGGAACTAATGCACTTTCGAAGGGACTTAAGGATTTAAAGAAGAATTTAGATTCCATGGATACGTCTGCATTTGCTAAAGTAGAAAGTATGCAGGGATTTGTGCAAGCTATAGAAGCTATGAAAAAGGGTGTTAATTCACTTTATGAAGGAAGTGTGGGATTAAGTAAAGGAGTTGATGGCTATACATCCGGTATTGAAAAAATAAAAGTTGGTGCTGCTTCGTTAAGTGACGGCTTATCTCAGATTGCCTCTTCCGGATATAGTTTGAACTCCGGTTATACTAAGCTTATAACAGCCATGGAAAAACTATCGGATGGAATGGAAAAATATAATGAAAAGGCTGTTAAAAAGCTTACAAAGCTAGAAGGAGATGATCTTTCAAAGGTTCTTAATAATGCACATGCATTAAAGAAAGCAGATAAGCAATATGGTACATTTACCGGTTCTTACAAGGGTCAGGATGCTGGTGTTACATTTGTGTTTGAGTCAGAAGAAATAAAAAAGGGTTGAACATGTTTAGTCTTTGGTGTAGAATGAGTTCATGATTTTTAGGGGACAAGGGTTTTTGTCCCTTAAAACATTATGGAGGAATATGTATGCGTAAAACAAAAATTGTTGGTACCATAGGGCCTTCAAGTGAGAGTGAAGAAGTATTTGCAGAGCTTTGTAAGGCAGGACTCAATGTTGCAAGACTTAATTTTTCTCATGGTACCCACGAGGAGCATCAAAAAAAGATCGATATGATAAAGAAGGTTAGAGCAGAGCTTGGTTTACCTATTGCGATAATGCTTGATACCAAAGGACCTGAATATCGTATCGGCACATTTGAAAATGGTAAGGTTGACCTAAAAGAAGGAGATCAGTTTATATTTACGGTTGAAGATGTGGTCGGTGATAATAAGAGAGTTTCCGTAAATTACAAAGATCTTCATCAGGAATTATCTCCGGGAGATACTATTCTCTTAAACAACGGACTTCTTATATTTGAAGTGGAAAAGGTGGATGGTTCGGATATTATAACAAAGGTCTTAGATGGTGGAGAGCTTTCAAACAGAAAGAGTATGAGCTTTCCGGGTAAGGTTATGCATCAGACATATCTATCAGAGCAGGATAAGTCCGATATGCTATTTGGTATAAAGAATGATGTGGACTTTATAGCCTGTTCCTTTGTTTCTGTTAAGCAGGATTTGCTTGATGTTAGGGAGTTCCTTAATGCCAACGGAGGAGATGGTATAGAGCTTATAGCTAAGATTGAGAATCAGTCGGGATATGATAATATTACAAGTATATGTGAAGAGTGCGATGGAGTTATGGTTGCTAGAGGTGACATGGGGGTTGAAATTGCATTTGAAAAGCTTCCTGCTATCCAAAAGGATCTTATAACTACATGTCGTATGATGGGGAAGAGGGTTATAACTGCTACAGAGATGCTTGAATCCATGATTCATTCCCCTCGCCCTACAAGAGCTGAGACCTCTGACGTTGCTAATGCTGTTTATGACGGTACTTCTGCTATCATGCTTTCGGGAGAGACAGCAGCGGGAGCTTACCCTGTAAAGGCTGTTGAAGCTATGGCTCGTATAGCTTATGCTACCGAGCAAAATATAAATTACAGAAAACGTTTCTATAATAAGGAATTTTTGATTCAGAATGATGTGGATGCCGTATCACATGCGACTTGTGCCATGGCTATCGATATAGATGCAAAATGCGTGATAGCTTGTACCCTTTCAGGGATTACAGCCCGCATGGTTTCTAGGTTTAGGGCACCTGTAGATATAGTTGGTATGACTACCAATGAAAAAACATTTAGAAAGCTTGCTCTTTCATGGGGAGTTACACCTGTTATGTGCGAGATGTATCCTTCAACAGATGTTCTTTTCTACAGTGCTAAGAAGCTTGCTGCTCAGACACTGGGACTCTCTGAGAAGGATAAGGTAGTTATAACCGGTGGTATAACAAACGGACAGTCAGGTAATACCAATCTTATAAAGATCGAAGAAGTATAACTTAGTCTTTTTGTATTTTAGTGAGTTTTTAAAACAATAATATAATAATAAATATTTCAAAAAAAAGGAGATTAATTATGAAAGAGTACTCACCTGTAAAAGAGGGAAAAGTAAGAGAAATCTATGATACCGAGGATGGTTTAATCATGGTAGCAACCGATAGAATCAGCTGCTTTGATGTAATCCTTAAAAACAATGTAACTAAGAAGGGCGCTGTGCTTACACAGATGTCTAAGTTTTGGTTTGATATGACAGAGGATATAGTTCCTAATCACATGATCTCTATCGATGTTAATGATATGCCTGAATACTTTAGAAAGCCTGAGTTTGACGGTAACAGCATGCTTTGTAAGCGTCTTACCATGCTTCCCATAGAGTGTATAGTAAGAGGTTATATAACAGGAAGTGGCTGGGCAAGCTATCAGGAGAACGGAACTGTATGTGGTATAAAGCTTCCTGAAGGACTTAAGGAGTCAGAAAAGCTGCCTGAACCTATCTATACACCGTCTACCAAGGCTGAAATCGGAGATCATGATGAAAATATATCATTTGAAAGAAGTGTAGAGGTTCTTGAAAAGGAATTTCCGGGTAAAGGTCAGGAGTATGCTGAAAAGCTTCGTGATTATACTATTGCTCTTTATAAGAAGTGTGCAGATTATGCACTTAAACACGGTATAATAATCGCTGATACAAAGTTTGAGTTTGGTCTTGATGAAAACGGTAATATTGTGCTTGGTGATGAGATGCTTACACCTGATAGTTCTCGTTTCTGGCCGGTGGAGGGGTACGAAGCAGGTAGAGCTCAGAGTTCATTTGATAAGCAGTTTGCACGTGACTGGCTTAAAGCTAATCCTGATAATAACTGGACACTTCCGGAAGACGTTGTACAGAAAACAATTGATATTTATCTTGAGGGCTATGAGATGCTCACAGGAGAGAAAGTAAAGTAATATTGTTATATTATAAATAAAGATTCATAAAGCGGATAGGAAGTCTTTTAAATTAAAGATTTTCTATCTGTTTTTTTATTTATGACAGAATATTTGTCAATGACAAAAAATGACTCTTTGTTGCACGTATATATTGAAAAGTGGTAAAATATACACAAGTTTTGTAACGTTTTTGTTTTTTTTAAGTATATGTTTGTGCTAAAGGGCGTCGCAAACATGCTCTGACAGTCGGTATGTTTTTAAAATATATATATTTGATTTTTATAGGGTTTTTAATCCGATTTTTGTACATTTTAAGTAAAACCGGCTTGTCAGACTCAAAAAACAAATCGTCCTTAGAAGGAGGAAAATGTATGCGAAAAAAATCTTATAATGTATTTATAGCATGGATTCTTGCTATATGTATGATTTTCACCGGTGTCGGCCTGTATGACACTACTTCATATGCGGCCGGAGAGGTGACTCCCGGTGATAAAGAATATACCATAACCTTTGATTATGGTATTAACGAAGAAGCTCTTGCCAATAATGATTATACGTATAAGGGTGTGACATATGCGAAATCTGTTACCGTAAAAGAAGGACAGACTTTGGAAGATATTGAGGATTTGGTTATTCCTTCATATGGAGATGAGCTTTATTTAATGGATTTCGATTACTGGATGGATCAGGATGATTCTTACTATTATCCATATTACGGAATATATTCAGATATGACCTTGACAGCTCATTATGAGCATCATATAACTTATCATGCAGGAGAAGGTAAGTTCTATGATTCATCTTCCGATACATATACTCGTGGTTACTTATCAGAGAGTGAAGGTAAGGTTGATTTAAGCGTTGTCTGCTATCCAAAGAGTAATTACAGGGCTTTTGTAGGTTGGTCACTTAAGAAAGACGGTACAGAGGATGATCTTTTTGATGATTCTAATTATGTTTATCAAAATATAGACCTTTACCCTGTATTTGTTGATGGTTATCCTGTTACCATAGATGCTAACATAGATGGCGGATATATCTATTATTATTATGAAAGTTATAAGGATAGTGAGGGATATAATATCTATGGCAGTAGCAGATATTTAGAGCCCGGTAATAAGACTGTTACATTTACCTATCCGGTGGGTGTGAAGCCTTCTGATGCCAATTACTTCTGTAATAATCCGATTCGCTATAATAGCTGCATGAATCCGGGAGATAATGACGTTGAATTCAAGGAATTAAGCCTGGATAAGAGTGGTGCCGAAGGCAATTCTTTATATTTTTATAATTATGAGCCTAAGGGTGACGGTAAAGATACCATATATGCAATCTGGAGTGAGTACTGGGTTGTAAAGTTTAACTCTAACAAGGGCGATGGTAATGATTATGATGAGGAACGTAGAGTTGTAAAGGGAGAATCATTATCCGATATACCATATAGCTACTTTAGATATTATACAGATGATGTTACAAGAGAATGTATAGAGTTTAATACTAAGAAGGATGGCTCGGGAACAAAAATCAATTATTCCTTTGTGCCAACAAGTAATATAACGGTATATGCTCAGTATAAAGATACTTATCAGATTTCCTTTGATGGAAACGGCGGCTATATATACAGCTGGGGAAGCAGCTTTACAGTTGATAAGGGAGAAGAAGTAAAGGGTACATATGATAACATGATTGTTATCTGGCCTGAGGAGGAAGATGGAACTGTCAGCAGAAAGGTATTAAAGAATTGGAATACAGCCTCTGACGGAAGTGGTGAGACTCCTCCTTTCACACCGACTAAAAATACCACACTTTATGCACAGCCTGAGAATGGTGTACTTGTAACCTTTGATACCAATGCACAGGACGGAGATGAAGGTAATCAGTACGGAACGCTTTTCTCATTCAGAGGTCAATCCAATAAAACCGAGGCTACATATGCTTACTCAAAAAATAAGCCTATGTCGGATGTGCCTTATCTTAGCTATTATGTTAATGAAACCAACAAAGAGTTTGCAGGTTGGTCACCTGTTTACGGTGATACAAGCAGTGTTATAGATCCTTCAAAATTTGTGCCAACAAAGGATATGACACTTTATGCCACTTGGTATAATCTTATTGATGTAACTTATGATGGAAATGGTGGAAAATTTGCATACGGCTATGATGATGAAGATAATACCCACTATACCACTAAAGTTATAGAGGGTAAGAAATACGATCCATACTCTGCAGAGGTGCCTGAGGCGGACGGTCAGGTATTTGTCGGATGGTCAGAGAAGAAGGGAAGTAATAAGATTATTCCATACGGAAAGACCTTCGTTCTTACCGAACCTATGGAATTCTATGCAGTTTGGGAAAGTGGTAATACCATTACTCTCGATGGAAACGGTGGTAATGTTAGATATATCTCAAGTGGTGGACATGAGCATCATGGAGATACGAGTAAGGCAGTATTTACCATAGCTAAGGGTGAGACTGTTCTTACAGCAAATACCTATAAGGATAAATCTTTTGATTCTTATACAGCAAGATTTGTAGAAGGTTGGCACGAAGATGGTTTAGTTCTTGGTGGCTGGACTAAAACACTGGGTGGAGAGCAGGTAGACCTGACAACATATGTTCCAACGGGTGATGAGACCTTCTATGCAATCTGGGAAGAACCTTGCACGGTAACATTTGATCCTAACGGAGGATCATTAGAAAGCTACTACACCACAATGGATGTTCGTAAGGGAGATACTCTTTACTCCCTGCCTACTCCTGAGAAGGATGGTGAGTATTTTGTAAAATGGGTTACCGAGAACGGAGAAGATCTTACTACTGAAACTGTCATATATTCTGATATGACAGTTAAGGCTGAGTGGACAACCGAGAAGGTAACTGTTTCCTTTGATTGTGGAGAAAATGCAACACTTTGGAATGGCGATGAATATGTAAATAATCTTCAGATAGAAGTTGGTAAAGGAAGCAATCTTAATTTCTCGAACTATATACCATATGATAGAAATAATAGCGGATTAAACTTTGGTGGTTGGAAGTCTGACAATTATACATGGAATTTTGATAAAAAGGCTTCTTACTATACAGTAAATGAAGATATTCAGTTTACAGCAATTTGGGAAGCTATTACATACTATGATGTTATATTTGATGGAAATGGCGGTATGGTTGAAACTACTAAGGACGAGGTAGATCCGGCCGAAGAGATAGAAATAAAGGTTGAAAAGGGTGATATAATAGGAAGCTCATTCTATGCATATCTTCCGGATGAGCCTGATAAAGATTTTACAGGGTGGTACTCTGACAAGGAGTGTACAAATCTTGTTGCAACATCAAAGACTATAAAAACATATAAGCCAACTTCGAATATAAGGCTTTATGCAGGATTTGAAGAAAAGAAAGTAAATGTAACGGGAGTTTCTCTCTCAAAGAATAAGATCACACTTGGTATTTCAGGAGATGAGGCTGATACTTATAAGCTTACAGCTTTTATATATCCTTCTAATGCAACCAATGATAATGTCACATTTATGAGTAGTGATACAAGTATTGCTACGGTTGATGCTAAGTCAGGTCTTGTAACTGCAGTAGGTGAAGGCGAAGCAGTAATTACGGTTACTACTGAGGATGGTGGCTTTACAGCTACTTGTAGTGTTGTGGTTACAAGTGTTACAGCTACTGAAGCGAAAGATAAGCTGGAAAATCTTAAGATTGCTTTAGCAACAGCTACAGCAGATGAAGCTAAGGATTTAATTAAGAAAACAGTTGATGAAATCAGTGGTGTTGAAAGAATAGCAGGACTTATTGATCAGGATGACACCATGTATGACCTAATCGATGAACTTGAGGATGCTTATATTGCAGCTGCCGGTATAACTGTTGAGAATCCGGCAGACAGTAAGTCAAATTGTGATGTTTTAGCTAGCGTTCTTGGAGTAACAAAAGAGGATATTTTAGGTGCATTTGGTGTCAGTGGAGCAGGACTTAATGCTCTTCCGGGTGATACAGTAAGTCTTCAAGTAAATGAGGTGCCTGAAGCTGAAAAGATGGCTATAGATTCTAAGTATACTAATGCATCTCAGTTTGATATGGAACTTGTAAAGAGTGACGGAAATGAAATTGAAGAACTTGAAGTGCCTGTAACTGTTAAGCTTCCTATACCTACAGGAAAGATTAGATCTAAGATGTACATACTTCACTTTAATGATGATGGAACATATGAAGTGATTAGACCTGTATTTAAACATAACAGTATGTATGTTACAGTTACACACTTCAGTATATTTGCAATAGTAGAGTCATCAG
Source organism: Lachnospiraceae bacterium (assembly GCA_016281605.1). Classification (GTDB taxonomy): domain Bacteria; phylum Bacillota; class Clostridia; order Lachnospirales; family Lachnospiraceae; genus JAEEJA01. The sequence goes on from JAEEJA010000093.1 coordinate 33,810, forward strand.
ACGGAGAGATAATCAATCCGGGTAATGAAGATCCTACTCCGGGACCGACAACTGCACCGACCGGTAATCCGGGTAGTGCAACAACTCCTACACCTGCACCTAAGACTACAACTCAGCCTACACCTACAGTCTCAGCTAAAAAGGCAGCTGCAGTAGGAACCGCTATAGTAGATACAGCTAGCAAAGCAAGCTATAAGGTTACATCCGATGCAGATCCTTTCACTGTTGCTTATGTTAAACCAAACAGCAAGAGTATTAAGAAAGCGATTATTCCTAATACAATTACATCTGACGGAGTTACTTACAAGGTGACATCTATAGCAGCAAAGGCATTTATGAATTGTAAGAAGCTTAAGAATATAAATGTTAAAGCAACAGGAATAGTTAAGGTTGGAGCGAATGCATTTAAGGGTATACATAAGAAGGCTGTAATCAAAGTGCCTAAGAGTAAACTAAAAGATTATAAGAAGAAATTTGCAAAGAAGGGACAAAAGAAGACGGTTAAGATTAAATAATATCTGAATAAAGAACTGTTTACTTAGTCGGTGATTAAAGAGTCAGGCAAGATGTTAATTCATCTTGCCTGATTTTTTTTCAAGATTTCTCATTTTTTCTTGACAAATATATTTATGAGTTGTAAACTACTTCAAGTGTGCGCTTGTGCACGCTTAATTCGCATGTAAGGAGGTGAAATCGATGCCTACATTTAACCAATTAGTAAGAAAGGGAAGAAAAACTTCTTCAAAGAAGTCTAATTCTCCTGCATTACAGTACACTTACAATTCACTTAATAAGAAGGTTGTAAATCAGTCTTCTCCACAGAAGCGTGGTGTATGTACTGCAGTCCGTACTGCAACACCTAAGAAGCCTAACTCAGCTCTTCGTAAGACAGCCAGAGTTCGTCTTTCTAATGGTATTGAGGTTACAACTTATATTCCTGGTGAGGGACATAACCTTCAGGAGCATAGTGTTGTGCTTATCCGTGGTGGAAGAGTAAAGGATTTACCTGGTACAAGATATCATATAATCCGTGGTACTCTCGATACTGCAGGAGTACAGAACAGAAAGCAGGCTCGTTCCAAGTATGGAGCAAAGAGACCTAAGAAGTAATTCAATCTTAGAGTCGCATTAATTGGTAAAGTGCCGGTGTGATTCACTTTTTATTATATATTAATTTTGAATCTAATCTGGCGCGGACACAAAACATGTATGAATATCATACAATGATTTTAAGTGAGTACCGATGAATTAATAATTATTAAGGAGGGAAGAGACGTGCCACGTAAGGGACATATACAGAAGAGAGATGTTCTTGCAGATCCTGTATACAACTCAAAGGTTGTAACAAAGCTTATCAACAACATTATGCTTGATGGTAAGAAGGGTGTTGCACAGAAAATCGTTTATGGTGCTTTTGAAACTGTAGCCGAGAAGAGTGGTAAGGATGCTCTTGAAGTATTCGAAGAGGCTATGAATAACCTTATGCCACAGCTTGAAGTAAAAGCAAGACGTATCGGTGGAGCTACATATCAGGTACCTATCGAAGTAAGACCTGACAGACGTCAGGCATTAGCTCTCAGATGGCTTACTGTATTTTCTCGTAACAGAAGCGAGAAGAATATGAAGGACAGACTCGCTAACGAGATCCTTGACGCATCAAACAATACTGGTGCTGCAGTAAAGCGTAAAGAAGAGATGCATAGAATGGCTGAGGCTAATAAGGCGTTTGCACATTATCGCTGGTAATAATAGATTGTAATTTTCTATGATTTAACGGAGTTAAATCATGAAAATTATCAATCTTTAGGAATTTTCATTATTAGCTCGCAAAGCAAGCTCGCTAATTCGCGTAAAGCGCGACCATGAAAAGTTCTTGAGTAATTGATATTTAATTAAAAAATAAGTAATTCATTTATATATGGAAATAAAAGAAGGAGGAAAAATCCTTGGCTGGAAGAGAATATCCACTTGATAGAACAAGGAACATCGGTATCATGGCGCATATCGACGCAGGTAAGACTACACTTACAGAGCGTATTCTTTACTATACCGGTGTTAACTATAAGATTGGTGAAACTCATGACGGTGCTTCAACCATGGACTGGATGGAGCAGGAAAAGGAAAGAGGTATCACCATTACTTCAGCGGCTACAACTTGCCACTGGACACTTAAGGATCATCTTAAGACTAAGCCTGGTGCTTTAGAGCATCGTATCAATATTATTGATACTCCTGGCCACGTTGACTTTACTGTTGAGGTTGAGCGTTCACTTCGTTTACTGGATGGTGCTGTAGGCGTATGCATTGCAAAAGAAGGCGTTGAGCCACAGTCTGA
>JAEEJA010000094.1 GCA_016281605.1 Lachnospiraceae bacterium
AGAAGCCGAGGAGAAGGCAGAAGAAGTACAGGCAGAAGAGAAGCCTGTAGAAGCAGAAGCCGAGAAGACAGAGGAAGTACAGGCAGGTGAGAAGCCTGTAATGGAATCACAGGAGCAACCGGTTGCAGAGGGAGCTCAGCCTGAGGCACAACCTGAGGTGAAGTATAATGATGATTATCTGCAGAAGCTTAAAGGTAAGGAAGAAGTTGAGAATTATGTTGACCTCGCATTTGAGCCGGTTGCGCTCATAGGAGAGCTCAATGGTGCGGATATACATACATTAAAAATATACAATGATCCTGATGCCACGGAAAATAGAAGTGACTATATAGATGGTTATGAAGACTATATGTTCCTGGGAGAAAAAAGGTACAATGAGAAGGAAAGTAAGCCTGACTACAGAGAAGCTGTGGCTACATTTGACGGAAAGTTTGCTGACCTTAAGGCTCAACAGTTTGCCGTGTACAGAAGTAAACTGAGAAGTGATGTATCAGAGGAATCTGCAAGAGAGCAGTTTGAAGATGAATTCTACAACAGCTTTAAGGTATATATACCAAAGGATGGCAAGGAAGAGTTGCTTACCAATCAAAAAATCAAGTTCCTTGCAGGAGAGTCGGGTTACACGGAAGTAGCATATGCAGGAGCACGTGAGAATGAGTATAACAGGATTATAAATGATTACAAGAAGGTTATAATACTGAAAGCCATGACAGACGATAAGGCGAGAGTTGTCTATGAGCCTTACTGCAAGATGCTTGATAAGAACGGAAAGGTGTATGTAACTCAGTTGGGAGACGATTCAAAGCTCGCTCCATACCTTGATCTGAATCATAAGGCTGATATAAGCAATATAACCATAACTGATTTTGATGAGCGTAATACACAATTAAATAAGATTATAGATAACAACAATCCGGCTCAATATGACGCGCCTGAGGAGGAAGCTGTTGAAATATATGAAGACGCTAAGTATACACAGGAGGTAGAGCAGGAGTTAAATGCAATTTCCATGTCATATGCACAGGATTATCCTACCGTACAAGAGTTAAATGATTATGCGGTGAACAAGGAAATCGAACAGCTGAGGACTGATATTCATGCAGATGATTTGCCGGCATATGAGAGTATACAGTCAGATGCAATTATGACTCCGGCTCAGCAGGAAATCCTGAATATCATGTATAGCAGTGGATGGAAGCTGGATGACGATACAAGGGATATAGCCAGGGAACTGGGTAATATACAGGATTCGGGAGCACCGGGTGCAGTACCGCTTGTAGATGATATAAAAGGTATATTTGCAAGATACATGGTGTACAATGAAACGGACAAGGTAAAAATGCTTTTGGATACGCAGGAGTATCTAAGAAATGAGCATGCCGATTATTATCAGGTTTTCACGCCATTCATGTCGCTGACAGATAAGTTGATAGACAGCGGAATTGAAAGTATGCAGGCTCATGAAGCAGAGGTCTGGACTGCTACACAAATCTCTGACTTTAACGATGCAATTATCTATGCTAATCATCATAAGGACATGATAAATGACATGTCATTTGCCGGTAAGGATAAGGGCAAATTGCTTTCATATGAGTCGATAGACAAGACAAAGCTTGCAGAGGAAGCAAAAGTTTTTGATGCTTTATTTAAGCAGCTTTTGGGCAAACAGGAGATTATGAAGCCGGATTCTTACAAGGGCAATGAACTGAACTTCCTGTCAGACCACTTTAAGATAACACTTCCGGGAGAGCAGGAACCTGTAAAGCTCTCAAGGTTTGTATCAGAGCAGATTTCCAAGGATCCTGCAATTAACAGGAACCCGTATGAAAGCGGTATATCCAAAGAAGAGAGTGCAAAGAGGTATAAAACCATACAGGATGCCCGTCTCAATATGACAAAACTCATGATACTTCATGCTCTGCAGGACGGCGACATGAATGTATTCTATGAGGCTGAGATCGGTGACAAGAGATATACAAAAGCTGATCCGGAAGCAATCCACCTGGATGTAAGCAATCCGGTAATGGTAGACTACTCAAAGATAGACAGCAACAGACTTGAGCATGACAAGTACATACTCATGCAGAGCAACAAGCCTCTGGGCATGAAGATTACAGAGAATTACAATGACAATGTGATGAATGCATATGTCAATGGTCAGCTTATGTACATACGCCATGCCGATATAGAGGGTATAGATATAAGTAAAGCCAGAGAAACCATGTCATATAATGGTTGGGACATGAGTAATCCTGTCAATGAGAATATCCTGAGACTGTTTTATGATAATTATAATAATGGATTAGGAAAGAGAGAACTTAAATATAACTTTGATAAAATGCTGGAGACTGAGATACACGGGGAAGTCGACAGAGATAATATACTTGAGGGAATAAGTAAGAGTCTTGCCAGGTATGAAGGCAATGACATATGTCTCAGTACATTTAAAGAGCTGATAGATAAAGAACGTGAGAAAACAGCTTCGGTTGTTATGACGGAAAAATTAAATAATATGCCTACGGTTGCGCTTGATAATCCTGATAAGGTGCTAAATGGTTTAACTGCAGCGAATATGATTTATGAAATAGGTAATTTGAATCATGAGAGTCAGATCGGCATAAACTTTGTCGGGATGGTTTATAACGCTTATGAGCCGGAATCCGAGGCAGGTCAGTTTATAGAGATGTTTATGGATACGCTTGAAGATATACCAAGGGGCAGAACTGCTACGGAGATAAATAACTTCCTGAAGGGCTTCAGTAATGCAATGGAGAGATATACAGATGAGCCAAAGGTAGCTGAACTTAAGCAATACCTCGATAATGTAATGATTGCAAATGCTGAAGCTGTAAAAGAAGAGGAAATGGTATATGCCGCTTATAGTGTTGAAGGCGCTATAAATGTTATCAGAGAAATAGGTGCCGTTGACTACAGTGGTCTGGCTGTCAACAATATGCAGTCACCGGTAATAACCGCTGAAGCTCTGAGTGAAAGCGTTGAAGCATTTGACAAGGCATTTGCACCGCTTATAGAAGAGCAGAAGCAGTATAAAGCCTCGGTAGATGATGAATTTATACTGAACAACATAAAGATCACCAAGCAGGTTCAAAACGGACTTAAGTATGCCAATGTATCTGTCAATATCGAGAAGGATGTCAGAGACTATCTGTCAGCTACAGGTATAATACCGGGCGACGCTGCTGAATTAAGTGAAGAGCAGAAGACAATCATCAAAGATTATAAGAAGGCTTATGTAATGCAGGCATTATCAAAGCCAAGTCAGAAGGTTGCTTATGCTCCGCTTCATAAAGAAGGTCAGCTTTCAAAAGATTCACCTGCCATGGAGTTTACCAATATCAACAATCCGCTGTCGCTGCAGGCATTCCCCGGTGCGATTGAAAGAATCAGGGTATCGGAAAACGAAGCCAGAAAGAAGGTTGCGGAAGAGTTAGAGCTTGAAAAGATGGCTGATGAAGCTGAGGTGGAGCAAGAGAATGACCAGCTTGAAAGAGAATTCAATGAACAGATAAAGAAGCTGGATGAAGAGGCAAAGCTTGATGAAGCGCAACTTGATGAGAATGAAATAAATGAAGCTATAGCAAGGGCACAAAAGGAGCGTCAAAAAGAAGAAGAACTTGAAAAAGCCAAGGATAAGCTTGATAAGGGCGAAAACCTGTCAATTGATGAGTTGCTTACGGTACTTAATGAGAAGAGTCCACAGGAAAAAGCAGCAATTGATAATATAAGGAAAAGTCTGGTTGTACCTAAGGAGGATGCAGCCGTTACAAAACCGGAGGAATCGGTTGAAACCGAGATTATCAACCCTTATATTAACAGTCCTGAACTTGTGGATCAGAATGTAAGTATGGTAAATCCGTTTGAAGCACCTGCCGGTAATATGGATGAAGTACAAAGGGATTCTGCATATGGGTCAAATTTGGGACAGCAAGGTTACCCTGAATTTGAGGAAAATGTGCCGAAGGGTTATCCTAAATTTGAGGAAAAACCTAATAATGCATATCCTGTGTTTGAGGAAGATGAAAAGGAAGCTAAACTTAATGAGGTTAAGCCAGAAGCACCTGCAGGTTCGACAAATGCATATCCTGTATTTGATGAGGATGAGTTTAAAAAACCGGCAACAGAGGAAGTTAAGACCGAGGAAGTCAAGGTTGAGGAAACCGAGAAAGAAACTGAAGTAGAGGAAAACAAAGATATAATCTATGATGTGGAGATTCCGTCCGATCCGAAGGAAGCTGAGAAACTTAGGATTAGTGGAGAGAAGTTTGTTAATGACTATGAAAATTATAAATATATAAAAGAGTACATTAGCAAAGAACTTGAAAGCTTCAGAAACAGCCTTATGGGGTGTAAAAAGCAGAAAGGCAAGGAGTTGGGAGCCGATGGTACAGGTACTAAGGAGTATACCGATATGGCGAAGGCTCTGGATGAGTGTCAGAAAGCACTTAATGACAAGGATGCCAATCCGGGACGTATAGAGAAAACATTTAGAGATTATGCTAAGAAGTCATATACTTACTACGATAAGCGCAAACCTACTTTTGGTGATACCAAGAAGGGTGACGCCGGTACACGACTTGAAACAGCAAGAGAAGCAGCACTGAGGGCTCCGCAGTTTATGGAGATGTTCTTTGATGCGAGGAGAGAACTTGGCAGAAATCATGATATAAAATGTAAAGAAAATATATATAAGGGAAGAAGCCTTATGGCGCCAAAGTATATAACCAGAAACTTTAATAAGAGCTCCGAGGCAGAAATTGCTGAAAAATGCAAGGCTCTTCAAGAGAAGCTTAATATTACCAAACAAACAGCAAAGAGAACAGAGACACTCTTTGATGACAGGGCAGTTTTACAGATGGGCATTGAGAAAGCCATGCTCAAGAATACACTCATGAAGTTCTCAAAGAGAAAGATTGATATAAGCTTCTCGACAGAGTGGTATTCTGATAAGATACTTGAGGCGGATAAGACCAAGAATCCAAGCATAAAGGATATAGCAAAGGAGAGTCTGCTTCAGGATTTTGCACAAAAACTCGTGCGTACTGACGTGACGGCAGATGAGCTTTATGAAGCACGTAGCCTTATGGAAAACAGTAAGTTGTTTGATGCCAGGGTAAAGAAAATGGCACAAGACCCTATCTTTAAAGCTGTAGCAGAGCAAAAGGGAAAGGTTAGTTATGCAACCTACGAGGCAGCAGGTAAGAGAGCCGAAGAGCTTATGAATCAAAAGAAGTCATTCATAAGTAAATATAGTAACAATAAAAATGGAATTATGAATTATATACTTCCTGATGATGCTGATAAACTTCGGGATACTGAAAGTATATATGAGAGATTTGGCGAGGTTATACTTGCTCAGATATGTATCGAGAATAAAGATGTCGTAAGGGGCATACTCATGGAGTCAAAGAGTGAGGAGGATTTCAAAAAGCAGACGATTGAAGCTATCAGGCACATGCCGCAGTATGCCGGAGAAATTGACAAATTGCACGAAAACATAGACCAATTTCCGGAACTCGTCGAGAGTCTGAGAAGTGAGTGGAATAAGGAAGTTCAAAATGGAAATGTAAAGAAGGCAGTTGTCAAGAAAATTAATGATACCCATGCCAGAGAAGTTGGAAAAGAAGCAAGTAAAAAAGCCAAAGAAGCAGGCAAAAGTACCAATAAAAAAACAGGTAAAGATGCTGCAAAAAAGGCGGCTGAGCAAAAGATGAGAAGGAAATAAAAAAAACGCTCCGCAGGATGCGCACGGATTCGAATAGGAAGAGAGTCTGCTAAAGCAGACCCGAATCCGGCGCGCAAGACTCGCGAGCGAGGGGGATGCGGACAAAATCTTGGACTGATTAGGCAATCAATCCAAGACTTTTGCGATACTCTGATGGACTCATATAATTAAGTGTAGATTTGATACGTTTCTCATTATACCAATTTAGATATTTGTTGAGAACAGATATAAACTCATCTATGGTTACATTTCTCCAGTCAACGCCATAGAACATTTCTGTTTTTATTCTTCCGAAAACACCCTCACAAGCAGAATTATCCGGAGAACATCCTTTTTTTGACATAGAGCGAATGAGATTAGCATTTTCTATTCGCTCTATCCATCCGGGCCATCGATAGTGGCACCCACGATCTGAATTATACCGAATTCAGGATAACTCGGACTATGCCGAAGAAAAAACTATACCGAATTTCATGATAAAACCTTTATGCTAAAATGTCTTTTTAGTTTTTTCGGCATAGTATTCTGTATAATTGAAGTACCTTTATAAACTTTCACAACAAGTCCAGCTAATAAATGTCAATAGTAAAATGAAAAAATATTGAATTTATTTTAAGACTAAAAAAGGGCGCACTTATCCCTTGGTAAAAATATCGTTTTTTTAATGATATTGATTCGGAAAAATAGTATTTTATGCAGCTACGTTGCATTTAGCAGCATTGTATTGTTTGATGTGCTCCTGCGGTGTGATTATTTTAAAAGGTTTGTTGTCTCTAAGTATGGCAAATATCATATTACATACTTTGTGTGAGACAGCTCCCATTGCAACAA
>JAEEJA010000007.1 GCA_016281605.1 Lachnospiraceae bacterium
AGAATTCTTCCGGGAGATCAGGTAAAACTTGAGATGTCACCATATGATCTTACAAAGGGAAGGATTACCTGGAGAGATAAATAATCATTGAATAGAGTTTCTTTTTTCAAAGAGACTCTATTTTTGTATTGATTTTATTTTAATATATGGTAAAATATAATCAATTCAAAATGTTGATAAGACAAATATATATTTCTCGGGAGGACAGAAAATGTTTGGGATTTATTTCGGTGAATTTTTAAAGAGCAAGGGAATAATATCCGACGTCCAGTATAAGGATATTATCGATAAGTGTCAGAATTCTAGGGTAAAGCTTGGATTGTTGGCAACAGAATCCGGATTGATGTCGGCAGAGCAGGCGGAAGAAGTTAATACACTTCAGAAGCAGCTTGATAAAAGATTTGGTGATATAGCAGTTGAGAAGGGGTACTTAACAGACGGACAGGTTTCATTTTTACTTAAACAGCAGGGAGACGGATATCTTCTGTTTGTTCAATCATTAGATGAAGCCGGTATCATGAAGATGGATGATGTTCAGAGAGAGCTTAATTCTTACGCTGCTGAAAACGGCTTTACAGAGGATGATATTGAAGAGATAAAAAGTTCAGATGTAGACAGAGAAGTAAAGGTGTTTCTCAACAAAGCGGATATTGAGGATTTTTATAAAGAGTACATAGCTCTTACTGCCAGATTTATAGTGAGATTTGTGGATCCTAACGTTCGTATAGGCTTTGTAAAGAAGGTCAATTCTTACGAAGCTGACTTTATGTCTAAGCAGGGATTTGAGGGTGACAAGCCGTTTACAGTGTCATTTGCTGCCAACGGCGACGGAAAGGCACTTCGTTTGGTTGCTGAGTCTCTTCTTAAAGAGCCTTTTGATACGGTTGATTTGGATGTATTGGATGCGAATTGTGAGTTTATAAACATGAACAATGGTCTTTTTGCAACAGATCAGCATGAAAGTGGGATATCTATAGATATGCTTCCGCCTGAGATGAAGGAAACAAAGGAAAAAATCGAGGGCAATATGTTGGTTGTTCCTATGTATATTAAGGGCAATCTACTTGAATTAGTAATTGAAATATAGTTCTATTTGGAGGTACAGATTAATGGCAAAAATACTGATGGTTGATGATTCAAGGACATCCAGAAAGATACTTAAGGATATACTTGTTGATGCCGGTTTTGAAATTGTTGGAGAAGCAGGAAACGGAGAAGAGGGATATCAGATGTACTCTGAGCTTAAACCGGATCTTGTAACCATGGATATTACCATGCCGGTACTTGATGGAATCAGTGCATTAAAAAAAATAAAGGAAAGCTATCCTGACGCCAGAGTGGTTATGGTTACCGCAGCAGGGCAAAAATCAAAGCTCATAGAAGCTATTCAGAGTGGTGCGGTAGACTTTATATCAAAGCCATTTGATAGCGAGAAGCTTGTTGATATTATCAGAAAAGCAATTGTATAATGTGAGCAAACTAACGTATAGAAGGCTTGTGGGTTATTACGCAGGCCTTTTTATTATGCGCAGAGTCGGGTTGATGTGTGATTCCTGCAAAAGCCGGATCCAAGCCGTGTGACGAGTAGGGAGAAATATCATCCCTCACCCGATTGTTTACAGAGCTGCCACTGGTAAATATATAAGATTAATAAAAAAATGAAAAAAGAAAATAATATAAAAAATAATAAAAGAGAATTACTCACTCAAACAAATATTCCGAATCTGATTATAAAACTATCAATACCTACCATAATCGGAATGCTGATTACTGCTTTTTACAACAGTGCAGATACGTACTTTGTAGGAAGGATTTCAACAGAAGCAACAGCAGCTGTAGGTCTGGTGTTTTCAGTAATGGCGGTCATTCAGGCACTTGCCTTTTTTTGTGGGCATGGATCAGGTAACTATCTGTCGAGGATGCTGGGTGCAAACAAAGAAAAAGAAGCCAATGAAATGGCATCAAGTGGATTTGCTGTTGCAATAATACTAGGAATTATCCTGGCAATCATAGGAAATATATTTGCAAATCCGATAGCTTATCTTATAGGAGCCTCCGATGCAACTGTAGCAGATACTATAAGCTACATGAGGGTTATACTCATTGGCGCCCCTTTTACTATGGGACAATTTGTGTTAAATAATCAGCTTAGATTTCAGGGGAGCGCTATTTATGCCATGATCGGGCTTCTATTTGGGGCTGTTGTAAACGTAGGACTTGACCCGCTTTTGATTTTTGTTTTCGATATGGGAATTACAGGAGCTGCAGTAGCGACTATAGCAGGACAGGCCATGAGTTTTTGCGTTCTTCTGGTAGGAAGCTACAGAGGAGAAAACATTCATTTAAAGTTTTCAAATATACGTATAAATAAATATTATATCTATGAACTTGCAAATGGGGGGATGCCATCTCTTCTAAGGCAGGGACTGGCGGCCATATCCACACTGCTCTTAAATCGATTCGCAGGAATCTATGGCGGAGATGCCGCTATAGCAGGCATGTCAATCGTAACCAGGGTAACCATGATGCTTTGCTCTGCCATGATAGGATTTGGGCAGGGATATCAGCCGGTCTGTTCATTTAACTATGGTGCAGGCTTAAAAAGCAGAGTAAGAGAAGGATATTTTTTCTGCGTCAAATGGGGAACTGTATTTTTTACTGTTATAGCTACCCTTTGTTTTATATGGGCTCCTGATGTTATAAGATGGTTTAGAAATGATACGGCTGTTGTTGAAGTGGGAGCATTTGCACTTAGGTGTCAGGTTGTCATACTTCCCTTAATGGCAACAATATTTATTACAAATATGATGCTTCAGTCAATCGGTAGCGGTTTAAAGGCAAGTATAGCATCTTCATCAAGAAATGGTATTTTCTTTGTGCCGTTAATATTGATATTATCGGGATTATTTGGATTAACAGGAGTTGAAATAACCCAGATGTGTGCAGATATCATGTCTTTTATACTAGCGGTTCCACTTGCGTTTAGTGAATTAAAGAAAATGAAGTCCTAGTATAAAATATGATTATATGGAAAAAACAAACCATAAAAATAATTCTTCATTTAATAATAATTACCATTCATCCCTTAATTTTGACCATTCATCTGCAATTTTATAATAATCACAATTTGAATGATATAATACTGATAATAATTATAATATATTAATTTATAGGAGGTTCTTAAATGTTAAATAACAAAAAATATTTATATAAAATGATAATAATTGTATTTGGTATAATGATAGGTTTGTGTAATAATAATCATACTGATGTTTATGCTGCAGTATCCTTACTGGGAACAACGACTGTTAAAGGAAACTTGTACAATATTATTTATGAATACAATAATTATAAGTTACTTGAAGAATCGTCAGATGATGAGGATACTAAGTACTATTATATATGGAATGTAAATACAAACACATATGAGATGATAGGAGATAAAAACAAGAACAATTGTTATAGGAGTTGCACATGGGATGTTGATGTTTTAAATGATGAAATATATTATACTACAGTTGATGAATACTCAATGGTAAAACTAAATAAAAGAAATTTTGAGGGCACTTATGATAAAGAGATAAAGGTTCTTACAAAAAAAGTATCCTCTGGTATCAGAAAAGCCTATATAAATAATATAACATCAGACTCAATTGTAATATCTATTCAGGGAAATGAAAAGACGTATAAATTAAGTGATTTCACAGAAAAGAAAAAAACTATTAATAAATATGCAGATGAAAAAAATAAGCTCATCAATGGTTGTACACTTCTCTATGATTTCAGATTTGATAAAACTCAAAAAAATTATACAAAAATAGGTAATTATTATTATTACGCTGATGGTGATACTAATGCAATATGGATGAAAAGAGGTGAAAATGAAGAACCTCAAATAATAATAAATAATGATAGTGTTTCAAGTGATTCAAGTATAAACTATCTATGTCAAGGTAATTATTTTTATGATGGATATATTTATTACATTAGAGTCAAAAATTCAAAACCTGAGATTTGCAGAATAAAAACAGATGGAAGTAAGAATGAAAAGATATGTAATATTGATTCTGTATTAGAAAAAATAAAATATGTAAATAATGGAAGAATATATGTAAGTTATAACAAAAAACTAAATATATATAATTTAGAGAATAAAAAATCAGAAAAATCAATTACATTTAAAAATAACTCATCAAAAATATTCAAATTTGTTTATGGTTTCGATAAAGAAAAAAATATTGGAATCGTGTTAAAACACAAAAAATCACCAATTATGGAATCAGTTAAAGATTTGGAAGATGCTAAAAAGTATACAGTTTTATCTGATATAGTCTAAAGAAGGTATTTAAAATGCTCATTTTAAAGGTAGCAATATGTGATGATGATGAAGTGTATCGTAAGGATATACTTCATCATTTGTTTGAATATATGTTTAAGACAGATATAGAGTTAAGTATTTCTGAATATGAATCCGGCGATGCTCTTTTAAGTGATTATCATAGTAAAGGTGATTTTGATTTGGTTTTTTTAGATGTTGAAATGCCGGGTAAAAACGGCTTAAAAATCGCTGATGAAATACGAAACTTTGATAAGGAATTATATATAGTTTATGTTAGTAGTTATCCGCAATATATGCAAGATAGTTTTAAGGTCCACCCGTATTACTATTTATCAAAACCTGTAACCTTCGAAAATATTGCTCATGTATTAAGTGATATAGTCGATTCTGTTAAAGATAAAAATGTTTTGTATTCAGTTATTAATTCGAACGGAGATGAAATTCCGGTAAATATTAAAAGAATTATTTATATAGAAACATTAGATAGTAAATCAAAGACACTCATTTTTCATTTAAATTCAGAAAAAATCATAGGTAAAGGAACAATTTCTGAATGGGAAAGGAAATTGAATAATTGTGAGTTTTATTTGTGCAATAGAAATACTTTGGTAAGTATATTGAATGTTAAATATATAAAAGGGAATGAAGTTGTATTGAATAACTCGGATGTTATTACAATGAGTAGAAATAAAACCAAGGAATTAAAAAAGAAATTTTCAAAATTAATTATTACTTACAATAATGTTTAATATATTAATAGTCAACGAAAGTGTCGTTGACTATTTGTTTTAAATATCATGCGCAAGACTCTTGAGTGAGTCTTGAAAATAATAGTTCAAATTGTTATTGAAATGGAGAAAAAATGTTTAATATTACTATCAATGTCATAACACTTATTTTGGATATGTTTGTTGTTATTACATATATGAATGCAACTTTAAAAACAAGAAAAAAAGTGTTAAGCCCTCTATTTTTGTTTTATGTTATGTACTCATGGAAGTTGTGATATATATCTATGATATATATTCGATTTATATACCACGTCGATTTTTGTTTATTTCCGGGAACCTAATTAGTATTCTTTCAATCGTATTAATAGGAAATTTATATGAGTGTAGCCAATTTAAGAAAATATTTTTCGCCTTATCATTCCAAATTTTGGTTTTATTTTCTAAGTTTTTAATAACAACTATTGTTCGAGGTATAAATCCGGATTGGATTGAATCCAACACCAAAGAAACAACATCCATACTTAGTTTGAGTTCAGAATTGTTGATGATGCTGTTTGTTATTATCATATTTGTTTTGCTCAAGAAGAAGTATAAATTAATGATAAGTTATGAGCTGATCCTTTTATTGTCGCCAGCTATATCTTTGATTATAATTATTTTTACTCCGTTACACGAACTCTCAAATGGTAATTATTATAGTTTCATAAGTATAATATGCTTAGCCGTATTAAATATATTAAATTATATTCTTGTATCATTTTATTATCAACAGGCAGAAAGAACGCTTCGATTAACCCAATTGGAGAAAATATCTACTTATCAGAGAGATAAGTATAATCAATTGAGTTCAATGTATAAATCCACAAGAAAACTGATTCATGATACAAAAAATCATTATTATATGATAAAAAACTATGTTGAGGAAGGAAAATACGATGAGTTGATTGCTTATTTGGATTTATCACTAGATGATTTGGAGAATTATTACTGTGATTATACTACGGGCAACCTGGTTATAGACTCATTGTTTACCAATTACAGCTCTTTGTGTTCTGAAAAAGGTGTAACATTTGAAACATATATAAACATTGATAGTAATCGAATTCCGGTTAATGATTATGAATTGTGTATTATTATAGGTAATATTATGGACAATGCCATAACGGCTTGCTTAAAAAATGCAGTTGAATCAAATTATATTAGAACAAAAATAATTATAAACGACAAGGATATGTTTTGTATCCATGTAAGAAATACCTTCAATAGAAGAGATGCTAATAAGGATAAGGATATTATGCATGGATACGGTTTGATAAACGTAAAAGATATAGTAGAAAACAAAAACGGTATTTTATACATAGAAAAAAAAGATGAATTTTGTGTTGATATCATAATTCCTATTATGAAATAGAAATATATAATTTTATGCATTATTGGTATTTTCAATAATGATGATTGTTATTTACAAAAAAGCATTTATTGCAATTATAATATAATATGAAAGAGAAAAAGAGTAGCGGTGAAAGAAGCACCACTACTCTTTTTTGAATTCGAATTCAATAGTTAGCAAAGCTAACTATTCGTATCACGTTAGGAGATTTAACTTAGATATTTATTCAATTGAGTTAAAACCTTCTCTTGCAGCATATGTAGTATGTAAAAGCTCATGAGCCTTATGAGAATTAGGTTCTCCTAGGAACTTCTCATACAGCTCCTTAATTTGAGGATTATTGTGGGATTGACGGATAACCTGTCTTTCATCCTCTGTATAGAGGGCTTGTGCTCTCTTTTCCTTGTATGTATCAAGTATATCATCATCTTCATGAGGAAGTAGCTGTGGTCTGACATAAGGCTGACCTCCACCGTTTATACATCCACCCGGACAACCCATGATTTCTATAAACTGATATCTGGAAGATCCTTCTCTGATTTCATCAAGAAGAATCTTAGCTGACTTCATACCTGAAGCAATCGCAACATTGACAACTGTTCCGTTAATATCTATAAAAGCTTCTCTTATGCCTGCGTCGTGTCCGCGAACCTCGGTAAATGTAATCTCCTCTTTTTCTTCTCCGGTAAGTACATGATAAACAGTTCTGAGAGCCGCTTCCATAACACCGCCGGTAACACCGAAGATTACACCGGCTCCGGAATAATCGCCCATGATATCCTGATCCCAATCTTCATCCGGAAGTTTATCAAATCTGATACCACTTCTTCTTATCATGCGAGCCAATTCACGAGTGGTAATAACAGCATCTACGTCATTTAAGCCATTAACCTTAAGCTGTTCTCTATCCTTTTCGAACTTCTTAGCTACACAAGGCATGACAGAAACCACAAATATATCTTCAGGCTTTATATCATGCTGCTCAGCCCAGTAGGACTTTATGATTGCACCCTGCATCTCATGAGGTGACTTACATGATGAAAGATGAGGAAGCAAATCGGAGTAATTATACTCAGCATAATTAATCCAACCCGGTGAGCAGGATGTAATCATAGGAAGTACACCGCCGTTATTTAAGCGTCCCAGAAGCTCTGTCCCTTCCTCCATGATGGTAAGGTCTGCACCAAAGTTAACATCATATACTCTGTAGAAACCAAGTCTTCTGAGGGCTGCCACCATCTTGCCGGTAACAGGTGTTCCGATAGGATATCCAAATTCCTCGCCTAAAGCAGCTCTTACAGCAGGAGCTGCCTGTACAACCACGGTTTTTCCTGCTTTCATAGCCTCATCTATCTTCCATATCTCGGAGTTTTCCATAAGTGCACCGGTAGGACATACATTTACACACTGACCACACTGTATACATGGTGAATCAGCAAAGCTTCTGTCGGAAGCAGGAGATACAAAGGTTTCAAAACCTCTGTTCTCGTATCCGAGTATACCTAAACCGTGAGCATTCTTACAACGTTCGATACATCTTCCGCAAAGTATACACTTTGAAGTATCCCTTGTAAGTGAAGGAGCAAGTCTGTCTATATGCACTTCCGAGTGACCTCCTGCAAATGCATCATCTCTGGCTCCTGTAAGATTCGCAACATATAAAAGTTCACACTGTCCGTTTTTATCACATTGCTGACAATTTTTATTATGATTAGAAAGCAAGAGTTCTACGCTGTCACGCCTTGCCTCTATAGCTGCAGGTGATGAAATCTTTATTTCCATGCCATCTGCAACAGGATATACACAGCTTGCCACCAAGCCTCTTGCGCCTGTAGCCTCTACCAGACACACACGGCAGGAACCCTGGTTACACTCTCCGTGATTAAATGCACAGAGAGATGGGATCTCATAACCACAGGTTTTGGCTGCTTCTAATATAGTTAAGCCTTCCTCGACCTCGTAGCTAATCCCCTCTATTTTTATATTAATTTTCGCCATAGTCGTTCTCCAATCTTTATAAAATCATACAAGAAATTTATATTTTTGAAATAGCATTAACTCTACATACACTGATACATGAACCACACTTTACGCACTCTGAAGCATTAATCTTTAGAGATGCAAGCTTATGTCCTTCTGCTATGTAATCAGTTCTCTTGATACAATCCACAGGACATCCCTTAGCGCAGAGACCGCAGCCGATACATTTATCAGGATCAATGTAATATTCCATAAGTGATTTACATACATGTGAAGGACACTTCTTATCAACGATATGAGCTATATACTCGTCTCTGAAGTGTGCAAGTGTAGAGTTTACAGGGTTTGCGGAAGTCTGACCAAGAGCACAAAGAGAGTTATTCTTTACTGTTTTACTAAGCTCTTCGAGGGTATCTAAGTCTTCCATGGTACCCTGACCTTCAGTTATACGTGTAAGTATTTCCAACATTCTCTTGGTACCTATACGACATGGAGAACACTTTCCGCAGGACTCCTCACATATAAATTCCATGTAGAACTTTGCAACGTCGACCATACAATTGTCTTCGTCCATTACTATAGCGCCGCCTGAACCCATCATAGAACCCTTCTGCACCAGGTTATCAAAGTCTATAGGTTCATCCAAATACTCTTCTGTAAGGCAACCACCGGAAGGTCCACCTGTCTGGATAGCCTTAAACTTCTTGTTACCCGGGATTCCACCACCTATATCATATATAAGCTCTCTGAGAGTAGTTCCCATAGGAACTTCCACAAGTCCAACATTATTAACCTTTCCACCCAGAGCAAATACCTTGGTACCCTTGGAATTCTCGGTTCCGACGGATGCGAACTTCTCAGCTCCCTCTCTAAGTATAAAAGGAATACAGGCGAGAGTTTCTACGTTATTGATGATAGTCGGTTTACCCCATAATCCCTTAACTGCAGGGAAAGGAGGTCTCGGACGTGGCATACCACGCTTACCTTCGATTGAGTTAAGAAGTGCAGTTTCTTCACCGCAGACAAATGCGCCGGCTCCAAGACGGAGGTGACATCTGAAAGAAAAGCCTGTTCCAAGTATATTATCGCCCAGAAGGCCAGTGTCCTCAGCTTGCTTTATAGCAATTTTAAGTCTGTTTACAGCAATAGGGTACTCAGCACGTACATAAAAATATCCATGAGAAGCACCTATTGCATATCCTGCAATCATCATACCCTCAATTACAGCAAGAGGATTACCCTCAAGTATACTTCTATCCATAAATGCACCAGGATCACCCTCGTCACCGTTACAAACAACATACTTTTCATCGCTTTCATCATTGTAAGCAAACTGCCATTTCCTGCCTGAAGGGAAACCTGCACCGCCTCGACCTCTGATACCTGAAGCAAGAACTTCATCTATAACGGCCTGTCGATCCATGGAAAGAGCACGCTTTAATCCTTCAAATGCGCCTACACCAAGTGCCTCTGTTATATCCTCAGGATTTATAACACCACAACCATGTAAAGCGATTCGCTTTTGTTTTTTATAGAAATTAATATCATCCTGCTTCTTAACCTTCTCAGAGGTAGAAGGTTCCACATAAAGCAGACGCTCAACGATTTTATCATTCATAATGTCGGATTCAACGATTTCTTCAACATCATCGATTGATACAAGTCTGTAGAGTGTATCCTCAGGAAAGATTTTTACAAAAGGTCCCTGAGAACAGAAACCAAAGCAACCTACCTGATTAACTGTCGCTTTATATTCCAGATTTTTATCTTTTAAAACTTTCTCAAATTTTTCTTTGATTTCCTTTGAATTATTGGAAAGACATCCTGTACCGCCGCAAAGAACAATATGACGCTTACCGTCGCTACCGTTTATTTTTTCTTCAAAGCAGTCAGTACAGCTTTTTATACGATCATCAAGAGCTTCTATAGTTTTAATCATTATACACCTGCCTCCTTCCCTTTTTCTTCTTGAATAAGATACTGGGCGATGACTTCCTGAACTTGAGAAACAGTCATCTTAGGATAAACCTTACCATTGATACTAACGGCAGGTGCTATACCACATGCGCCTATGCAACGCAGTGCATCAATTGTAAAAAGACCATCATCAGTAGTTTGACCAGGTTCCACATGAAGCAGTTCGCAGAATTTATCTATAACCTGCTGGGCCCCCTTAACATAACAAGCTGTACCCAGACAACAGCCGATAACATATTTTCCCTTTGGGGTAAGAGAGAAAAAAGAATAAAAAGTTACAACCCCATAGATTTCAGCAACGGATATACCGGTCTCAGCAGATACAATCTCCTGAACCTCAAGAGGAATATATCCATACTCATTCTGAATGTCGCTAAGAATCATCATAAGAGGAGTTTTCTCGTCTTTGTAACGAGAGCAAATCTCCTTGATTTTTGCCGTAGCAGCGGCATTTAGTTTTGCCATTTGTTAACCTCCTAAAAAATCAATAAGTTGTTTTTTGTAACCTACCCAATAAAAAAATGTTACATTTTTGAAGTCATAATTCCTAATTTTATAATAACAAAAATTTGACGGAAATACAACAAAAATAACACCTAGGTTTGCATTTTTATGATAAAAATGATATACTTTATACTTATACAGACGAGAGAAAACAATGGTATAAAATTTTTTATAATAATGTGTGATATTCTTTTGTAAAATGCGTTATATCAGTAAACGATGGAACAAATGGTAAGACAGTTTACCTGTATTGCAGTAAAGAGAATAATTCTGATGCAGCCTACCTTCCTGCACTGAAGAATATAACAATGTGCTCAGGTGATGCTGTGCCTTATACAGAAGGCAAAGATAGTGATAATTTAGAAGAGAAATCCGGGTACAACTCCAGGTATGGAGTATGGGAAATCGTTTAACCGACAAAGATCGGGAAGCAAATATGAATGACGGAGTTATCGCAACATATTCATCAGGGCGATACATAAAAGACAGCAGAATGTTCTTATTTATACAGCACTACGATGGAAAGGTAAAGCGAGGAGCTGAAATTACAAGAGGCTACGTACAAAACACCATCGAAAAAGGTGATTTATACATTACAAATAAATGATAAACATTTTCATCAAAAAAAATAAAAAAAGTTGTTGACAAAGTAGTTGCAGGGTGATATTATATATCTCGCTGACGCACTTAAAGGAAAACATCTTGAGTGATGAGAAAGAAATTGAGTCGCTTTAAGCAAACAGAAGATTGACAAGTGAATAG
>JAEEJA010000008.1 GCA_016281605.1 Lachnospiraceae bacterium
TCAAAATTTGAAGTATTCTTTTTTGTAATTTTAAATGCATTCATACCCTGATTTCCTCCATTCTTTTTGTAATGATTTTTTACTCTAATCATTCTTCGACAACTGAGTTTTATTTTTACTCAAATTTTTCTTCGATAACTGAGTTTTATTTTTACTCAAATATTCTCTCTACGATTTCCTCTACATTAAGTGCGTCCTGAACTATTCCTCTGCTTAGAACCCTCGCGGATGTAGTATAATAGCGATTTTCCATAAAGAATTCTCTCTTATCACCTGCAACTCTGATTTCTTTATCAAAGATAAGTGCAGCATGAGTCGCAACGCACTCCACAAATTCTATATCATGAGAGACTATGATTACAGTCATACCTTGACCTTGTTTTTCTTGTAAAAGCCTTGCGAGTTCAGCCTTGTAAGCTGCATCCAACCCCTTTGTTGGCTCATCTAACAAAAGAATATCGGGTTCTGTTAAAAGCGCTTTACCAAGGGCGAGTCTTTGCTTCTGACCACCACTTAAGTCATACGGATTATGCTTTCTGACATCCGTAAGATGCAGCAATTCAAGCATCTCACTGACCTTCTCTATTATTGCAGCGTCAGGCAGCTTTATTTCTTTCCTTTCATAAGTTGCAAAAATCTCTGCCAACTCATCTTCCACGGTTATTTCTGTAAAAAGAGAGACCGGGTTTTGCGCCAGGTATGTCACCTTTCCCGTTGTTTTTATACTTCCCTTTTGAGGTTTATATATGCCTGCAAGTAGCTTAAGTAGGGTTGTCTTACCCGATCCGTTACTTCCCATAATAGCATATATAGAATTTTCAGGGATTTTTATCTCCAATTTTTTAATAATGTATGTATCCTCATGAGTTTTTTTCTTTTTTTCATAAGAAAATGAAATGTCTTTTGCTTTTATTGCAAAATCCGGTTTACCTCTTTCCGGGAGCTCTTTTTTTACCTCTAACGGTTGAACATCATCTTCTGTTTCATATTTACTTTCATACCCTCCGGATTTTTTCTCAGCCCCTTCATTTTCGCTCTCAGACCTTAGAATTTCCACTACATTTTTTAAAAATCTTCTACCCTCGCTTACGTTTACCGGCGCGCTCTCACTCGCATATATTTTTCTTCTGAGTGTAGGGTTAATTCTGCCGTCGCGCCGCCCTGCATTTTCACTATCTTTCACATCATTAACTCCATACGGTACACTGCACATATCCCCCACTTCCTTATACAATCGTATACTTGCAGGAAGCGATCTGTATACAGGGTAGGCTGAATTATTATCTTTATCATATCTTGCTACTGCACTCGCGAGGGCCTTGGGTTCACATATATCGTATATCCTACCGCCTTCCATAAGGATAATCTTGTCAGCCAATGGTATAATCCCTTCGAGTCGCTGCTCTGTCACTACGACGGTGGTTCCAAACTCCTGATTTATGCGAACCAACATATCCATAAATCGCGCTGCTGCTATGGGGTCTAGCTGGGCTGTAGGCTCATCTAACACAAGCAAATCCGGGTGCATGGCAAGGACGCTTGCAAGTGCTACTATCTGGCGCTCTCCACCTGATATTGAATTAACATCCTTTCTGAATATTTTGCCGAGGCCAAAGTACTCCGACATCTCTGTCACGCGTCTGTAGATTTCATCGTTTTTAAACGCTACATTTTCCAATCCAAATGCAAGTTCGTGATACACCTTGTCAGTAACTGTCTGGGCGTCCGTATCCTGCTGCACCACTCCAATCCTAAGCGCAGACTGCATATCGTCTAAGTCTTTTATGCTTTTGTCGTAAAAATACATATCTCCTTCACATTCACCGAAGGGAATAAGGGCCTTCTTAAAATGATTTGCCAACGTTGACTTTCCGCAGCCTGACGCCCCGCAAATCACTGCGAACTCTCCCTCCTTCACAGAAAAGCTGATATTTTCGAGGGATTTCTTTGTTGTATTGGGATATCTAAACGATACATTTTCAAATCTAATGATATCTTTCGAAATCATATTTTTCTCCATATCTGAGTTAAAATTTCAAATTTTATGTAAACATTTTCAGAATTATTATTTCGAATTTTTGCTTTATAATTTATGAAAAATCCGATATTTTTCTTAGCGATTTCTGATTTTTTCAATTACTGTAACGATGGCGGGAATCAGGCTTGTAACGATGATCATAATTAGTGCCGCTAACCTTTCTGCGGTAAATGATGTCATCTCTATCTGTGGGAAGAAATTCACCTTAAATTTCCCTCTTACAAGCAAAATCAGGGGATAAATGCTAAGTAAAATCATGCTTATCAGAGCACTCGCATCACTCCTGCGAAATCTAAAGAGATGGAAGCTTGTACGCCTTTTCGCCCCATATCCTCTCGACTCCATGGATATGCCTGTCTTTACTGAGTTTTCTAGGGACCATCCAATTAAAATGGATATTTTTTTCGCCTCGAAGCGACATTTATTAAGGAAACCCATATTGCTTTTATCTCGTCCAAGGCCCTTTTGACCATCGCTTATCTCACGATATCTGTGTACAAACAGTGGAATCATCCTAAGTGAAAGCGATAGAATAAGCGCTATGGTGGGCAGAAGCCTTCCCACGAGATAAAGGAATTTTTCATTGTCAATATACACCTGCCCAACCTGAAACCATATAATTACTGTCATCAGGACTGCTCCGGCCATGAGACCAAACAGAACCGTTTCAAGCGTAAATGGCATGTCATTTATATAAAAAAGTGGAGTAATTCCGTTGTGCGAAAAGAGAGGGATAATAATACATGCAAATATAAAAACGGGAATTGCTAGTATTAATAGCGTTAAACTGACTCTAAATCCTTTTATCCACACCAGGTAAATGTATCCTAATACCATAAGCGGAAGCACTAGCACCGGGTTCATGGTTATCATGGTAAATATAAGCATAAGAACTATGTATAAGCAATTTACCAGAGGATGCATTTCAGAAAATGTTATCTCTTTCATTTTTTATTCCTATGTTTTAATTATGTGTTTTTGACTTGATTTCCTACGGTTTTCCAGAGTGGAACTGCTTCGATTATTCCAGAATTTCACTCCTCTGAGTTGATTTCCTACGGTTTTCCATCCACTGTATAGCTCCAAACTATATCATCACCCTCACACACCTTATAGGCGCTGGCACCGACATTTGGAGAGATTGAACTCACTGTGTAAACCCAACCACTGAACCTTCCTGCCTGCATCTCATATATGTGATTAATTCCCCTTATGTAGTAGGATTTATAAAGTGGTGTATATGAAGCATCTAAGGCTATTTCCTGCTGCTTACAAACAGCAGCAAGTATGTCGTAAACCGTTGTTCCATCCGTTACGCTTACAACTGTCTTTTTTAGTATTATGCCGTCATCCGGTATGTACTTTCTTACTTCCTCATCAACCTGAGTTTTATCGCTGCTCAGCTCTTTACAGGTTATGGATATGGTCACATCAAAGTGCTTTTGGTTCGGCTGAGGCGAGGTATATCCCGAGTTTTCTGAGGTTGAACCGGAATTTTGATTACTGCTACCTTCTTTGGAAGAATTATTATCGTTAGCAGTACTCGCTCCGGTTTTGTCTCCTGCTTCGGATGTAGCAGTTGAACCGGAAGATGTGTCGGCTGTAGTTGAACTGTCGGTTTTGCCGGACTTGTCGGACTTATCCGATTTACTCGAGCTGTCGGTTTTGTTGGACTTGTCGGACTTATCCGATTTACTCGAGCTGTCGGTTTTGCCGGACTTATCCGATTTACTCGAGCTGTCGGTTTTGTTGGACTTGTCGGACTTGTCTGATTTATTCGAGCTGTCGGTTTTGCCGGACTTGTCGGACTTGTCCGATTTACTCAAGCTGTCGGTTTTGCCGGACTTTTCGGACTTGTCCGATTTACTCGAGCTGTCGGTTTTGTTGGACTTGTCGGACTTGTCCGATTTACTCGAGCTGTCGGTTTTGTTGGACTTGTCGGACTTACTGATTTCGTCTGATTCGCTGTTCGTTTCAGTTTTTTCAGACTTTCCGTGCTTATCATTTTTATTGAAACCGGTTGATTTGCCATCATTATCAGATATTGACGAATCGCTGCTATTATCTGGATTTGTAGAGCTGTCTTTTATATCATCATTTTCATTATCGGAATTTTGATCATCAAAAGCTTCGCCCTTGATAATAATATTATCATCCACAGAGCCGGTTTTTTGAAGCTCTTTTTTCTCTTTATCGTATGTAGAAACAGACTTAAACGATACATTTTTAATTACAAAAAAACAGATAATAACCAGTAAAATACCGGTTATTATCATTTTTAACTTTTTATGTTTTGATGGCATAATTTACTCATCTTTCTTTTCTGGTGTATCTTTTGTCAAGACTCGCTTGCGAGTACTCTCACCTATGCTTTTACCTAGAGGTGGGGGCTTTCTCCGACTGAGTTAAACCGTAGAACTGTTGAGGTACTCTTCCTGCTCCTTCGTAAGCACATCTATTTCCTTGCCTAAGAACTTAAGTTTTCTCCATGCAACCTCTTTATCAACCTCTTCCGGAACCTTAATAAGCTTCGGCATATCTTCACCTTCGTGCTCAACCAAATACTTAACACTAAGTGCCTGGATTGCAAAACTCATATCCATAATTTCTGCCGGATGACCATCTCCGGCTGCAAGATTTACAAGTCTTCCTTCTGCCAATATGTATATATGTTTTCCGTTTGTAAGAGTGTAACCCATTATATTTTCACGCATCTCATCAGCAGAAACACTTATTTCACGAAGTCTCTTCATATCAATTTCAACATCAAAGTGCCCTGCATTGCAGAGGATAGCACCTTCCTTCATCTGCATGAAATCAGCTTCTCTTATAACTCCTGCACACCCTGTTACAGTCACAAATACGTCGCCAACCTTAGATGCTTTTGCCATAGTCATAACTTCAAATCCGTCCATAACGGCTTCAATCGCTTTTACAGGATCAATTTCGGTTATTATTACCTTAGCACCGAGAGCCTTTGCTCTCATGGAAACACCCTTTCCACACCATCCGTAACCTGCAACAACAACGGTTTTTCCGGCAACTATAAGGTTTGTTGTTTTATTTATTCCATTCCATACGGACTGACCGGTTCCATATCTGTTGTCGAAAAGATGCTTACAATCCGCATCATTTACCATAACCATCGGGAATGAAAGCTTTCCATCCCTGTCCATAGAACGAAGTCTGAGAATACCTGTGGTTGTTTCTTCGCATCCTCCGATTACGTACTGAACCTTATCCTGCATCTCAGTATGGAGCATATTTACAAGATCTCCACCGTCATCAACTATAATATTGCAGTTATTCTCAAGCACTGCTCTGATATGTGAAAAGTACTCTTCATCAGTAGCTCCGTGCCATGCGTATACGTTTAAACCCTGTTTTACAAGGGCTGCTGCTATGTCATCCTGGGTTGAAAGCGGATTGCTTCCGGTTATATGCATCTCGGCACCGCCGGCTGCCAAGACCTCACAAAGAAATGCTGTCTTTGCCTCCAAATGTATCGATAGTGCTATTTTTTTACCTTCGAAAGGTTTCTCTCTCTCAAAGTCTTCTTTTAAACTTCTTAGGAGAGGACAGTTTCTTCTTACCCACTCTATCTTTAATTCTCCTGATTTGTAAAGGCTTTCGTCTCTTATTATACTCATTTCTTTCCTCCGTGTATGATTTTGTAGTAAATGCTATGTATGTTTGTGTATGCTTTTGTGGTAAATGTTATGTATGTTTGTGTATGCTTTTTTTACTTCAGGTTATGTACCATGGCATTATAACATGTAAATCATTTATATGCTACTTTATTCTTGCCTTTATCTGTCCTTTTTTAGTTTTTAGGGGTTGGGGTGGGACCGACGTCGGCTGCAGGACGGAAGTTTTAGCTTCGGGACCATCCCTTTTGAGAAAATTTGCAATTTAGGATGGTTCACCCCTGTCAGCAGTTACTTCAGAACCATCCCTTTTAAGAAAATCTGCGATTTAGGATGGTCCACCCCTGTCAGCAGTTACTTCAGAACCATCCCTTTTGAGGAAATTTGCGATTTAGGATGGTCCACTCCCGCCGAGACTCACGTAGGACCATCCCTTTTGAGGTTTTCGTCAATTTAGGATGGTTCTCTCCCTGCTGCAAACCTCGGCGGACCAGTATTTTTCACGGTTTTAGTCAAAAGTTCTGGCTGTGGGGCGGAAATCAAAGCTTCCGAACCATCCCTTTTGAGGAAATCTGCAATTTAGGATGGTCCACTCCCACTGAGACTCACGTAGGACCATCCCTTTTGAGGAAATTTGTAATTTAGGATGGTCCACTCCCGCCTGCAGTTACATCCGGACCATCCCTTTTAAGGATTTCTACGATTTTGGCGGTTCCTCTCCCGGCCGAGACAGCCGCAGAACCATCCCTTTTTAGTATTTCTACGATTTTGGCGGGTTCGCTCCCCTCTCTGGACCGCACGAGAACCGTATTTTTCGCTGTTTCTAAGTTTTTGGCGGGTTCGCTCCTCGGGATTCACCTCGACGGAACCGTACTTTTTCGGATTTTCGTTAAAAGTACCGGCTGTGGGACGGAAATCAAAAGAAAAACCCAAAAAATAAACCTTCTGCGAAGCTCTTGACAAAAATGAATATAATCATATATCATAGATAAAAGTACATTCGGGATATTTTTTCAATTATTTAATTAAAGATGGCATGGAGGAAAATATGAGAACTACAGAAAAAAACGGAAAACTAATTATTTACCTTGAAGGCAGGATAGACACTAACAATGCTGCTGAGACTGAAAAAGCAATATTAGAAGTGCTAGAATCTCACATAGATTTGGAGCCTTCTTTCGATGCTGAAAACCTTAACTACATATCAAGTGCAGGGCTTCGTGTGCTTATGAAGGTACGCAAGATGTCAGGCAAAAGCCTTGATGTAGTCAATGTTTCAAATGAATTATATGATATATTCGATACAACTGGCTTTACCGAACTTCTTAATGTGCGAAAAAAATTACGTGAATTAAGCATTGAAGGATGTCAAAAGATAGGACAGGGTGGAAATGGTACTGTTTACCGACTCGATGACGATAAGATAGTAAAAGTATATCAGCCATGGATGCAACTTGAAGAGATAGATCAGGAGCGAAGTTTTGCCAAAACTGCAATTATGAATGATATTCCCTCGGTCATCGCATATGACACTGTCAAAGTCGGTGACTGCTTTGGTATAGTGTTTGAGCTGATAAACTCTGATACTCTCGGACATACTATGACTCTTTATCCAGAAAAATTGGAAGAATACACGGATGCATATGTTGAGCTTGTAAAAAAACTTCACAGCACACATATTCCTAAAGGTAGTTTTTCGAGAATACAGGATATATCACATACTAATATTGAAAATATGAAGAATTTCTGCACACCCGAAGAAATTACTGCATTGCACCGTATAGTTGATTCCATTCCTGAATCGGATACACTTATACATAATGATCTGCACCCTGGAAATATAATGATACAAAATGGTGAACTTTTACTTATCGATATGCAGTCTATCTCATTGGGACCGCCTGTTTGTGATCTCGTAGGTATATTCCGTGATATGCTCTCAGCCCCTCAGAGAAACAAGGCTGTCATAGAACAGAGCACAGGAATGCCTTCGGAACTAATTTTCAAGGCAGGAAATCTTTTCTTTATGAAGTACACAGGCATCTCGGATCCTGCAAAACTCCAGCAATACTACCAGAAACTTGGATTACTTGTTTCGTTCAATGTGGCTCAGCTTCTCGGTAAAAAGATAGAAGCTGTAATGAAAAATAAAGATATCATACTTGAAAATATTCTCCGAAAGACAGTAATCCCCAATGAACAAGCTATATGCGAGCTTTTTAAGACAATCTAAATCATCACCGATTATCTCACAGACTTCGAAGCTGATTTCGGAAATACACCGTTCCTTTTTAGTTTTTTTGCTATTTGGGCGGTTCCTCTCCCTTTTCAGACCTCAGAGGAACCGTACTTTTTCGGATTTTTGTTAAAAGTACTGGCTATGGGACGGAAGTTTTAGCTTCGGGACCATCCCTTTTAAGGTTTTCTACAATTTTGGCGGTTCCTCTCCCAACCGAGACAGCCTCAGAACCATCCCTTTTTTGTGTTTCTGCGATTTTGGCGGTTCCTCTCCCGACCGAGGCGGCTGCAGAACCATCCCTTTTTAGTGTTTCTGCAATTTTGACGGTTCCTCTCCCGGCCGAGGCGGCTGCAGAACCATCCCTTTTTAGTGTTTCTGCAATTTTGACGGTTCCTCTCCCGACCGAGACAGCTGCAGAACCATCCCTTTTTTGTGTTTCTGCGATTTTGGCGGGTTCGCACCCAACTGAGACAGCCGCAGAACCATCCCTTTTTAGTATTTCTACGATTTTGGCGGTTCCTCTCCCGACCGAGACAGCTACAGGACCATCCCTTTTTAGTGTTTCTGCAATTTTGGCGGGTTCGCTCCTCGGGATTCACCTCGACGGAACCGTACTTTTTCGGATTTTCGTTAAAAGTACCGGCTGTGGGACGGAAGTTTTAGCTTCGGGACCATCCCTTTTAAGGTTTTCTACGATTTTGACGGTTCCTCTCCCGGCCGAGACAGCTGCAGAACCATCCCTTTTTAGTATTTCTACGATTTTGGCGGTTCCTCTCCCGACCGAGACAGCCTCAGAACCATCCCTTTTTAGGATTTCTACGATTTTGGCGGTTCCTCTCCCGGCCGAGACAGCCTCAGAACCATCCCTTTTTTGTGTTTCTGCGATTTTGGCGGGTTCGCTCCCGACCGAGACAGCCTCAGAACCATCCCTTTTTTGTGTTTCTGCGATTTTGGCGGGTTCGCTCCCGACCGAGA